>NZ_JBFIGP010000366.1:0-3214 GCF_041602235.1 Paraconexibacter sp.
GGGACGACGACCTCGTCCCCAGGGCCGATGTCCAGGGCCCGCAGCGCCAGCTCCAGGGCGTCCAGGCCGCTCGCGACGCCGACTGCGTGCGCGGTCCCGACCCAGGTGGCGAACTCCTGCTCGAACGCCTCGACCTCCGGGCCCAGGACGTACCAGCCGGAGTGCAGCACGCGCAGGGCGGCCGCGTCGAGGTCGGCACGGAGCTCCTCGTACGCGGCGCCGAGGTCCAGGAACGGGACGACGGGGGCCATCGGCTACGCGGCGTGCGGCAGCCCGCGGTGCGCCGCCGGTGCGGCGGCCTGGACCTCGAGGGCGGCCTCGAAGTCCTCGTAGGCCCGGTAGTAGTCCTCCTCGGTGTATCGGTGCGAGGCGAGCACCATGCACACCGATCCGGACGAGAAGTTCTCGAGATGCCGCCACGTCATCGGCGGGACGTACAGCCCGTAGTGCGAGCGGTTGAGGTGGAAGCGCTGCTCGACCTGGCCGTCGTTGAGCACGACGTCGAACGAGCCGCTCATCGCGATCAGCATCTCGCAGGTCTGCTTGTGCGCGTGGCCGCCGCGCTCGGCGCCGCCCGGCACGTCGTAGATGTAGTAGACGCGCTTGATGTCGTAGTCGACGTGGTTGCCGCCCTCGACGAACGTCAGGTTGCCGCGGGGGTCGTGGATCTTGGGGAAGCCGACGATGCGGCAGTCTGCGAGGGCCATGGCGGTTAGGGCTCCTTGGTGGCGACGAGGCCGATGTTCGCCAGCTGGCGAGGCTCGAGCTCGTCGGAGATCTCGTTGAGGGCGATGAGCAGCTCGCTGGGCCAGTCGAGCATCATCGAGTTGGGCAGGGTCTTGAGGAACCATCCGAGCTCCTCGGTGCACTGCAGGCCCGCGGACTCGACGTCCGCACGGAGCTCGTCGAGCGTGTAGACGCGCTGATGGCCCACCAGGTGATCCCGGGGCGAGAGCGAGTCCAGCCGCTCCTGCAGGCCCATGCGCACGGCCAGCCGCCGGTGCAGGGACTCGGCGTTCGGCACGACGACGACGAGCTTGCCCCCCGGCCGCAGCAGCCCCGCGAGATGGGTCAGCAGGGGACGCGGTTCGTCGACGTGCTCCACGACGTGCAGCGCGAGGACCGCGTCGAACGCAGTGGCGGGGGCGAAGGCCTCGAACATCGCCTCGTGGACGACCAGCCCGGGGTGGGCCGCACGCGCCTGGGCGGCCAGCAGGGGTGACCCCTCGACGACCTCGATCGGCACGCCGCGGTCGCGCAGCGCCCCTGTCATCAGGCCGACGCCGTACCCGAGCTCGAGCACCCGCCCGCAGCCCCTGATCGCGCGCGCGATCAGGTCGGCGGAGTGCTCCTGCTGCAGGTCCTCGACGTGCAGGTCGGCGACGTCCTCCTGGTTGAGGTAGTAGCGCTCCGCGTAGGCGTCGAGCGCGTGCGGGGTCAGGGCGCTCATGCGCGGGCCTCCGCGGCCGCCAGCCCGGCGACGACCTGCTCGTTGAAGGCGTCCGCGCCGGGGGCCGTGGCGCCCCCGACGACGAGTGCGTCCAGTCCCGTCGCCTCGAGCCGCGCCAGCGCGGCGGCGTGCGCGTCCCGCGTCTCGGCGGTCGGGGCGTCGTAGGTGTCCATGGCCCCGCTGAAGACCGGGACGGCGCTGGCGACCGGGTCCAGGATGCCGGCGTCCAGGAGGCCGCGGCGGGCCGCCTCCGGAGCGCGCTCGGCGGCGAGGTCGTGGCGGAGCTCCACGCACAGGACGCGCGTGCGCGGCCGCGCGCCCGGGCCGCTGTCGCTCACCCGCACGACCGGGTTGTCCTCGTCGACGACGTGATGGAGGGGCAGGGGCTCGTCCATCGCGACCTCCAGCCAGGCGATGACCGATCGTGCCCGCTCCACGCGGTACTCGTGGCCGACCGCGCCGAACAGCTCGCGGGCCCCTGTGGCCAGGATCGGTCGCGTGGCCCGGATCGGCTCGGCCCGGCCGTCGATCACGAGCTCGACCTCGCTGCCGTGGGGGGAGGCCTCGACCAGCGGTCCCACCGGTTCGATCACGACGTCCGTCGCGTCACGGAGCCGTCGCAGCAGCGCTTCGATCACGGCTCCGGGGCCGTCGTCGCCGACCGTCTCGAACCGCCGCCGTGGGCGGAAGGACGGGCCGCCGTCGCAGGCCTCCACGACGGTGCGCGGCCAGAACAGCGGCATCCACACCTTGCGGCGCCACGCGGCGAGCGTCCGCGCGGAGCCGTCGGCGAGGAACTTGTCGGCGACCGGGGCGATCAGCGTGCGGTGGAAGGTCTCGCCGTGGTTGGTGCGCGATGCCTCGTCGAGGGTGAGATCCCCCAGGTCGTCCAGCACGCCCTGATCCCCGAGGGTGGCGGCCGCCTGGGCCGCTTCGCGGGCCACCTCCTCGCGCTGGCGCGGCCCGAGGATGTCGGGCAGCGGTGAGAGGTCCACGGTGAAGTACACGTCGTCGTGCGAGCGGCCGTCCAGCGTGATCCTCGGCGGCGCGACCTCGCGGAGCCGGTCGCCGACCAGCTCGGTGACCCAGGAACGCACGAGCGTGGTGTAGGGGCGGTGGCCGCCGAACCCCGGAACGTGATCCGCCAGCGGCGGCGGCGCGTGGTCGTCCTCGTAGCCGAGCTCGAGCAGCCGCACGCCGAGTTCCAGGCGGCGCCCGTCCCGGCGCAACGGCAGGAAACCCCCGCCCACCCCACGGGTCGGCAGCACGAGGTGGACCTCGCGTCCCGCTCGCGCGAGCGCGTCGGCGGCGACGAGCCCGGCGACCTGGCCGCCGACGACGGTCACGGGCTCAGGCATGGCGCATCGTCACCAGGGTCATGGCGCAGAGGTCCGGGACGCGGTGCGAGACGCGGTCCAGGCCGTCGAGGACGTCGGGCGGGAGCTGCTCCATCAGCGCGTTGGGCAGTGGCTTGCACACGACGCCCGTCGCCGCGGACATCTCCAGCCCGGCTTCCTGGGCGTACTCGCGCAGCGTCCTGCGGTCGAGCATGCGGCGCGTGGAGAACTCCTCCGCGCGCGCGGACAGCTCTCCGAGGTCGTCGAGCAGCCCCATCTCGAGGGCGACCAGACGGTGCAGCGACGTCGGGTTGGGCACGGACACGTGCACGAGTCCGTCGGGGCCAAGGACGCCGGCGCAGCGAGCCAGGAAGGCCTGCGGGTCGTCGAGCTCGTGCAGCAGGTTGGTGGCGACCACGTGGTCGTA
>NZ_JBFIGP010000367.1:0-3187 GCF_041602235.1 Paraconexibacter sp.
ATGATCATCGAGGAGTTCGGGTTCGACGCCGCCATCGACTACAAGGACGCGGACGTCGCCAAGGCGCTGCGCGACCTGGCGCCGAAGGGCGTCGACATCTACTTCGACAACGTCGGAGGGGACATCCTCGACGCGGTCCTGACGCGGTTGGCCCGCGGTGCGCGGGTGATCATCTGCGGCGCCATCAGCCAGTACAACGCGACCGAGTCGTACAAGGGCCCCTCGAACTACATGTCCCTGCTCGTCAACCGCGCGTCGATGAAGGGGATGGTGGTGTTCGACTACGCCGACCGCTACGCCGACGCCGCGAAGGAGATGGCGGGGTGGTTGGCCGAAGGGCGCCTCGTGGCTCACGAGGACGTGGTGGAAGGCGGCCTCGCCGCGTTCCCGGCGACGCTGCTGCGGCTGTTCCGGGGGGAGAACCGGGGCAAGCTCGTGCTCGCCCTCTGAGGCCGGGCACAACGACAGAAGCCCCGCTCGCAAGAACGGGGCTTCGGCAGTGTGACGTGTCTAGGAGTGACGGAGGAAGCCGCCGCAGTGGGGGCAGCTCGCTCGGTCCGAGACACGTGCCGCGGGCCAGAGCCGCAGGCACTTCGCACAGAGGACTCTCATGGGTCCTCCTCTCTTCTGTCTTTGGTGTTCGACTCCTACCTTAGTCGACGATCGGCCGAGAACCTGAATTCTTTCGTTCGGGTCCGGACGACCGGTGTGCCGGGGTCACGCGACAGCACGTCGCTGATCCTGGGTTCCCCCAGATTGTCGTAGATCAAGATTTGCGCAACTTGCCGTAGTTCCTTCAGCACGACAGGTGTTGCGATTTTGGGAATCGCCTTGACTTGGATGGCGCGTTCGCCGTAGGTTCACCCTTGCGCTCGGCGGGAGTGCGCCCTCGGGGGACCGGGGAACAAGGGGTTGGCACCCGTGTCCACGGGTGTCGCACTTGGAACGTGCCATCTCCCTGCTCGATGCGCTGGGTCCAGGACGAACGTCCGCCAGTCCAGTCGTGCTGACACCGTTCCAACAGCCATTCAGACCAGCGCTCGCCCCCGGGGGAGGCGGCGGAAGCCTCGGTGCCGGCACCGCCCGGACTCCGAGCATCATCGGCCTGCGGCGCGGTCCCTCGGCCAAGGCGCTGGCGATCGTGCTGATCCTCTCGCTCGTCATGACCTACGCGGTGCCGCTCGGTACGGCGCTGCGCGACGCACGCACCGTCGATGCGCTGCCTGCGGTCGCGATTCCTCGCTTCGATTTCCCTGCGTTCGACGCAAAGACCGCTGCTTCCAAGCCGCCGCCGAGTCGTCCGGCGGCTCGGCGCCAGGCCGCGACCGGCGCGACCGGCGCGGCCGCTGCCGCGGTGGCGACCCGCGCCACCGCGCAGGCGCCGCCTGCGAGCGTCGCCCGGACCGTCGTCCGCAACGCGGCTGTGGCCGCCGGTGCCGCCGAGGCCGCGATACCGGTCATCCAGAACACCTACGGCTACGAGAACTCAGGCGGATCGTCCGGCGGCGGAACGGCTCCGTCGACGTCCGAACCCAGCTCGACGGCGGGTGGCGGAAGCGGGTCGCTGAGCGGACCTGACGTCGTCACGCAGACGATCGGAGCGACCCCGCCGACCCTCGTGTCGGCCGATGGCGCGGAACCCGCCGCCGGCGTGGTGGTCGTCCAGACCGGGACGTTGCCTCCGTCGATCTCCACGCCCCAGACGACGTCCGCGGGCGGAGGGCCGTCGCCGGTCATCGACTCGAGCGGCACCGTGCCGCCGACGCTTGCCGCAGGGACAGCGCCGGCGAGCGCCCCCGTGGCCAAGGCCTCCGCCGCCGCGAAGGCCGCGACCGCCGCACCCCGGGCCCGGGCGGCCGTGACGCGGGCGGCAGCGCCGAAGGCCGCCCCTGCGCCGGAGGCCGACGCCGCGCCGAAGCCTGCACCTGCGCCGAAGCCTGCACCTGCGCCGAAGCCTGCACCCGCGCCGGAGCCTGCCGCGGCACCCGCGCCGAAGCCCGCTCCGGCTGCGGCTCCCGCGCCGAAGGCGGCGCCTGCTCCCGCACCCGCACCCGCGCCCGCCCCGGCTCCGGCTCCCGCCCCGGCACCTGCTCCCGCGCCCGCTCCGGCACCCGCGCCCGCCCCGGCGCCCGCTCCGGCACCCGCGCCCGCTCCCGCGGCACAGCCTGCTCCCGCTCCGGCGCCTGCGGCACAGCCGGCTCCGGCGGCCGAGCCGGCCCCCGCGCCCGCCGCGCAGCCGACGGCGTCGACCACCGCCCCGGCCACGATCAGCGCCGCACCCGAGCCTTCCGTGATCTCCGCGGCCCCCGTCGCCCCCGCGCCGATCGCGCCGACCTACACCCCGGTGGTGGCCTACGTCGCACCGCCACCCCCGCCGCCTCCGCCGCCACCACCGCCGGTCACGCCTGAGCTCGTGAAGGATGCGGGCGTGGCGCTCACCGAGGTCCTGGTGGAGGGCGCGACGCCGACCATGGGGCCGGCGGTCGCCGATCCGTCGCCGATGCTGATCGACCCGTCCGCCGTGGCGCTGCCCGAGGTCGCCGGCATCGACGCCGGTATCGACGCGCCGGTCGCCGACGAGCCCGACCCGATCACGCCCGAGCCGATCGGCACCACGCCGACCGTCGCGGCGGTCACCGGCGGCTCCTCCGCGGGCGGCGGCACCGGCGATCAGGCCGACGTCGCGCCCCCCGTCGCAGTCACCGAGGACGACGGGACCAGCGGTCTTCCGGCGACCTCGCAACCCGCATCGGCCCCTGGGGTCGCCGACCAGGCGCTCGCCCGCGGACCTCCGGCCGCCGAGCTCACCACCTCTATCCTCGCCCCGGTCGTCGCACAGGCCCAGGCGATGTGGCAGACGCTCGTGCCCGACCTGGACTGGACCGGTGTCACGGTCACGATCGGTGATCTGCCCGAGGGCCAGCTCGGTGTCACGGTCGGCACCACCGTCACGATCGACGCCACAGCAGGCGGGATCGGCTGGACGCTGCTGCACCCCGACGACCCGACCGCCCGATACGACCTCCTGACCGTGGTGCTCCACGAGCTGGGCCACGTGCTCGGCTTCGGCGAGGACCCGACCGGCGAGTCGATCATGTCGCCGTTCCTCAGCGTCACCCAGACCCGCACGCTCCCGACCTCGCTCGACGAGCTCGCCGGGGTCCCGCGGATCGACGGCGCCGAGAAC
>NZ_JBFIGP010000368.1:0-3166 GCF_041602235.1 Paraconexibacter sp.
ACCGGGCTCTCCGCTCGGGTCGGCCCCGGTACCCGGCGCGTGCTCCTGGCACCGGCCGAGACGCCGTCGGTCCCCGGCGTGCACACGCTCACGCTGGAGGTCCTCGACGGCAAGGGGGCGGCGCTCGGTGAGCCGCTGCGGTTCACCGTGACCGTGGCCTGAGGCCCCTACCAGTCCGGCAGCTCACCGCTGGCGGCGAACTCGGCGAGCGTCATCGCGTCGGCGTCCCGGGCGCTGAAGATCCGCTCGGCCTCGGGGATCGGCCAGTCGATACCCACCGCCGGATCGAGGAACGAGATGCCGCGCTCCACGTCGCCCGAGTAGTAGGCGGACTGCTTGTAGAGCACGTCGGCGATCTCGCTGGTGACGGCGAAGCCGTGCCCGAACCCGACCGGCACGTAGAGGGCGCGCATGTTGTCGTCGGACAGCTCGTGCGCCTCCCACTGACCGTAGGTCGGCGAGGACCGTCGCAGATCGACGACGACGTCGACGATCGAGCCGCGCCCGCAGCGCACGAGCTTCCCGCAGCCCTCCCCGATCTGGAAGTGCATGCCGCGAACGACGCCGTAGGAGGACCGGGAGTGGTTGTCCTGCACGAAGTCGTCGGTGATGCCGATGTCGGCGAGCTGGTTGGTGCGATACGTCTCGCAGAAGAACCCGCGCTCGTCCGGGAAGACGGACGGCTGCAGGAGCTTCGGACCGTCCAGTCGCGTGCTGAGAACCTCGAATGGCATGGCGGGCAGGGTCGCAGAACCGCCTGCGAGCAGGCATCGCGGCCCTCCCTCGGGGTACCCTCGACCCGTGGCCGTAGAGGACGACATCGACACCCGCGACGCCGAGATCGCCGCGCTCCGCGCCCGCGTCAGCGAGCTGGAGACGCAGCTGAGCGACCAGGCGCGGGCCACGAACGAGCTCGTCGCGCGTTCCCAGCAGAAGCTCTACTGGCTCGAGCGGTGGGACGTCGACCTCGATCGCGTCATGGAGAAGCCCGGGGCGCTGCGTGCTCTCGAGACGCTGAAGGCCTTCCGCGGCGTGGTGCGCTCCGTGCGCAGGACCAGCCGCAGGCTGCGCGGCGTTCGATGAGCGCACGTCGCACCGTCTCGGTCGTCGTTCCGGTCAAGGACGGCGAGCGCTTCCTCCCCGAGCTGCTGGCGGCCGCACTCGGCCAGGGCGTGGACGAGGTGCTCGTCATCGACTCCGGCTCGCGGGACGACAGCGTCCGGATCGCCCGCGACGCGGGAGCGGTCGTCCTGGAGATCCCGCCCGGGGAGTTCGGGCACGGGCGCACCCGCAACCTCGGGGCGCAGCGGACGACGGGCGAGATCGTCGCGTTCCTCACGCAGGACGCGACCCCCGCCCCGGGGTGGCTCGACGGGCTGCTCGCCGGGTTCGACCTGGCGGACGACGTGGGGATGGTGTTCGGCCCGCACCTGGCGCGCCCGGACACCTCGCCGATGATCGCGCGCGAGCTCGACGCGTTCTTCGCCACCAAGGCCGGTCCCGACGGCTCGCCCCAGGTCGAGCGTGCGGGCGGCGACCCGTGGATCTCCAACGTCAACGCCGCCTACCGGCGCGACTGCTGGGAGCAGGTGCGGTTCGACGACGTCCCCTACTCCGAGGACCAGGCGTTCGGGCAGGCAGCGCTCGCGGCGGGCTGGGCGAAGGCCTACGTCCCCGCGGCCGCCGTGCTGCACGCCCACGACTACCCGCCCGTCCAGTTCATGCGCCGGTACTTCGACGAGTACCGCGGCCTGCGGGCGACGGTCGGCCACGTGGAGGGGTTCGGCGTGCGGTCCTCGCTGCGGGACGTGAAGAGCCTCGTCCTGCACGACCGGGCCTGGATGCGCGAGCACGGCTACGACGCGGCGACGCTGCGCTCCTGGACCGCGCGCGCCACGGTGCACCACGCCGGTCGCAAGGTCTTCAGCGCACTCGGCTCGCGGGCCCACACCCTCCCTGCGCCCGTGCAGCGCCGGATCTCCCTAGAGGGCACGGCGATCGACGCCGCACCGGACGCGCGGGCCGCCAACGGGGCGTCCGGCCCGGATCCGACGTCGGCGCCCGTCGGCAAGCCGATCCCCAAGGCGGCACGCCCGGTGGTGTGGGACGCCGTCCGCCGTCTGGCGAAGGAGGGACCGGCGCCGCTGCTGGACCCGCTCGGCGGACAGGCCGACGACGCGCCGCTGCACATCGCGTGCGTCATCCCGCCGTTCGACCGCGGGTCGGGCGGGCACAACTCGATCTTCCAGCTGATGTACCGGCTCGAGCGGGCCGGGCACTCGGTGTCCTACTGGCTGCACGACGAGCTCGGCCACCGCGAGCACGAGCGCGGCGCGCGCGTGCGGCGCGACATCCAGGAGTGGTTCGCCCCGATCGAGGGGCCGGTCCACCGCGGCTTCGGCGACTGGCACGGCGCGGACGTCGTGGTCGCCACCGGATGGCAGACCGCCCACCCCGTCATGCTCCTGCCGGGCTGCCGCGCGCGCGTGTACCTCGTCCACGACCACGAGTCCGAGTTCTACGCGACGTCCGTGGAGTCCCGCTGGGCGGAGGCGACCTACGGCCTCGGCATGCACGCCGTCTGCTCGTCGCCGTGGCTGCAGGACATCGTCCGCGAGCGGTACGGCGGGACGACGTCGCTCTTCGACTTCGGCGTCGACCTGAGCGTCTACCGGCCCCTCCCCGTCCCCCGGCGGCGCGACACGATCCTCGTGTACGGGCGCGACGCGACCCCCCGGCGCGCGGTCCCCCTCGCGCTCATGGCCCTGCAGGAGCTGGCCGAGCGCGGCCACGACCTGCGGGTGGTCAGCTTCGGCAACGGCGCCGAGATCGACATGCCGGTGGACTACGAGCACCTCGGCGTGCGCGACCCGGCCGAGCTGGCGGCGGCCTACAACGAGGCGACCGTCGGCCTGGTCCTCTCGCTGACGAACTACTCCCTGATCCCCCAGGAGATGCTCGCCTGCGGCCTCCCCTGCGTCGACCTCGCCGGCGTCAGCGCCGAGGGCGTCTTCGGATCCGGCGCGGACTCCCCCGTCGCGTTGAGCGCCTTCGACCCGCTGGCCGTCGCGGACGCCATCGAGCATCTCCTCACCGACCAGGAGGAATGGGACCGCCGCCACCAGGCCGGCCTGGCCTTCGTCGCCGGTCGCACGTGGGACGTGGC
>NZ_JBFIGP010000369.1:0-3160 GCF_041602235.1 Paraconexibacter sp.
CGATCCACCGGTCCGCCGACCTCGAGTCCGGGCCGTTCTGGCCGGGCGGCATGGCGGCCCACGCCGACGGCTCCCTGCACGTGGTCACCGGCAACCACTGCCACCGTCTGAGTGCGCAGCTCGACGTGCTCGTCACCCGTCGGCTGCCGGGGGAGCGCCCGTACAACTCGTTCGTCGTCCTGACCGACGGCACGCTGGTGATGAAGGACTTCGACCGGGATGTACGTGAGCCGGCTCGGCTCGTGCTGCTGGATCCCGAGCGGTTGGAGCGTCGCTGCGAGGACGTGCCGCTGCCCGAGGCGGCGATCGCGCGCCTCTCCGCCGACGGCGACGACGTGTACGTCGTGGGCGCGAGCGCGGTGACGCGCCTGCGCTGGGACGGGGCGGCGCTGCGGCCCGACACCGACTGGGGCGCGGCCTACCTGCAGCCCGGGCAGAGCTACGGGTGGGACCCGGTGATCGCCGGCGGCCACCTCTGGTTCATGGACAACGGGGCGCACGACTTCGTCACGACGATGCAGGGCGCGGGCATCGCTCCCGGTCCCGTGCACCTGATCCGGATGTCGCTGACCGACCCGCGGGACATCGAACGCGTCGAGGTCTGCGGGGCGGCGCGCGGCGCGGTGACCGATCCTCCGTTCTACGACGCCCAGCGCAGGATCGCCGTCGCCTACGACTCCGCCAACGGGGTCGTGCAGGCCTTCCGGTTCGACGGCCGCCTCACGCCGCTGTGGCGGCGCGAGCTCGGCCACGCCGCGCACATGATCGGCTACCCCGACACGGGCGAGCTCGTCCTGCACGACTTCCACGGACCGGCGGTCGGACGCACCCGGCTCGGGCGAGCGGTGTCACGGCGGGCGACCATGATCATGCGCAACCCGCGCCTGCGCTCCCTCGCCACGCGCACCAGCCGCGACGAGGTGGCCGTCGTCGACATCGAGACCGGCGAGGAGCGCGGCCGCGCCGCCGTCCCGAGCCTGCTGCAGTCCGTCGTGTTCCCTGCTCCCGGCTTCGGCCGTGACCTCTACTGGTGCTCCATGACCACGATCGCCCGGGTGACCGTCACATGAACCTCCGCGACCGCATCGAACGGCGGCTCGTCCCGCGCACGATCGTCGCGCTGTCGACGATCGACGGGCCGCGCCGCCTGCAGGCGGCGCTGCACCGTCTCCGCGGTGGACGGGGCACGGTCGAGCTGTTCGTCGCCTTCGACGACGCCTACAGCGCCATCGCTCTCGTCGGCCTGGCCGACCGGCTCGCGTCGCGCCCGGTCGACCTCGTCGTCCAGCCCGTCGTGGAGCGCGGCATCCCGGGGGACCCGGCCGTCGCCGCCAAGCGCCGCTACGCCGTGACGGATGCGGCGCGGCTGGCCCAGCGAGACGGGCACGAGCTGTCGCGGACGGAGGTCGTGCCCGTGCAGGAGGCGGCCTTCCTGGCGCGATGGACGGCAGCGGCTCCGGACGAGCGGTCCCGGACGGCGTTCGCGGTCGCCGCGATGCGGCGTCTCTGGTTCGAGCAGCCGTCCGGCGCGGTCGAGCCCGACGCCTACGCGGACCTGTGGCGGCGGATCGTCGGTGGGGATCCGCCACCGGCCGACGCGGATGTCGTCACGAGCGAGCGGCGGATGGAACGTCGCAAGCTGTACGACACGCCGGTGGCGGTCGTCGCCGGGCAGTGGTTCTTCGCCCACGAGCGCCTGCCGCAGATCGCGCACCGACTCGACGATCTCGGCTGGAGGGCTGCCGCATGAGCACGACGACCGTGGAGTACTTCTTCTCCTTCCGCAGCCCCTACTCGTACCTGTCGGGTCCGCGGGCGTTCGCGCTGCCGGAGCGCTACGACGTCGAGATCGTCTTCCGCGGCGTCACGCCGATGGCGATGCGCGGCCAGTCGGTGCCGATGTCCAAGCGCCTGCACACGCTGCGCGACACCAAGCGCGAGGCGGACCGGCTCGGGATGTCGTTCGGCCGCATCCACGACCCCATCGGCGAGGGCGCGGTGCGCTGCCTGCGCCTCTCGGAGCACGCGAAGGACATGGGACGCGTGGAGCAGTTCGTGCTGACCGCCTCGCGCGCCATCTGGGCCGAGGGCGTCGAGGTCGCGTCCGACGCGGGCATGCGGTCGGTGTGCGAGCGAGCCGGGCTCGACTGGGCCGGCTGCGCCGCCGCGCTGCAGGACGAGTCCCTGCAGGCCCGGGTGGACGCGAACACGCAGCGGCTGCTGGACCTCGGGCACTGGGGCGTGCCGGTGTTCGCGCTGGGGGACGAGCTGTTCTGGGGGCAGGACCGGATCGAGGACCTCGAGCGCCGGCTGCGACCACGCGCCGCTCAGTCCGGGGCGGTCGCGGGCGGCCCCCCGCCCTCGGAGCGCTGCTCGTAGAGCATCGCGGCGACGTGCAGGGCAATCACGTCGTCCAGCACGCGCAGGTCCAGGCCGGTGCGCTCGGCGATCCGTCCCAGCCGGTAGCGGGCGGTGTTGACGTGCAGGTGCAGCCGTCGCGCCGCGAGTTTCACGTTGAGGTCGCTGGCGACGTAGCTGCGGAAGGTGTGCAGCAGCGGGCCGCCCTCCGCCGCGTCCTCCTCGAGGAACCGCCGGACCTTCTCGTGGACGAGCGTCCAGGTGGTGGGGCCGGAGCGCAGCGTCATCCATCCGAGCGGGGTGAGCGTGGGCAGGGCGATCATGCCGCCGCCGGTCGGCACCCGGTCACGGGCCTCGCGCGCGTCGGCGAGCGCGTCGGCCGCGCCCCCGGGCAGCAGGTGGCGGGTGCTGACCCCGGCGGCGAGGCGCACCGGGCCGTCCGCGAGCCGCCGCCACGCGCGTCCAGGGCGGCGACCAGCCGGTGGAGGTCCTCGTGGGCGACCGGGCGCACGACGACGATCTCGTCGTCCTGCAGCCGGGCGAGCGGGATCATCGTGGGTGCCCCGGCGCGGGCGAACGCGCCGACCGCCGAGGTCAGCACGCGTGAGGGGCTGCGGCTCTGGACGGGGCGGGCGCTGAGGACGATCACGCCGGCGCCGGTGGTCAGCCCGAGGTCGGTGGCGAGGTCGCCGAGCCCGAGGTCGGCGGGATCGCGCCCGGTGAGCAGCGCGTCGAGCAGCGCGTCGCGCCGTTCGCGGCCTCCCGTGCGGGACACCTCGTGCGCCTCGACCCAGGCCTCGCC
>NZ_JBFIGP010000370.1:0-3157 GCF_041602235.1 Paraconexibacter sp.
CGCCAGCAGCAGGGCGGCGAGCGTGCCGAGCCCGACGACCGCGGCGGGCAACCCGTCGGACGGTCCCGACGTCGGCTCGAGCTTGGCCGCCTCCAGGACGGCTCCGTCGGCTGCGGCGGGGGCCGCGGCCGGCACCGGAGCGGGCTGCGGGGTCTCGGTGACCGGGGTCGCCGCGGGAGCCGCGGGCGCGGCAGGAGCCTGGGCCGGGCTCTCGGTCGGCGTGGCCGGAGCGGAACCGCCCCCGGTGTCGCCGCTGCTCGGGGTCGGCGCGACGGCGGCCGGCGCCTCCTTGCCGGTGGTGCTCGCCTTCTTCTTGCAGGCGCCGTTGGCGCGGGCCTCGATCGCCAGGTCGAGCGCTGCGGGGAAGTCCGGCGCGTACTGCTCGAGGTCCGGCGTCACCTGGCTGCGCGCGGACCGCAACTGCTTGGCGGTGAAGGCGCAGGGGTCGACCGCCCCGTCCTTCGCGAAGTCCTTGTAGACGTCGGTGAACGTGTCGGCGGAGGCCGGGGTCGCCGGGCCCGCCAGCAGCACGGCGGCGACCGCGATCAGGCAGCGGCTGCGCAGCGCGCGTCGCGGGCGGGTGAGGGACAGCGGGTCGAACACGTTCCCGATGGTACCGTCGGGGCGCGTGCAGGCCGTCGTTTCCCAGGACACGCGCGCGCTCAGCGCGCCTACGCACGGCTCCACGCCGGGGGCCCTCGCGTCGCTGCGTGACGGCAGACGGGCGCAGATCGCCCTGCTGGCGATCATCGTCTGGGCGCTGTTCCACAACGGCGCCAGCGGGCTCAGCGCCGCGGCCTGGACGATCAGCCTCGCGGTCGTGCTCGCGCTGCTCCTGACCACCGCCGTGCTGCGACCCGGCGCGTCGCGACCCGGTTCCGCGCCAGGCGGACGGGTCGGCGTCGCCCTGCTCGTCGCGTTCGCCCTGTGGAGCGGCCTCACGTTCCTCTGGAGCGTGGACCCGTCCGGCACGTGGATCGAGCTCAACCGCGCCGTCCTGTACGCGGTGGTCGCGGGCGTCGCGCTCGTCGCGGCCTCGCTCGCGGGGGAGCAGGCGATCGAACGCGCGGCGATGGGGCTGCTGGCCGTGGGCGTGCTGACCGCGCTGTACGCGATCGGGGGGAAGCTCATCCCCGGGGTGTCGTTCTTCGGCCTCCTGAACCTGGACCACACGCGCGACCTCGCGCGACTGCGGGCGCCGCTCGGCTACTGGAACGCGCTCGCCCTGCTGTGCGTCACCGCGATGCCCGTCGCGCTGCGGCTCACCACGGACGTCGAGCGGACGCGCCGCGTCCGGCTGGCCGGCCTCGCGGCGGCGTTCCTGCTCCTCACGACGCAGTTCATGACCTACTCGCGGGGCGGCATGCTCGCCCTCCTCGCGGTGCTCGCGCTGATGACCGCGCTGGGGCCGCACCGGCTCCGCACCCTGATCGTGATGAGCGTCGTGGGCGTGTGTGCCCTGCCGGCGATCCTGTTCGCCTTCGCGCAGGACGCGCTCATCGGCAACGGTGTCGCGCTCAGCGTGCGCGAGGACGCGGGCCTCGAGCTGCTCGCCGTCGTGGCCGTCTGCCTCGGCGCGCTGATGGCGGTCGGCTGGGGGCTGATCCGACTCGAGCCGCGCGTGCGCTGGACCGCCCGCCACAGCGCCAGGCTGTGGCGCGGGCTCGCGGTCGCCGCGGCGCTCACCGCCGGGTTCGGCTTCGTGGCGGCGGCGACGGGCGAGGGGGGGCTCCCCGGCGCCCTGGACCGTGCCACGTCCTCGTTCACCGAGGACGCCGAGGACAAGCAGTTCGACCCCGGGCGCGTCATCACGGCCAACTCGGGCAACCGCTGGACGTGGTGGAAGGAGGCGGCCGGCGGCTTCAGCGACCGGCCCGTCGGCGGCTGGGGCGCCGGGTCGTTCAGCGTCGTCCACCGGCTCTACCGCGAGGACCAGCTCTCGGTCGCCCAGCCGCACTCGGTCCCGTTGCAGTTCCTCGTCGAGACCGGCGCGATCGGTGGGCTGCTGGCGCTGGGAGCCATCTCGACGCTCCTGGGCGTCGGGCTCCTGAGGATCCGGTCACTCCCCGCGGGACGAAGCCGCGACATGGCGGTCACGCTGCTCGCGGCGGGCGTGGCCTGGACGGTGCACGGCATCTTCGACTGGGACTGGTCGCTTCCCGGCGCGACGCTCCCGGCGATGTTCGCGCTGGGCTCGCTCGTCGCCCGTCCCGCGACGCCCACGCCGCCGCGTGAGCGCAGCGTCGCGGCGCTCGCGGGGACCGGGGGAGCACCCGGGCGCTGGCTCGTTGCCGCGCTCGCGTCCCTGATGGCGGCCGCGGTCATCGCGTCGGCCGTCCTGCCTGCGCGGGCCGACGCGGTCGCCGAGCAGGCCGAGGAGCTCGCCGGGGACCGTCAGGACGCGGCCTCGCTCGAACGGGCGGCCGCGCGAGCGGACTTCGCCGCCAAGCTCGATCCGCTGTCGATCCGCCCCCTCGTCGTGGGCGCCGCCATCGCCCAGGGCCGCGGGCGCCCGCTCGAGGCACGGCGGCTGCTGCTGGAGGCCGTCGATCGTCAGCCCTACAGCGCGGAGGCGTGGTACCGACTCGCGTTCGTCGCGCTGTCGCTCGCCGACTTCGAGGGCTTCCGCAACGCCGCGCTGCGCGTCGTGGAGAACGACCCCTCGAGCGGCACCGCCCGTGGGCTCATGCGCCGTGCCGAGCTGACCCGCACGCCGCCCGCCGCTTCGGCGACGGCGACCGGGACGCCGCTGGCCGGGGGCGTCGCTCCCACCGCCGGCGTGCCGGCGACCCCGACCGAGACGGCGCCTCCGGTCGTGCCGGGCGCGTTGCCCGGCGGGCCGACCGGCGCGGCTGGACCGACGGGGGCGCCCGGTCCCACGGGCGCCTTCGGGCCCACCGGCGCAGCCGGTCCGACGGGCACCGCCGGACCGTAGGTCCCTCAGGTGTCGTCGGGCGCGACGAGGATCGGGATGAGCCCCTTGAGCAGCGCGTACCCGGCCCCGGCCGCGACCAGCACGAGGAGGACACCGATGACCCGCTCGCTCGGCAGGTAGCGCGACGTGGCGGTCCTCGTCGCCGGACGACGGCGGGGGCCGTGGGTGACCGCCCCGCGGCCCGTCCGTCCGACGCGGCGCAGCGCTTCGAGCTCGGCACGC
>NZ_JBFIGP010000371.1:0-3149 GCF_041602235.1 Paraconexibacter sp.
GGCTCGCGCACGAGCCGGGCCTGGTCCGCACGGACAACGGCATGCTCGCCCTCGAGGCCACGGCCACCTTCGAGGACCTGCCGCGTCCCGACATCGTCGTCCTCCCCGGAGGCATCGGCACGCGGGCCCTCCTGGACGACGACCGTCTCCTGGCCTGGATCCGCGAAGCCCACGAACACGCCCGGTGGACGACCTCGGTGTGCACCGGGGCCCTGCTGCTCGGGGCCGCCGGGCTGCTCGACGGGCTGCGGGCGACGACGCACTGGCTGGAGCTCGAGTCCCTGGCGGCGTTCGGAGCGCTGCCCACCGACGAGCGGATCGTCGTCGAGGGGTCGGTCGTGACGGCCGCCGGCGTGTCGTCAGGCATCGACATGGCGCTGTGGCTGACCGGGGAGATCGCCGGGACCGAGTTCGCCCAGGCCGTCCAGTTGATGCTCGAGTACGACCCGCAGCCCCCGTACGACACCGGGTCGACCGCGGTCGCCCCGCCGGAGCTCGTGGCGCGGATCCGGGCTGACGCGGCCGCGTTCCGCTGATCACCCGAGCGCGGACGCGCCAGCCGCAGTTCCGGGATTCTGGAACCCCGGCGAGTACCGGGACCAACACTCGATGTTGACTCGAGGGTCGTCGAATGCCCGTGATCATGCGGCGATCCGCGGGTCTCGCGGGCTCACGTCCCGCCGGCAGAGCCTCAGGGTCGATATGAGCTTGAGGCTTTGCCAGGCGCCGGCCATAACGCTCGTGAACCACCGGGCTGCCGATCCGGGAGAGCCCTTGCTAGGTTTCCCGGCACGAAACCCAACGCCGAGTCCTCGCAGCCCCGCGCTCCGAGGAACGGGGGACCCAGTGGACCACGACGGTCCGGGGGCGAATCGCCGTCACAGACGACGGCGTAGCGCAGTCTCAAGCGCGAGCCCGACAGCTAACCCCGTAGGCGCCGAGACGACCCGAGGGGTGCCGTTCCAACGTGAAGCTGTTCCGCCGTACCGTCATAGCGCTGAGTGTCCTCGCCACGACCGCCGTGGTGCCGACCGCCGCGTTCGCGCAGCAGGAGGCCGAGGCCGCCGGCGGCGTGTCGTCCGACAGCCAGATGACCGCGAGCCCCGCGCCCAAGCAGGGCTCGCCGACCGTCCGCACGCTCAAGCCCGGCTCCCGGGGCCGCCGCGTCCGCTCGCTGCAGCGCCGCCTGCGGATCAAGGCCGACGGGGTCTACGGACGCAAGACCAAGAGCGCGGTCAAGCGCTACCAGCGCCGCAAGCGGCTGAAGGTCGACGGCATCGCCGGGCCCGCGACGCTGCGCGCGCTCGGTCTCGTCCCGAAGGCGTCGAAGCGGGATTCGGTCGCGTCGAAGAACCCGCCGGCCGACGTCGATCTCCCGGACACGATCCCCGCGAAGGACCGCCGCGTGCTCGAGCGCATCGCCGAGTGCGAGTCCGGCGGCGAGCCGACGGCCGTCTCGAAGGACGGCACGTACCGGGGCAAGTACCAGTTCCACGTGGACACCTGGGCGGCGATGGGCGGGTCCGGAGACCCGGCGGCCGCACCCGAGGACGAGCAGGACAAGCGCGCCTGGGTCCTCTACGACCGCCAGGGCACGTCGCCCTGGGGCGTGTGCGGCTCGCGGGCGAAGTCCTGACAGCACGCCGGTCCCGGCCGGGCGCCGGACCGCGCGCTACGCCGATCAGGACCAGCGCAGCGTCCTGGGCGCCTCGCGCATCCGCAGGACCCGTGCCGGGACGCCGCCGCAGACCGCGTTGGCGGGCACGTCGCGGGTGACCACGGCGTTGGTGCCGATGACCGCGTTGTCGCCGACCGTCACGCCGCGCAGGAAGCAGGCCCCGTAGCCGATCCACACGTTGTGGCCGATGCGCACGTCGCGCATGTAGATGCCCTGCGCGCGGATGGGTCGCTCGACGTCGACGACGCCGTGATCGAAGTCGATGAACATCGCCCGGTCGGCCACGATGCACTCGCGCCCGATCGACACGTGCTGGAAGCAGCTGATCGTGCACTCCTGGCCGAGCACGGTCTTGGCGCCGATCCGCACCTCACCCTCGTGGGCGCGGACCTTCGTCCCGTGCCCGAGCCACGACCAGCGCCCGAGGTGCACGACGGCCTTCGGGCCGATCTCGAACGTCACGCCGGGGCACACGAACGCCATGCCGTCGAGCTGCAGCCGGTCGCGGTACCGCAGCTTCAGCGCGGCCAGCCGGACCGCTCCGCGCAGGTACTGCCACCGCAGCATCCGGTTGCGGCGGGCGAAGCGCAGGAACGTCAGCAGACCACCGTGCAGTGGCGGCGGCTCGCCGCGGACCACGACGTCGGGGACATCGGTCGGGAGCGGAGGGGAGAGGACGGGATCCACGGGCGCAAGGGTAGTCTGCGACGCCCATGCCCGACGAGTCGAAGCCCCAGGAACCGCAGTCCCTCGCGCAGCGTCTGCTGGCCGGCGACAAGCGCGCGCTCGCACGCGCGATCACGCTCGTGGAGAACGACGACCCACGGGGATGGGAGCTCGTCCGCGAGGTCTACCCGCACACCGGCAAGGCGGCGATCGTCGGGCTGACCGGCGCTCCCGGTGCCGGGAAGTCCACGCTCATCGGTGCACTCACCAAGCTGCGCCGTGAGCAGGGGCGCGAGGTCGCCGTGCTGTCGATCGACCCGTCCTCCCCGTTCACGAAGGGGGCGCTGCTGGGCGATCGCATCCGGCTCACCGACCACTTCCTCGATCCGGGTGTCTTCATCCGCTCGATGGCGAACCGCGGTGCGCTCGGCGGGCTGTCCGAGGCCGCGCTCCAGGGCGCGCTGCTGATGGATGCGGCCGGGAAGCAGGACGTCCTGCTGGAGACCGTCGGCGTGGGCCAGGCGGAGATCGACGTCATCGACCACGCCGACACGGTGGTGCTCGTGCTGATGCCGGGCTCGGGCGACTCGATCCAGGCGCTGAAGGCGGGCGTCATGGAGATCCCGGACATCATCGTCGTCAACAAGGCCGATCACCCGATGACCGACACGATGGTCCGGGAGATCCGCTCGGTGCTGTCGCTGGCTCCCCAACGCGGCTGGCGCGTCCCGATCATCAAGACCGAGGCGGCTCGCGGTCACGGCGTCGACGAGCTGCTCGAGCAGCGCGACGCCCACCGCGCCAA
>NZ_JBFIGP010000372.1:0-3131 GCF_041602235.1 Paraconexibacter sp.
ACCATCTCGTCGCGGCTCGCGGTGCGGTTGGCGACGACCAGGGTGACGGCGAACGGGAGGCCCTCGCTCTCGAGGTCGACCACGACGTGCTCGACGGGGAGCCCCGAGGCCTGCTCGATCCGCTCGATCAGATCGCGGCGCAGCCAACCCGAGGACGTCGCCGGGTAGGTCGACACGATGATCTCGTCGGGCGCGTGCTCGGCGACCGCGTCCATCGTCGCGGTGTACGGGTCCGGGTCACCCACTTCGCCGACGATGTCGATCCCGGCCCGGTCACGGAGATACGCGCGAGCGAGATCGATCCGCACCTGGGCGGCCTCGAACACAGCGTCGTCGTAGATGACGTTGCCGTGGCGCGGGTTGGTCCGCGGCACGCAGAGGATGACGCGCGTCGCGTCGGGCGCGGCGTCGACCTTGGCCTTGACGGTCTCGAACAGCTTCGCGCCGCCGATCGTCTCGTTGGCGATGACGAGGATGGTCTTCATGCGCTGCTACTCCTTGGTCGGCTGGGCGACGGTACCGGCGGGGGTGGGACTGACTTCGGCGCCGTCGTGCACGATCCCGTGGACAGCTCCGGGGACCCCGTACTCGTAGGGGCCACCGACGACGGTCGGGATCCGGTCGAAGTTGAAGACGGGCGGGGGCGAGGTGACCTGCCACTCGAGCGTGAGTGCGCGCCAGGGGTTCGACACGGCCCGCGGGCCGCCGCGCCAGGACACGATCATGTTGTACGTGAAGATCAGCGTGCTCAGGCCGAGGACGAACGACGCGATCGAGATCGCCAGGTTCCAGCCCGCGAACTCCTCGGCGTAGTCGGCGACGCGGCGTGGCATGC
This sequence comes from Paraconexibacter sp., assembly GCF_041602235.1. Classification (GTDB taxonomy): domain Bacteria; phylum Actinomycetota; class Thermoleophilia; order Solirubrobacterales; family Solirubrobacteraceae; genus Paraconexibacter. The sequence continues at coordinate 836 of NZ_JBFIGP010000372.1, forward strand.
CCTGGACGCCGATGAGGTGCATGGGGGCGAACGTCGCGTTGAACGAGATGAAGGTCAGCCAGAAGTGCCAGCGACCGAGTCGCTCGTCGTACATGCGGCCCGTCATCTTCGGGAACCAGTAGTAGACGCCGGCGAAGATCGTGAACAGCGATCCGCCGAACAGCACGTAGTGGATGTGGGCGACGATGAAGTACGTGTCGCTGACGTGGATCGTCAGCGGGATCATCGCCAGCATCACCCCGGAGATGCCACCCAGGGTGAACATCGTGATGAACCCGAGCGTGAACAGCATCGGGGTGTCGAGCTTGAGCACGCCTCGCCAGAGCGTCGCGAGCCAGCTGAACACCTTGATGCCGGTGGGCACCGCGATGATCGCGGTCGTGACCATCATCGGGATCCGGATCCACGACTGCATCCCGCTGACGAACATGTGGTGGGCCCAGACGGTGAACCCGAGCACCACGATGCCCAGCAGGGAGAACGCCATCATCCGGTAGCCGAAGATCGGCTTGCGCGCCTTGACCGCGAGGACCTCGCTGATGATCCCGAAGCCGGGCAGGATCATGATGTAGACGGCCGGATGGGAGTAGAACCAGAAGACGTGCTGGTACATGAGCACGTCCCCGCCCTGCAACGGGTCGAAGAAGTTGAAGCCCAGCGCGCGGTCCAACAGGATGAAGAACTGCGACGCGGCGATGAAGGGCGTCGCGATGACCACGAGCAGCGACGTCGAGAAGTTCGCCCACACCAGCAGCGGCATCCGGAAGAAGCTCATTCCGGGCGCACGCATGGTGATGATGGTCACCAGGAAGTTCAGGGCGGTGGCTATCGATGACGCCCCCGCGAACTGCACCGCGATGGTGAAGAACACCTGGCCTATCGGCGCCGTGTCCGACAACGGCGCATACGCCGTCCAGCCGGAGGCGAACGAGCCGCCCGGGGCGAAGAACGAGGCCAGCATCATCACGCCGGCCACCGGCAGGAACCAGAAGGACAGCGCGTTGAGCCGCGGGAACGCCATGTCCGGCGCGCCGATCATCAGCGGCAGCACGTAGTTCGCCATACCGGCGAACACCGGGATGATGAAGAGGAAGATCAGGATCGAGGCGTGGACCGAGAAGACGCCGTTGAAGGTGCCGGGATCGATGAACTGCCGGCCCGGCTGGGCGAGCTCCGCGCGCATCAGCATGGCCATGAGCCCGCCGACGAACAGGAAGAAGAACGACGTGACCGTGTACTGGATCCCGATGACCTTGTGGTCGGTGTTCGGGTAGAAGTAGCTCTTCCAGTTCTTCGCGCCGTGGCCGCTGTGGTCCTCGGGTCGCGCGGGCTTGCCGGACGCCCAGTAGAACCAGTAGTCGAACAGTCCGAGCCCGACGAGGAAGAACAGCGGCGCGGTGATCAGGGCGACCTGCAGGACGGATTCGCCGTCCAGGATCGGGTCGTAGTCCAGTCCGGCACGGGCCCCGAGCGTCAGGGCGTAGGAGAAGGCGATCCCGAGCAGCGTGAAGAACGTTGCGCGGGTCCAGCCTGCGTTGCGGAGGTTGGCGGGCAGCATCGGGCGGGTCCTCACTTCTTGGTCGCCGTGGCGAGGTAGTCGACGAGGGCGTCGATCTCGGCCGGGGTCAGGGTGTCGCCGTAGTTCGGCGGCATCAACCCTTCACCGAACCCCGCGGTGATCTCCGCGTTCGGGTCCACGATCGAGGTCTTGATGGACTCAGCGTCCTGACCGGCGAGGACCTCGTCGAGGTCCGGTCCGGTCTGGCCGCTCGTGCCGGCGTCGGCCAGCGTGTGACAGCTGCCGCAGGCGATCGAGTCCCCGTTGCCGTCCACGAAGAGCGTCTTGCCGTCGATATCCGCGGTCTGGGTGCCGCCGTCATCGCTCGGCGCGCCCCCACCGGCCTTCTTGGCGGTCATGTCCGCCATCCACTTCTCGAAGGCCGCCGGCGTGAGGACGTGGGCGCTCTGGCGCATGAACGCGTGTCCGATGCCGCACAGCTCGGCACACACCACCGGGAAGACCCCGGTCTTCGTCGGGGTGATCCGGTAGTTCGTGGTGATGCCGGGAACGGCGTCGATCTTCATCCGCCACTCGGGGACCCAGAAGTCGTGGATCACGTCCTTGGACTTGACGTCGAACCGCACGCTCTTGCCCTGCTCGACGTAGAGCTGGTTGGTGCTGAACTTCTTGCCGTCCGCGCCGGTGTACTCGAAGGTCCAGGTGAACTGCTCGCCGGTGACCGTGACCCGCGCCTCCTGGCCGCTGGCCGGAGCCTCCTCGATGTCCTGCAGAGTG
>NZ_JBFIGP010000373.1:0-3004 GCF_041602235.1 Paraconexibacter sp.
GGTTCGGGATCACCCCCGCAGGAGGCGAGACCGATCGCCACCCCCAGGGTCATCACGACCAGCAACGGGCGTGGTCGGATCGACGTGGCGCGCTGTCGGAGCATTCCTTTCGTATGATGCCGCGGCCATGCGTCATCGCGTCGTCACCGCCTTCGCCATGCTCGCCGTCGCCGGCGGCGTCTCTGCCTGTGGGTCCCAGGGCAACAGTCTCGCCACCGCCAGCGACCCGACCATCGCGAAGGGCGCCAAGCTGTTCGTCGAGCGCTGCTCGGGCTGCCACACGATGGACGTCGTGGGCGCGGAGGGTGGCGCGGTCAGCATCAACGGTCGCGAGCGCGTCGACGGGCCGAACTTCAACGTCCGCAAGGAGGACGTGGAGACGGTGCTCTACGCCATCCGCAACGGGGGCTTCTCCGGCGCGATCATGCCCGAGAACCTCGTGACCGGTGAGGACGCGCAGGCCGTCGCCGAGTTCCTCGCGAAGTACGCGGGCAACGAGAAGTAGCCCACAGCCGTCCGCTCATGCCCTGGGCTCGAAGCCCAGGGACAGGGAGTTGATGCAGTAGCGCTGGCCTCCGCGATCGGTCGGGCCGTCGTCGAAGACGTGTCCGAGGTGGGACTCGCAGGTCGAGCACAGCACCTCCACGCGCAGCATGCCGTGCGACGTGTCCGGGCGCAGCGTCACGGCCGCCTCGTCGGCCGGTTCGACGAAGCTCGGCCAGCCGCAGTGCGACTCGTACTTGGCGTCGCTGCCGAACAGGGTGGCGCCGCACGCCCCGCACACGAACGTGCCGTCGTCCTTCTGACTGAGGAGCTCCCCGGTGAAGGGGGGCTCCGTGCCCGCTCGGCGCAGCACGTGGAAGCGGTCGGGGCCGAGCTGCTCGAGCCACTCGGCGTCGGTCTTGCGCACCTTGGAGTCCATGGGGCAAGGCTACGCGCCCGACCTTTCGGGACGGTGAACGATCGCGGGCGTCGCGACCGGGGGTCCGACCGTCGCCGGCGCGGCGGCACGCCGCTCTCGACGCGTCGGACGGGCGCTGGTACTGTGCCGCCGCCGTCTGCGGAGGCGGCAGCAGCGATCAGGTCTGGGGGAACATCGTGAAGCAGTGGCGTTGGGGTGTCGGCGTGGCGTGTGCCTTCGTCGTGGGGATCGGCACGGCAGCGGCTGCCGGGGGGCCTGAGCCCGCCGGCACGTTGCGGTCCTCGACCGACGTGCAGCCCTACACCTCCACGGAGGTCCAGCCCTACACCTCCACGGAGGTCCAGCCGTACACGTCGACCCAGGTGCAGTCCACCACGGCACCGACGAGCACGACGCCGACCGCCAAGCCCGAGCCCACGAGCAAGCCCCGCTGCAGGGTCAGCAAGCTGCTCGGCCGCTACCGGATGCGCGTCCCCGGAACCTCGTACACGATCCCCGGCCGTCCCGGCTCCGGCACGGGCACGCAGGTGAGCAGCCCCGGGAGCGGCACCACCAGCACGCTGCTCCTGCGGTCCGGTCGTCGCTTCGCCTGGGGCAACCGCAGCGGCAGGTTCCGCATCCGCCAGGACCGCGAGTACCCCATCGTCATCACGAAGGGCCGCTTCGGAAAGACGTGGTACGTCGGCTGCGGGACCAAGCAGTACAAGGCCGACCTGCTGGCCTACGTCCCTGGCGGCTTCGACGCGCAGTTCGGCACGAAGGTCCGCAGGAAGAAGTGATGCGGGCGGCGTGACGCGGGACCCGCGCGGGCACCCGCGATAGCGTGCAGCAGCGATGCTCGACCTGAAGCTGCTGCGCACCGAGACCGAGACCGTCAGAGCCGCCCTGGGCCGGCGCGGCGACGCCGATGGTCTCGACGCCGTGCTCGCGCTCGACGAGCGCCGCCGGGCGCTGATCCCCCAGGTCGAGGGCCTCAAGGCCGAGCAGAACGCCGCGGGACAGGCGATCGCCAAGGCCAAGCAGGCCGGCGAGGACGCGACCGAGGCGCTCGCCGCCATGAACGACGTCAAGGCGCGGGCGAAGCAGCTGCAGGAGGAGCTCTCCGCCGTCGAGGCGGAGCTCCAGCCCGCGCTCGCGAAGCTGCCGAACCTCCCCGATGCCACGGCCGCAGCCCAGGACACCGTCGTCAGGGAGGTCGGGGACCCCACGCCGCCGGTCTCGGCGCCGAGGGACCACTTGGAGCTGGCCGGCGCGATGATCGACATGGAGGCCGGTGCGCGCCTGAGCGGCTCGCGCTTCGCGTACCTCAAGGGAGATCTCGTGATGCTCGAGTTCGCGCTGGTGCGCTGGGCGCTCGAGAAGCTGCGCACCCACGGGCACGAACCGGTCATCCCGCCCGTCCTGGTGCGCGAGGACGCCCTGTACGGGACGGGGTTCCTGCCGGACACCGAGCAGCAGATCTACCACCTGCCCGAGGACGACCTCTACCTGGTCGGGACCAGCGAGGTCGCCCTCGCGTCCCTGCACGCGGGGGAGATCCTGGAGGCGGACGCCCTGCCGCTGCGGTACGCGGGCTTCTCCTCCTGCTTCCGCCGCGAGGCCGGTGCGGCCGGCAAGGACACGCGCGGCATCTTCCGCGTCCACCAGTTCGACAAGGTCGAGATGTTCTGCTTCGTCGAGCCCACCGCGTCCCAGGACGAGCACGAGCGGATCCTGGCGATCGAGGAGGAGATCCTCGGCGATCTCGGCATCCCCTACCGCGTGGTGAACATCGCGGTCGACGACCTCGGCTCCAGCGCCGCCAAGAAGTACGACTGCGAGGCGTGGCTGCCGTCACAGGAGCGCTGGCGCGAGCTGACGTCGTGCTCCAACACGACGGACTACCAGGCCCGCAGGCTCGGCATCCGCGTCCGCGGCGAGGCCGGCAAGCCCGAGATCCTGCACACGCTGAACGGCACGGCGGTCGCCGTCGGCCGGACGCTCATCGCCCTGCTGGAGAACCATCAGCGGGAGGACGGCAGCGTCGCGCTCCCGCAGTGCCTCGTGGACGCGGGGGCACCCGCGGTGCTCCGGGCGACCTGA
>NZ_JBFIGP010000374.1:0-2984 GCF_041602235.1 Paraconexibacter sp.
CGCTGTGCCCCGGCTTCGATCGCGGCTGCTACGGGTGCTTCGGTCCGATGCCCGCCGCGAACACGCCCTCCCTGAGCCGCGAGTGGGGGCGGCAGGGTGTCGAGACGCCCGACGTCGTGCGCGCGTACCGCACCTTCAACGCCGGATCCCCGGGCTTCCGGGCCGAGAGCGAGCGACTGGCATGAGCGACGCACGCGAGGTGCCCATCCCGCCGCGACGCGTGTCGGTCCAGGCGCTCGCCCGCGTCGAGGGCGAGGGCGCGCTGCGCCTGCACGTCGAGCACGGCGCGGTCACCACGGCGGAGCTGAACATCTACGAACCGCCCCGGTTCTTCGAGGCGTTCCTCCGGGGCCGCGGCGCCCACGAGCTGCCGGATCTGACCGCCCGGATCTGCGGCATCTGCCCGGTCGCCTACCAGATGAGCGCGGTCGCGGCGGTCGAGGACGCCTACGGCGTGACGGTCTCCGAGCCGGTCCGGCTGCTGCGCAGGCTCCTGTACTGCGGAGAGTGGATCGAGAGCCACGCGCTGCACGTCCACCTGCTCCACGCGCCGGACTTCCTCGGGTACAGCGGCATGGCCGACATGGCCCGGGACCACGCTGCCGTGGTCGAGCGGGGCCTGCGGATCAAGAAGGCGGGCAACGCGCTCATGGCTACGGTCGGGGGCCGCGAGGTGCACCCGATCAACGTGCGGGTGGGCGGCTTCTACCGCGCGCCGTCGGTCGCCGATCTGCGCGCGTTGGCGACCGACGCCCTGGAGCCCGCACGCGAGGAGGCGATCGAGATGGTCCGCTGGGCCGCCACGCTGCCCTACCCGGACTTCACCCACGACCACGAGCTCGTCGCGCTGTGGACCCCCGACGAGTACCCGCTGGAGCGCGGGCGGCTGCGGTCGACCGGCGGCCTGGACGTCGCGCCCGCCGCGTTCGAGGACGCGATCAGCGAGGAACAGGTGCCGCACTCCACGGCGCTCCACGCGCGCCTGCACGCGCGCGAGGACCCGTACCTGACCGGCCCCCTGGCCCGCTGGGCGCTGAACCGCGAGACGATCTCCCCGCTCGCGCGGGAGGTCGCCGACGAGGTCGGGCTCGAGCCGGTGTGCCGCAACCCGTTCCGGGCGATCCTCGTGCGCTGCGTCGAGATCCTGTTCGCGCTGGACGAGGCGCTGCGGCTGATCGCGGACTACGAGCCGCCGGACCCGCCCGCCGACGATGCTCGACCGCGCGAGGGGGTCGGCCACGCGATCACCGAGGCCCCGCGCGGCGCGCTGTACCAGCGCTACGAGATCGATGCGGGCGGGATCGTGCGCAGTGCCCGGATCGTCCCCCCGACGTCGCAGAACCAGCGGGCGATCGAGGCCGACGTGCGGGCCTTCGCGACCCCCCGGCTCCAACTGGCCGATGAGGACCTGGCGCTCGAGTGCGAGCGCGCGATCCGCAACCACGACCCGTGCATCTCGTGCGCGACGCACTTCCTCGACCTGACGGTGACCGGACGGTGAGGGGCCACGATGCGGTGGTCATCGGGGTGGGCTCAGCCCACGGCGACGACGCGATCGGGCCTCTGGTCGTGGAGGCGCTGCGGCGGGACGCGGCGGCCCCGGCGTTGGACCAGGACCGGCCGCGCGCGTTCGTCACGGTCGCCGGAGGCGACCCGGCGGCACTGCTCGAGGCATGGGACGGCGCGCGCCTGGCGGTGGTGGTGGACGCGGTGCGAACCGGCGCGCCGGCGGGCACCGTCCACCGGTTCGGCGCGCGGGAGGCCACCCGTGCCCGCCACGTCTCGTGGTCGAGCCACGGCACCGGCCTGGCGCCGGCGATCGAGCTCGGCCTGAGCCTGGGACGGATGCCCGGGCGGCTCGTGGTCATCGGCATCGAGGCCGCCGACGGCTCGCCCGGCATGCCGGTGACCCACGCGGTACGCGCCGCGCTCCCGAGAGCGCTCACCGCGGTCCACCAGGAGCTGGCGACCGGATAGGTCGCGGCCGAACGCCACCGACGGGGAGGGTGCCCTCAGCGCTTCACGGTCACCGTGCGGGTGCGCGCTCGCGAAGCGTTGCCGGCGGCGTCCTTCGCCACGAGGGTCACGCGGTAGCGGCCCGTCGGCAGGGTCTTCTTGGCGATCTCCGCCGGCAGGGTGAAGGTGACCGCCTTCCCGGCCTTCGCACTGACCGTGACCGCACCTCGCCGCGTCGTGATCGTGCACGTCCTGCCGGTCTTGCGTCTGGACCGGCACGCGGAGCCCACGCGACGACCCGTCGTCAGCCGATACACCGTCATCGTCACCTTCGCGCTCTCCGAGAGCGAGCCGCGCAACCTGATCGTCTTGCCACGGCGGGCGTTGCCGACGAGCTTCACCGAGCCCAGGACGGGCGGCGCGGTGTCCGCGGCGACCGTCGTCGGCGCGATGCTGGTGGGCACCGTCACCGTGATCGTCTGCGTCGACGTCCCGGGCGCGGGCGCCGGGACCACCTCGGTGCTCACGGTCGCCGCGTTGTTGGCACCGGCGGGGTCCGGGATCCCCGATCCGCTCGACGCACCGACCGTGAACGGTCCGGGGGCGGGCGCGCGGAGCACCATGGCCACGAGCGCGTCGGCGCCGGACGCCAGGCTGCCGAGCGCGCAGGTCGTCGCCGCGCAGGTGCCCTGGGACGTCTCGATGCTCACCAGCTCTGCGCCCGCGGGCACCGCGAAGTCGAGCGTCGTCGAGGGAGCGAGGTCGCTCCCGAGGTTCTTGACGCGTGCGTAGTAGGTCACGTCGGAGCCTGCAGGGGCGCTGCCGCGCGACGCCGTCAGCAGCGTCGCCAGGTCCGCCCCCAGCTCTGCCGCGCCGATGTCGCACGCCGGCCCCGCGGGAGCCGGAGCGCCACGCTGGTCGCCCCCCGCCGCCTCGCACGCGCTCGCCGCGTCCCGCGTCGCGCTGGTGGTCAGTGGCGGCCGCGTGTCGGTCGGTCCACCGTAGTCCCCGAGCGGCTGCAGCCTCGC
>NZ_JBFIGP010000375.1:0-2966 GCF_041602235.1 Paraconexibacter sp.
AAGGCCGGCAAGCTCCTCGCCGAGCGGGCCAAGGCGAAGGGCGTCGAGACCGCCGTGTTCGATCGCGGCGGCTACCAGTTCCACGGAAACGTCAAGGCGTTCGCAGAGGGCGTTCGCGAGGGTGGGCTGACCGTCTAACGGCGGCGGGCTCCATCGACAAAGGACTTCTGAGACACATGGCTGTAGACCGTTCAGTGAGCCCCGGTGGGCTCGACCTGCAGGAGCGGGTCGTCGAGATCAACCGCGTCGCGAAGGTCGTCAAGGGCGGCCGTCGCTTCTCGTTCACCGCGCTCGTCGTCGTTGGTGATGAGCAGAGCGTCGTGGGCGTCGGCTACGGCAAGGCGAACGAGGTTCCCCTCGCGATCCAGAAGGGCGTCGAGCAGGCGAAGAAGAACCTGTACCGCGTCCCCAAGCACGGCTCGACGATCACCCACCCGGTGACCGGCATCTTCGGATCCGGACGCGTGCTGCTCAAGCCCGCCTCCCCGGGTACCGGCGTCATCGCCGGCGGCGGGGTGCGCGCGGTGCTCGAGCTCGCGGGGATCCACGACATCCTCTCCAAGAGCCTCGGCTCGCAGAACCCCATCAACCTGGTCAAGGCGACGATCGCCGGGCTCGAGGCCCTCCGGACGCCGTCCGAGGTCGCCGACCTGCGTGGCCTCTCGGTCAACGCGGTCCTCGGCCTCTCGACCGAGGAGCAGGCGTCCGAGACCATCTCGGCCGACGCACCCGCCGACGGCGAGACCGACGCGGCTGCCCCGGCCGACGGCGACGCGTCCGATTCCGCGGAGGTGACCGCGTGAGCACCATCAAGGCCACCCAGTTCAAGAGCAAGAACGGCTCGGACAAGAGCCAGCTCGATGCGCTGCGGACCCTCGGGTTCCGCCGCATCGGACATACCGTCGAGATCAACGACACGCCCCAGGCCCGCGGGAACCTGCACAAGGTCCGCCACCTGGTGCGCGTGGAGGAGTCGTAGTCATGGCTGCTGCCAAGAAGCCGATCGAAGAGCTCAAGGCCGAGGACGTCGGGCTGCACACGCTCAAGCCCGCGCCCGGGAGCCGCAAGAAGCGCAAGCGTGTCGGTCGTGGCCACGGATCCGGCACGGGGAAGACCTCCGGCCGCGGCCACAAGGGTGCGGGTGCCCGGTCGGGCGCCAAGGACCGTGCGCGGTTCGAGGGCGGCCAGATGCCGATCCACATGCGCCTGCGCAAGCTCCGCGGACCGCACAAGAAGATGTCGATGCCGTTCGAGCCCTTCCGGACGCAGACGCAGGCCGTCAACCTCCAGGACCTCGACCGGCGCTTCGACTCGGGCGCCGAGGTCACGCTCGAGGCGCTCGTCGCCGCGGGTCTCGGCACGCGCAAGGACATCCCGGTGAAGGTCCTGGCCAAGGGTCAGATCTCCAAGCCGCTGACCGTCCACGCGCACAAGTTCTCCGGCGCCGCGAAGGAGGCCATCGAGGCCGCCGGCGGCACCGTGGTGGTCATCGAGTCCTAGGCCCGACACCACCGAAGACGTCTCTCCGAGGGGCGGTGTGCGCGAGTGAGCGCCACCGCCCCTCGGTCGTTGCCGGCTCGGGCAGCGTCCGGCTGCCTGGGTACAGGTGGTTCTCCGGGTCGATCTCGGCGTCCGTCGGGGCGCGTTCGTCCACGGCCTGCGGCGTGGCTCAGGCCGCGGCGGGCACGCCGGCCCGGGAGCGCAGCGTGACCCGGGTGCCGTACTTGGGGCTCAGGGTGATGTGGCGGCGCAGGCGCGGCTCGCCGTCACCCGGGCCCACGACGCTGACCGTGGCCTGACGGAGGACCTCGGCGAGGACGATCCGCATCTCGAGCATCGCGAAGCTCATCCCCAGGCAGCGGCGCCGGCCGCCGCCGAACGGCACCCAGGTGAAGGTGCCGGGCGCCTGGTCCAGGAAGCGCTCCGGCCGGAACTCGTGCGGCTGCGGGTAGATCGAGGGGTCGTGGTGGATGAGGTGCACGTTGGCCGTCAGCGCGCAGGAGCTCGGGGCGTAGTCGAACCCGGCGAGGCTGAACGGCTTGCGGACCGAGCGGGGCTGGGCGAAGAGGAGCACCGGCCGCTGACGCAGCGCCTCCTGGAGCGTCGCCGTGAGGTAGGCGTCGTCCCCCTCGTCCGCCGCGCGGACCACCCGGGCGAGCACGTCGGGAAGGCGCGTGAGCCGCTCGAACGTCCACGCCAGCTGCGAGGCGGTGGTCTCGTGGCCCGCCACCAGCAGCGTCATCAGCTCGTCGGTGATCTCGTCCTCGGACATCGGGGTGCCGTCGCCGTGCGTGGCGCCGAGGAGCATCGCCAGGACGTCGTCGCCGTCGTGCTCGTCCGCCGCCCGGCGCTCGCGGATCTCCCGATGCACCAGGGCGAGCGCCTGCGCACGGGTCCGCTGGAACGCGCCCCAGGGGGAACGCGGGCCGAGATCGCGCTGCAGCGCTGGCAGCATGTTGTACGGGCGCGCGGACCGCTCCAGGTAGGCCGTCATCACGTCGAGGAACTCGTCCAGGCGCGGGCCACGCCGGATGCCGAACACCGCGCGGAGGATCACCTCGAGCGTGAGGCGCTGCAGGAGCGGGTGGAGGGCGATCGTCTCGTCCCTGGGCCAGGCGCCGACGGACGCCTCGGTCAGCTCGGTCAGGACCTCGGTGAGCGCGGTCATCCGCTCTCCGTGGAACGCCGGCAGCATCAGCCGCCGCTGCTCGAGGTGCTCGTCCTCGTCCAGCAGGAGGACGGAGTGCCGACCGAGGACCGGCTCGAGGATCCGGCCTCCCTCGCCGGGGTGCAGCACGTCCGGGGGCGCGGCGAACAGCTCCTTGACGTGGGCGGGATCGGTGAGGCACACGATCGGCGAGCCGACGCCGAGTCGCAGCGTGAACGTCTGGCCGTACCGCTCGCGGCAGTCCTCGAACAGCGACACCGGGTCGCGCAGCCACCGCAGCGTCTGGACGAACTCGGGG
>NZ_JBFIGP010000376.1:0-2958 GCF_041602235.1 Paraconexibacter sp.
ACGTTCTACACGGCGCCCATCAAGGCTCTCGTCTCCGAGAAGTTCTTCGCGCTGTGCGAGACGTTCGGGGCGGACAACGTCGGGATGCTCACGGGCGACGCCTCCGTCAACCCGCAGGCGCCGATCATCTGCTGTACCGCCGAGGTGCTCGCGAACATCGCGCTGCGCGAGGGCCCCGGCGCGGACGTCGGGCAGGTCGTGATGGACGAGTTCCACTTCTACGCCGACGGCCAGCGTGGCTGGGCCTGGCAGGTGCCGCTCCTGACGCTCCCGAACGCGCAGTTCGTGCTCATGTCGGCGACGCTCGGGGACATGTCGAGCATCGCGGAGGACCTCACGCTGCGCACCGGGCGCGAGACGGCGGTCGTGGACAACGCGGAGCGCCCCGTCCCGCTCACCTACGCCTGGTCGGTCGAGCCGATGCACGAGCTGCTCGAGGAGCTCGTCGCGGAGGACCGGGCGCCGATCTACGTCGTGCACTTCACGCAGGCCTCGGCGATGGAGCGCGCGCAGTCGCTCCTGTCGGCGAAGCTCTCGACCCGCGAGGAGCGGGACGCCATCGCGCAGGAGATCGGGGCCTTCCGCTTCACCGCGGGGTTCGGGCGGACCCTGTCCAAGCTCGTCCGCGGCGGGGTGGGCGTGCACCACGCCGGGATGCTGCCCCGGTACCGGCGCCTCGTGGAGCAGCTTGCCCAGAGGGGCCTGCTGAAGGTCATCTGCGGCACCGACACCCTCGGCGTCGGCATCAACGTGCCGATCCGCACCGTGGTCTTCACCGCGCTCGCGAAGTACGACGGCAGTCGCCACCGGCTGTTGAAGGCCCGGGAGTTCCACCAGATCGCCGGGCGCGCGGGCCGCGCCGGGTTCGACACCTCCGGGCACGTCGTCGTCCAGGCCCCCGATCACGTCATCGAGCGGGTCCGTGCGCTGGCCAAGGCCGGCGACGACCCGAAGAAGCGCCGCAAGGTCCAGACGAAGAAGCCCGCCGACGGCGCGGTGAGCTGGACCGAGGAGACCTTCGAGCGCCTGAAGAACGCGATCCCGGAGCCGCTCGTGTCGAAGATGCGCGTCGACCACGCCATGATCCTCAACGTCGTGGGCCGTCCCGGCGATCCGGTCGCCGCGATGCGGGCGCTCATGGAGGACAACCACGAGGACGAGCGGGGCCGCCGGCGCCTGTCCGAGCAGGCCCAGGCGTTGGGGGACGAGCTCGTCCGCGCCGGCGTGCTCGAGTGGCTGCCGGAGCCCGATCCCGACGGGCGCACGATCCGGCTCTCCGGCACGTTGCAGGACGACTTCGCGCTCAACCAGCCGCTGGCGTCGTTCGCTCAGATCGCGTTCGGTCTGCTGGACCCCGAGTCCGAGACGTACACCCTCGACGTCGTGTCGGTCATCGAGGCGATCCTCGACGATCCGTTCCCGGTCCTGATGGCGCAGGCGAACAAGGCTCGCGGCGAGGCGGTCGCCGAGATGAAGCTGCAGGGCATCGAGTACGACGAGCGCATGGAGCTGCTGGAGGAGGTCACCTACCCGAGGCCCCTGGCCGACGGATTGCTCGACGCGCTGCGCAGCTACCGCGAGACCCACCCATGGGTGCGCGAGTCCGACCTGTCACCGAAGTCGATCGTCCGCGACATGTACGAGTGGGGTCGCAGCTTCACCGAGTTCGTGGCGTTCTACGGGCTCGCGCGCTCGGAGGGACTCGTCCTGCGCTACCTGTCGGGCGCCTACCGGGCGCTGCGCCAGACGGTGCCCGAGGACGTCAAGACCGCGCAGCTCGACGAGCTCATCGACTGGCTGGGGGAGACGGTGCGGCAGACCGACTCGAGCCTGCTCGACGAGTGGGAGGCGCTGACCGACCCGGATGCCGTCGCGCGCGCGGCCGCGCAGCTCGCGTCGGGCGAGGTCGCCCCGCCGGAGCGCCCGATCACCGCGAACGACCGGGCGTTCACCGTCATGGTCCGCAACGCGATGTTCCAGCGGGTCCAGCTCGCCGCCCGCGACCGGGTCGAGGACCTGGTGGCGCTCGAGACCGCGGCGTCGGCCCTGCTGGACCCCCCCGAGCGCGTCACCATGGACGCCACGGCCTGGAGCGACGCCCTGGATGCCTACTGGTCGCAGTACGACTCGATCGGCACCGGTCCGAGCGCACGCTCGCCCGACCTGCTGATGATCGACCGCGACCCGCCGGGGGAGGAGGGGCGCACGTGGCTCGTGCGGCAGATCCTCGAGGACCCCGACGGCCATCGCGACGCGGCCATCTTGGCCACCGTGGACCTGGACGCCTCGGACGCGGCCGGAGAGCCGGTGGTCAGGACGCTGAGCTTCGGGACGGGGTGACGCGAGGGGCTGGTGCGGACGGATGCCGCAAGACCTGCGTGAAAGCGCCCGATCTCAGCGCGGCAGGGGGGTCGTCCGGGACGCCCGGACCGTGGCGGGACGCGCCCCGCCCACGACGAGCGTGGCGTCCGCCCGCAGGCGGAGTCCGCGCGCACGAGCGGGGGAGGGGATCGTCCACCGCAGCGTCTGCGTGCCGGCCCGGGGCGCCGGTACGGGGAAGCTGCGCCTCCCCACGGTGCGGCGACCCCGCATGACGCGCAGGACCACGGCGGCAGTGCGCTGGGCGGGGAGCTTCGAGAAGCGCACGACGACGCTCACGCGGCGCCCTCGCACTCGCAGCGACCGCACACGCACCCGTGCGGCCGGCCGGGTCCTCGACCGCAGCGTCCGCGTCCGCGAGCGCGCGCCGAGACGCCGGACCGTCACCCGGACGCGATCGAGCACCCGCCAGTCGACCGGGGTGAGCGTCACGGTGGCGTCCCGCCCGACGGCGATCGGCCCGGACGTGAACGTCGCGGCGCCCCCGTTGCGCTGGGCGGACTGCAGTTCGACGCGCATGGTGGTCGCGGCTCCCTCATGGGCGATCGTCAGCCGCCGTCCGCCGGCAAGCCTCACCAC
>NZ_JBFIGP010000377.1:0-2955 GCF_041602235.1 Paraconexibacter sp.
AGGTGGTCGGCGACGTCGGCTGCGGCGACGGGATCATCGATCTCGGCCTCGTGCACCGGGGAGCGCCGCGCCAGCTCACGGGGTTCGACCTCAACGAGGTCGACACGGAGCGGCTGGCCCGGCTCGCCGAGGAACGCGGGCTGCCGGCGATCCCCGACACCCTGCACTTCGCCCGCAGCACGGCGACGAGCCTGCCCGCCCCGGACGACACCTTCGACGTCGTCGTCACGTGGTCGGCGTTCGAGCACGTCGGCGACCCCCTGACGCTGATGCGGGACATCGGGCGCGTCCTCAAGCCGGACGGCCTGCTGTTCCTCCAGATCTGGCCCCTCTTCCACAGCGAGCACGGCGGCCATCTCTGGGACTGGACGGGTGGCGACTTCCCGCACCTCACACGATCACCCGACGCGGTCCAGCGCGAGATCCTCGAGAGCGGTCGCGAGCACGCGGCGTACATGGCCGACGAGGTGCGACACCTGAACCGGGCCACGATCGACGATCTGCAGCGGGCGATCCTCGCCGCGGGGCTGGCGGTGCGGAAGCTCGAGCTGATGACGAGCACGGTGCACATCCCGCAGGCCCTCATGCGCTACCCGTTGAGCGACCTCGGCATCACCGGCGTCAAGCTGCTCGCGACGCCGATGACGTGAGCCCGCCACTAGAGTCACGCGCGTGTCCGGACCGCACCCCGACCTGCCGATGTCGGAAGCCTGGTGGCGCAAGCGCTTCGAGGGCGACGTCGCCGGGGTGATCTCGGCGCTCGCCGCGTGCGGGCTGACCCTCGAGGGGTCCCGCGTCATCGACGTCGCCTGCGCCTACGGGGTCCTCGCGCTCGGGCTCGCCCAGCGGGGCGCCGACATCACCGCCTACGACGTCGACGGCGTCAACACGGTCACGCTCGCGGCCCTCGCCGAGGAGTTCGCCGGGATCGGTGAGCTGCCGGCGTCGCTGACGGCCTCGCATCGCAACCCGACCGAGATCCCGCTGCCCGACGCATCCGTCGACATCGCGCTGCACTGGGACCAGATGGACCGTCTCGAGGAGCCGGTGGCGCTGTTCTCGGAGATCGCCCGAGTGCTGCGCCCCCAGCGTCACCTCGTCATGCGGGCCAAGCTCCACCAGCCCGCGGTCGCCCAGGACGCGCCGCCGCGGACGGTGATGGCGCTGGACGAGCTGCAGCGCTGCGTCCAGGCCGCGGGCCTGCGTCTGGCCTGGGTCGACGTGACCGCATCCCCGCGACACCTCGACGCGGATCTGGAGCGGTTCCCCCTGTCGAGGACGGCGCTCGACGAGGTGACGATCGTGGCGGTCCGCGGCGACTAGCGTCGCACCGAGGTGTACGTCGCGGCGCTGCGGGAGATACCGTTGCGCGATGCCAACCGGGGCCCAGCCGCTGGTGCAGGGGCCGGCCGGCGGGCCGGATCCCTCGCCTGCGCGCGTCGGCGGGGAGTCCCGCATGCGCACCATCGCGGGGTTCGTCGTGTCGATCGTCGCGGTCGGCGGCGTCGTCTGGTGGGCGTCCAACCAGCCGTCCCCGCGCTTTCCCTCCGCGCCGGGGGAGCTGGCGCTGATCGGCGCCGCGGTCCTCGTGTACGCGGGTGCGACGCTGCTGCGCGGCTGGCGCTGGGACCAGGTGCTGCGGACCATGGAGATCGAGCACCGGCCGATCGACGCCTACGGGCTCACCGCCGTCGGCTACATGGGGAACACCGTGCTGCCCGCGCGCGGTGGGGAGGTGCTTCGCATCTTCCTCATGGCTGAGCGGTCCCACGCCCGCCGGACCGAGGTGCTGGGCTCGATCGTCACCGAGCGACTGCTCGACGTCGTCGCGCTCGTGGTGCTGTTCTCCGCGGTCACGTTGATCGGCGTGGACGGCGCTCCGGGTGGGACGCTCGCCGGAGCGGGCGCGGCCGTGGGCGTCCTCGGTGCCGCTGCGCTCGTGTTCGGCTACGACCGGGCGCGGAAGGCCGGACGCCTGGAGTCCTTCGCCGAGCGGATCCGTCCGGTCGCCCGCGCCTCACGCGTGCTGCTCACCCCGCGCGGGCTGCTCCTGGGCGGCGCCACGCTGCTCGTGTGGTGCGGGGAGGGCGCGATCCTCTGGCTGGTGATGCAGGCGCTCGACGTCCCGATCGCGCTGCCGGAGGGCCAGGCGGTCGTGGTGCTCGCGAGCCTCAGCGCGCTCATCCCCGCCGGCCCCGGCTATGTCGGTACCTACGACGCGGCGGCGCTGTTCGCCCTGCACCGCATCGGCGTGCAGGGAGGGGAGGCGGTGAGCGCCGTGGTGCTGTTCCGCTTCGTGGTCTTCGTGCCGCTCACCCTCGTGGGCCTCACGGTCATGATCACCCGGTACGGCGGCCTGCGGGCCGCGCTGCGCCGGGAACACGCGTCCGAGCACGAGGCCGCGCCGTCCACGCCACAGGAGCTACGGTAGGCGCCGTGCGGGTCTTGGCTTCTCGTCGGACCGTCACCGTGGCGGCAGCGCTCACCGTCGCGGTCGGTGCGATCTCCCTTGCGTTCCTCCAGATGTTCACGTCGTTCCAGGCGTACGACGACGAGGGCTACCTGCTGGTCTCGCTGCGGTCCTTCCTGGACGGCGGCAACCTCTACGACGACGTCTACACGCAGTACGGCCCCGCGTACTACCTGGTGTTCGGCGCGATGTTCAAGCTCGCGGGCGTGGAGCCGTCCACGGACGCGGGGCGCTTCATCACCATGTCGATCTGGCTGCTGGTCCCCGTCCTGCTGGGGATCGCGACGTGGCTGGGCACGCGCCGGGCGCCGGTCGCGGTGGTCGGCGGACTGGCCGCCTACGCGACCATGGTGCTGCTCGTCCCCGAGCCGATGCACCCCGTCGGGCTGTCGACGCTCGTGTTCGCGGCCGCCTCGATCGCGCTGGTCGCCATCCCCCGCCGGCCGGGCGTGGCGTGGCCGGTCCTCGGGGTCCTGCTGGCGTTC
>NZ_JBFIGP010000378.1:0-2952 GCF_041602235.1 Paraconexibacter sp.
CGCCCCGTGGCTGGGTAGCTCAGCTGGCTAGAGCGCACGACTCATAATCGTGAGGTCGGGAGTTCGAGTCTCCCCCCAGCTACTAGGTCTTCGGCCCGCTCCGGCGGGCCGAACGCGTTCTCCGCGCCGATCTCAGCAGGGGCCGCGCGCGAACGCCGTCCCTCAGCCGTAGGCCTTGCTGTCCAGATCGCGCACGATCGCGCCCAGGGCCTTCAGCAGCTTGCGGCTGATCGACGGGACGCTGTCCAGCAGCGTGGCGAACTCGCGCGGACCGATGACCAGGACGGTGACGTCCCCGTCGGCGATCGCGGTCGCCGTGCGCGGACCCTGGTCGAGCAGGCCGAGCTCGCCGAGGATGCCTCCGGGACCGAGTTCCGCGACCTTGCGGTTGTTGCGCTTGACGACGACCTTCCCGGAGACGATCACGAACGCCTCCCGTGAGGTCTCGCCCTGGGTCGTGAGGACGTGGCCGTCACCGAGGGTCACTTCCTCCGTGGTCCGGGCGATCGTCGCCAGCTCCTTCTTGGAGCACGCGGAGAAGAGCGGGACTCGCGCGAGGTGCTCGCTGACCTTGGTTCGTGCCATCTTCGGAGTCTAGGGAGCGGTCACCCCGCAATGGGGAAAATCGCGCAGCGTGTTTCAGTTGGCCGCCGCGACTCCGTCGGCGGGCCGCCCCACGACCGCGCGGACACGCCGATTGCGTTCCGCCGGACCGGCGGATACGTTCGTCCGCGCGCTGGAGGGGGGCCGTCGCAGGGGACGGGGCTCCGGCGCGGGTCCTACGCAGTCCCACGCAGCACCTCGCAGTCCCACATCCATCAGTCCCACGGGGGTACACATGGCAGGCTTCTCTCGCCGTGCGCGCATCTGCGCGCTGGCGTCGATCGCGGTTGCGACCGCGCTGTCCGGGTCCACGACGGCGCACGCCGCGCTGACGTCACCGGAACCCGACTCGGTCCAACGCGGTGATGTCGTGATCACCGAAGCGGTCGGGGCGAACGTCGCGGCTCCGTGCGGCTCGGGCACGAGCACGACGGTCTCCGTCACCAACGCGGCCGGCAACGTGGTCTTCTCCCAGACCAG
Organism: Paraconexibacter sp.; assembly: GCF_041602235.1. Lineage (GTDB taxonomy): Bacteria > Actinomycetota > Thermoleophilia > Solirubrobacterales > Solirubrobacteraceae > Paraconexibacter. The sequence goes on from NZ_JBFIGP010000378.1 coordinate 1,084, forward strand.
GACCGGGTCGTTCCTCGGCGCCGGGGCGGGCGCGCTGACCACGACCTGGAAGACGGCGGACGCTCCGAACGGGATCTACACGGTCAAGAGCGTGGCGGTCAACCGCACCAAGACGGGCAGCTTCAGCTGCTCCGCCGCGGCCCCACCGGTGACGCTCTCGCAGTACACGTTCGAGCTCCGCAAGTGGCAGCACCGCTTCGCCGATGCGGCCGGCAAGGGCACGGTCTACTTCAACACGGCGCCCAAGGAGGCACAGCTCCAGCTCGGAGCGAAGGACACCGGCGTCGTGCCGGGGAACGGCCTCGAGGTCGTCGTGCTGCCGAAGGACACGGGCCCGGCGCTGCCGAGCGACCCGGCCGCGTGCCTGGCCGACCCGACGCAGTGCGTGCCGACGACGCCGGCTGCGTGCACCGAGTCGCCCGACCTCTGCGAGGAGCGACTGGCCCTCGCAGCGATCCAGGGTGGGAACTACCGCATCAGCGGCCTGTTCGATCTCAAGACCGGCGCGTTCCTGACGCTGGCGGCGATCGGTGACAAGACCGAGGTGCTGACCAACGTCGGCGACGCGTGCGGCGCGATCCGCAAGAAGCTCGCCGATCGCGGGCTGGACCCCGACACCGCGCTCGGCGGTACGCCGGTGGACGCGACGCTGCCGCTCGAGCTGGGCACGCCCACCACGATCCCGACGACCGCACAGGCCCTGTGCGCGTTCGCCCAGGCCTACGCCGTGCAGTCGCTGAGCCCCGTGGGAGCCGGCACCGGTGTCCTCGGGACCCCGGAGGTCGGGGCGGGCCTCATCATCCACATCGCCGTCAACTCGACGTCGGGAAGCCCGACGGCGCCGTCGGCGTTGCCGTACCGGATCACGCGGTCGAAGACCGTCCCGGCGATCGGGGCGCTGCCGGCGTTGCCCGCGCTGCCGGCCGCGATCGCGGAGCTTCCGCTGCCGGAGATGCCCGCAGGCGTGCCGACGCCGCCGAGTGATCCCGCGGGCCTCGTGGCGACGCTCGCTCCCAAGGGTCCGCTGACGCAGGTCAAGGGCAAGGGCTACCTCTCGGGTACGCACGTGGTCGGCGTGCTGAACGCCGATACGGCGCCCGGACCCGACGACGCGAACCCGATCTGGCTCCCGCTGACGACCGCGGGGGCCAAGACGGACTCGCAGCTGGACTTCGTCGGTCACGGCACCGCGTCGCAGGATCAGACCTGCTTCTCGCTGCTCGGGACGCAGACGTGTCTGGCCGTCGGCTCCGTGATCGGCACGGGGGCCGCGATGTTCGGACCGACACCGGTCGCCATCCCGATCATCCCGTAGCGGCAGCGGCGTGGCGGCGGCCCCGGGGTCGCCGCCACGTCCGCCGTCGCCGCCACCCGCGCGGACCGGCGCCCGGTCCGGGACGTCGCCTCCGTTTCTGCGACGCTCCACGACGTGACCTTCGATCCAGACGCCCTGTTCTCCGATGCCGCCGTGCGTGCCGCCGTCGGTGCCCTCGCCTCGCGCAACACCCACCACCTCGACGGCATGACCGAGGACGAGCGTCAGCAGGCGCTCCACCACTGGCAGGAACTCGCCGTCGACGTCCTGACTGCGGCCCGCGCCGCGGTCGAGGGCGGCCCCGGGCCCGAGGTCTCCGTCGAGGGCGAGTTGCCCGGCCGCGCGGTCATCGTGCTCCAGGACGCGGGCGGCGAGGACGTCACCGTGCACGCCACGTTCCACCCCGAACTGGAGGACCTCGGCGACGGGGAAGTCGGCGGAACGCCCGCCCAGATCACCGGCGTGATGCTCCTGCAGTCGCTCAGCGGTGAGGACGACGTGGAGGGCTGAGCACAGTCTTTGTCCCCTTTTGACGAGGTTCATGCGCAAAAAGC
>NZ_JBFIGP010000379.1:0-2935 GCF_041602235.1 Paraconexibacter sp.
CCGCGCAACATCCGCAGCAACTCCAACTCCCGTGAGAAGCTCGACTACGTCCTGCTCCGACGCGCGACCGCCGCGCCGGCCTGCGTCCATCACCAGCGCATGCCTTGGAAGCTCATGAGGGACAGCACACGCGCCGACCTCTCGGACCACTGGCCGGTCGAGGTGACGATCGGATCCACCCTGGAGGGCAACTGCAGTCCCCACCGGGCGGAGCCGGTCACCGCGAGCCGGACGGTCAGCGCAATGCCGGCCGAGCCGGGCGGTTCGCTCTGGTATCGCTTCGACACCGTCGGGACGTGGAACATCCACGTGTCCACCCCGGGCGCCGTGGTCCAGGCGTTCCGCAGCGTCGACCTCTCGAACGCCATCGCCTCGAAGACGGGGGCGGGTCACCTGTTCTTCTCCGTGACCCACGGCCGCCCGGTGTACGTGCGCGCGGCTGCGCTTGCGCGCAACGACCGCCCGACGATGGCGATGGCCTTCCATCGCGGCACTGGCGCTGCGATGAACGACCCGATCCACCTCCCCACCGGCGTGACCGTCAGGACGGGCTTCTGGTTCGACTTCCAGAATCCGTCAAGCCCGGCGAACGCCGACGAGCAGTACTTCTACATCCGCGCGCGCGGATCGTCGAGTGGCGTGCGGCAGACGATCCGCGTCGCGGCCAAGGGTGGTCAAGGCGACACGCTCCGCATGCGCGTGCGGTTGCTGTCGATGGCCGGGAAGGAGCTCGTCAGCACCGGAGGCTTCTCGACTGCCCCGGTGCTGAAGACGAAACTCAAGAAGGCCGGCGGGGCGTATCTCGTGGCCGTACGACGCGATGGCGGACAGATCGGCCACGTCGACGTCCGCTACGACACGAACCTCCGGTCCATCCGGCTACTGCGCGTCAGGTGCAACGTGCAGGAGGACAACACCGGGGACGACCACATCAAGCTGCTCACGACGCTCGACCGTTCCCTGTCGTCCAACCCGTCGGTCCTGAACCTCGGATCGTTCGACGGGGACCAAGCCCGGTCGCTCGAGACGAAGATCGGCTCGAAGGGCATGGTCAACGTCGTCAAGGGCGTCTCGATCGGACTGCGTGAGATCGACAACGATCCCGACGACGACCTCGGCTCCGGCACCATCAAGGCCGGACCGCTCGCGTTCGAGGACGGCAAGGTGGGGCGGCTGCGCTTCACCGGTGACGGTGCCGACTACGACGTCTACTACGAACGTGTCCCGATGCCATAGGACCGGTAGGCCTGGAGCGACCTCCACGAACCCCGGCGCACCGCCGCGCCGATCCCTCGTTGGCAGCCTGCCAACAGTGGTACCTTGCGGGTTGACTGACCAGTCAATTCGTCAGCAAGGAGAACCAGGGTGGACCTCAACGACACCCCCGAGCAGGCAGCGTTCCGCACCGAGGTGCGCGGCTGGCTCGAGGCGAACAAGGCCGACGCTCCGCCGTCCTCGGGCGACAGCGGCGACAGCGCGTACATCGACAGCCGTCGCGCCTGGCAGCGCAAGCTGGCTGAGGGCGGGCTTGCGGGCCTGACGTGGCCCAAGGAGTTCGGCGGCCAGGGCAAGGGCCCGATCGAGCAGGTGATCGTCAACCAGGAGATCGCCGCCGCCGGCGTTCCCGGGATCCTCGACGTGATCGGCATCGGCATGCTCGGCCCGTGCATCATCGCCCACGGCTCCGAGGAGCAGAAGGGCAAGTACCTGGGCCCGATGCTCCACGGCGACGAGGTGTGGTGCCAGCTCTTCAGCGAGCCGGCGGCCGGCTCGGACCTCGCCGCGGTGCAGACCCGCGCCAAGGACAACGGCGACGGCACCTACACCCTGAACGGGCAGAAGGTGTGGACCACCAACGCCCAGTTCTCCTCCTACGGCCTGCTGCTCGCGCGCACCGACCCCGAGCAGCACAAGCACAAGGGCCTCACGATGTTCATGGTCGACATGAGCGCCCCCGGCGTGACCGTTCGCGGTCTGCGCCAGATCTCCGGCGAGGCCGAGTTCAACGAGGTCTTCTTCGATGACGTCGTCGTACCCGCGGAGTACGTCGTGGGTGGCGTGAACAACGGCTGGGGCACGGCCCTCACGGTCCTCATGTACGAGCGCCTGACGATCGGCCTGGGCTCCGAGGGCTTCGGCTATCGCGGCGACCGCTTCGCGCGCGCCATCGCGCCCGACGCCGCCGCGAGCCAGGACCCGGTGGTCCGCAAGCGCCTGGGCGAGATCTCGACGGAGCTGCTGGCGGTGCGCTTCACCGGCTACCGGACGCTGACGGCGCTCTCGAAGGGACAGATCCCCGGTCCCGAGTCGGGCCTCGCGAAGGTCACCACGGTCAACGCGGCGATCGCGGCCGGCGACCTGCTGGCCGACGTCTTCGGCCCCGACGCCCTCCAGGAGGAGAGCGAGTGGGCGTACATGATCTCGTTCCTCCCCGGCCTGAAGTCGGCGGGCGGCACCGAGGCGATCCTGCGCAACACGATCGGCGAGCGCGTGCTCGGCCTGCCCCCCGAGCCGCGGCTCGACAAGGGCATCCCGTTCAGCGAGCTTCGCGCCAAAGAGAAGGAGGCGGTGTCCGCATGAACCTCGCACTGAGCGACGAGCAGGAGTTCCTGCGCGAGGCGGCACGCGGTGCCCTGTCGCGCGTCAAGACCGTCGAGGCCGCCCGCGAGGCGCTCGAGAAGGACGACGCGCTGCCGGACCTGTGGGAGACCGCCAAGGAGGCGGGCTGGCCGGGGCTCCTCATCAGCGAGGACCGCGGCGGCGCGGGGCTGGGCGTCTTCGACGCTCTGCTGGTCGCCGAGGAGACCGGTCGCGTGCTGGCCTCGGTGCCCTACCTCGGCGTGCTGCCCGCGACGCTGATCCTGGACGCCGCGGGCCACGCGGACCTCGAGCAGATCGCGACCGGCGACGTGCGGGTCGCCTACGTGCCCGCCCG
>NZ_JBFIGP010000380.1:0-2918 GCF_041602235.1 Paraconexibacter sp.
GAACAAGTGCGACCCGTGCAGCTATCCGTAGCGCCCCCACGATTGGCTGAATGGTACGCCTTCCGGCGGCGCGGTGCCGCAGGTTGTCCTGCCCCCGGATAGGCCGGCCTGGACTCGAACCAGGATCTGACGGATTATGAGTCCGCTGCTCTGACCATTGAGCTACCGGCCCAACCGCCGCGCACCGTACCGCGTCCCGCCGTCAGCGCACCTTCGCGACCGCGCGCTCGAGCTCACCGACGGAGAAGGCGCCCTCGAAGCGCTCGCGCACGATCCCCTGCCGATCGATCACGAAGGTCCACGGCTCGGTCGGCAGCCGGTAGGCGGCGACCTGGGAGCGGAACCCCTTCGACAGGTCGTTGTCGCGGTATATCTCCATGTGGATGAACCGCACGTCGCGCCCGTAGCGGTCCTGGACCTCGGCGGCGACGTCGACGACCGGGCCACACACCCGGCTCTGGCACAGCTGCGGTGTCGCGAACACCAGCACGACCGGGTCCTTCCCGAGGACCTCGGCCAGGTCGTGCTGATGCAGGCTCTTGAGCGGCGGGACCCGCGTGTCGATGGACTCGAGGTCACCCCCCACGCTCTGCACCGTCGGGGTGTGGACCCGGGGTGCGGGATCCCCGACCTCCGGCGGCCCGCTGCCCTTGCGGCCGACCTTGACCCCGGACGGACCGGTCCGGACGAGACGCCCGTCCAGGCGCGCCACGGCGGTCAGTGCCCACGCGCCCGCCGACGGGAAGTCCACATCGGCGACGTAGACGTTATTGGTGGTGTCAGGATCCTGCGCGGTCTGCCGGCTCTGGAACTGCGGTCCCACCTTCAGCGACTCGGAGCGCGCGACGAACGGGCCGCGCAGTCCGCTGCCGTCGCTGCGGGAGAGGTAGAGCGCGACCTTCGCTCCGCGCAACTGCTTGCGGGCCGTGTCGAACAGGCCGAAGCCGTAGCGGTTGCGGCCGGGGTCCAGCACCGTGACGCTCGGGGACAGGATCGGGCCCTCCGGCATCTGGTCCTCGAGATCCGCCAGCGACCGGCCCTCGGGCCGCGGGAAGTCCTGCGGGGCACCGGTCGCGGCGGGCGCCGCCTGCGGAGCCGTCTCCTCCTGCGCGCCACCGCACGCTGACAGTCCGGCGACGACCACAGCGATCGCTGCGGCCGTGGCGGAGCGGCGCGCTACGCGTGGGGCGGGGAACATCGTGGTGATCCTACGTACGTCTGATTGACTGCGCGCCGACAGGTTCCGTGCTGCGGCGCGGTCACCAACGAAGAGGGAGAACGCACATGGCGCAGCGCGCCGCGATCGTGACGGGTGCCTCCAGCGGCATCGGTCTCGCGATCGCTCACATGTTGGGTGAAGAGGGCTTTTCGATCACCGTCGCCGCCCGGCGGCCGGAGAAGCTCACGGCAGCGGCCGACGAGCTGCGGGCCAAGGGCTACGACGTGACGGAGTACGCCGGCAACCTCGGCGACGAGGACACGATCAACGCGGTGACCGCACAGCACGAGCAGACCTACGGGCGCCTGGACGTGCTCGTCAACAACGCGGGGATCGGCATGGGCGAACCGGCCGATCAGCTGACGACCAAGAAGGTGGACATCCAGCTCAACACCAACCTCCGCGCCATCTTCCTCTTCTACCGCGCCTGCCTGCCGATGCTCCGCAAGGCCGGCGAGGAGCACCGCAACGCGCTCGTGGTCAACACGTCGTCGATCTCCGGGAAGTCCGGCGAAGCGTGGCTCAGCGTGTACTCCGCCACCAAGCACGGCGTCGTGGGCTTCACGCAGGCGATGAACAAGGAGCTGGCCGGCGCGGGCATCAAGAACTGCGCGCTGTGCCCGGGGTTCGTCGACACGCCGATGACCGACTTCGTCAAGGAGCACGTGCCGGCCGAGACGATGATCACCCCGCAGGACATCGCGGAGGCGGTCCGCTACCTGCTGCGGACCTCCCCGGGCTGCGTGGTGCCCGAGATCCAGTTCCTGCAGCCGGGCGGCGGGGCGCTGCCCGGCAACCTCGGCTAGACGAGCTCGAGCTCGCGAGCGCGGCGCTCCGCGAGGGCGTCGCGCTCCGCCTCGACGGCGGCGAGGGCGGCCTCGTAGTCGTCGAGCCGCCGGAACGGGCGCAGCCAGCTCCAGCCGGCGCGACCGCCGAGCTCGTCACCGCGGTACGGATCGCCGGGACGCATCCGCTGGCGCGTGCGCTCCTGCTCGGCCCGCTCGTCGGGACGCGCGGCCAGCAGATCGCGGTGCTCGCGGATCGCCGCCTGCAGATCGACGCTCTCGTCCGCGAGGAGGCTCGCCTCCAGGTGGCTGCGCAGGATCGCGAGCTCACGGGTCGTCGCGCGACGGGCCCGCTTGCTGGCGGCGAAGCGATCCCAGGCGCGGGCGAACGAGATGAAGTTCGTGCGGCCACCGTGGCGGTGGGCGGCGAGCATCGGGCACACGCCCCCGTCGGCATCCGTGTAGGCCCCGACGATGATGTCGTTGGCGTTGATCCCCTCGAGCATGGCCACGCGCGTGCGCGACGGCAGGCAGTCGATGGCGAGGCGGAGGTTGTCGATGGGCGTGTGGCGGCGTCGTGACATAAGGTTTCGCCCCTCCCGAGGGCGCCGGGCCACGGTAGCAACGGCCATCGGACCAGTCCACGGATCTCCTTCCCGCTGAAAGGAAAGTTGCATGAAGCTCGGAGTCCACATCGGGTACTGGGGCCTCGGCCTCACCCGCGAAGACCAGCTCGAGATCGTCCAGGAGGCCGAGCGCCTCGGGTACGACTCCGTCTGGACCGCCGAGGCCTACGGGTCCGACGCAGCGACGATCCTCGGCTGGATCGCCGGGCAGACCTCGAAGATCCGCATCGGCTCGGCGATCTTCCAGATCCCCGGCCGGACCGCGGCCATGACCGCGATGACCGCCGC
>NZ_JBFIGP010000381.1:0-2879 GCF_041602235.1 Paraconexibacter sp.
CCACGCTCGTCACGACCCTGCGGGACGTCGGGACCGAGCTGCGTCCGACCCTGCGGGCGGTGCCACCCACGACCGGCGCGCTGACCCCACTGCTCCGTGAGGCGCCACCGGTGCTGCGCGACACGACGCCGCTGCTGCGCGACCTGCGCAGCGCCGTGTCCGCGGGCGGCCGGGCTGCCGCGCCTGGACGCTCGCTGCTGGAAGCGCTGCGGCCGACGCTCCCCATCCTCAACGACTCGCTGCTGCCCGAACTGCTCAAGCCCACGGACCTGGGCGTGCCCGCCTACCTGCAGTTCCTGAGCCTGTTCCAGGGTGGCGGTGGAGCGTCCCGCGGGTTCCAGACCGCGGCGCAGGCGCAGCCCCCGAGCACCGGCCCCGGGCACTTCATGCGCTTCAACGCGCGGTTCTTCACGGGGGCCGGGTACCCGCTGCCGCCCTGCTCGGCGCTCACCGGCGCAGCCGCGCCGCTCGCGCAGACCCTCGCCGCCAACGGGGGGTGCGCACCATGAGCGCGGCGGATCGCGGCCAGCGCCGGCTGCCGCTGGGCCGGCTGATCATCGCGCTGCAGGCGCTCGTCGCCGTGGCGTTCGTGGGGTACCTGCTGCAGGGCGACAAGGTGCGGGTACCGCTCCTCAGCGATACCGAGACCATCGAGGTCGCGTTCGTCGACGCCGGTGGCCTCAACAGCGAGGACCGCCACCCCGTGACGATCGCGGGCGTCCGCGTCGGCGAGGTGACCGACGTGCGGTACGCCGACCGACGCGCGGTCGCGACCCTGACCGTCGACCCCGGGACGCGCGGCCGGTTGCGGCGCGACGCGACGGTCGTCGTCCAGCCGCGGTCGGCCCTGCAGGACAACACCGTCGAGCTCGTGCCCGGCAGCGCGAGCGCGCCTCTCGGGCAGGGCCAGCGCCTCGCCGCCGATCACCGCGCCGCCCCCGTCGGCCTGGACCAGGTCCTCAGCACGCTCGACGCCGACACCCGCGCCCAGCTGCAGATCCTGCTCGGGCAGCTCGACACCGGGCTGACCAAGGGCGCGACGCCGCTGCGCCGGGCGCTGCGGGAGCTCGGTCCGGCGATGACGAGCACGAGACGGGTCGCGCGGGCGCTCAACGACCGCAGCCGTCAGCTCGCCCGCCTCGTGACCGAGCTCGACCAGGTGTTCGGCACCCTCGCCGACCGTCGTGCGGCGCTGCGCACCGTGCTCGCGGCGGGAGAGCGCACCGTCGCCGTCACCGGTGCGCGGGAGCGCGAGCTGGCGCAGACGATCCGCGCGCTGCCGGGAGCACTGGCGGCGGTCGACACCGCGCTCACGCAGACCCGCGTGCTGGCCGACCCGCTCGTCCCCGCCCTCGATGGCCTGCGCCCGTCGGCCCGCCGCCTGCCCCGTGCCCTGTCCGCCGTCCGCGATCTCGTGCCGTCGGCCCGCGGGCTGCTCGCGGACCTCGAGCCGGTCGCCCGGGACGGGCGCGCCCCCGCGCGAAGCCTGCGCGACGCGCTGACCTCCCTGCGCCCGGCGGCGAGCGGGCTCACGCCGTCGGTCGAGCGGCTGACCCCGGTCCTGCGGGACATCGACGACAACAAGACCGGGATCGGCCTGCTCGGCGCGCGCTTCAGCGGGGTGTTCTCCACCTCCGACGCGAACGGTCAGATCCTGCGCGGGCTGGGGTTCTTCGAGGCCTTCGACCCGGCCGGGTTCGGGGAGGCGGGCGCGTCGGGGGCGCGACTGCGGGCGCTCAAGCTCGATGCGGTCCGTGCGCTGGCCAAGGCCTGCGGCACGAACGCGGTCGCCTGTCTGGTGCGCTACCTGATCCCCGGCCTGCCCGGTTCCCTGCGGTCGGCCGACGCACCCGCCGGGGACGCGCAGGGCGCACGACGCCGCGCAGGGCGCCTGCTGTCGGACGCCGGCCGCGCACGACGCGCGGGCCTGGCCCCACGCGACGGGAGGGACGCGCCGTGAGACTCGCCATCCCGATCCGCGGTGCAGTCTGGACGCTGATCGTCGTCGCCCTCTCGGCCGCGTTGTTCGTGTACCTGATGGGACGGTTCGGCGGGCCGTCGGTCTCGGTCGGCGGACCGGCCTACCGGGTGGCGATGACGGTCCCCGATGCTCAGGGGCTCGCCAACAAGTCCGACGTCCTGGTCCGCGGCGTGAAGGTCGGTGAGATCGCGACGATCCGCCGCACCGGCTCGGCGGCGCGCATCGAGATCACCATCCGGGACCGGTACGCCCCGATCCCCCGCACCGCCACCGCACGCGTCGGCCAGAAGACCCTGCTGGGTGAGGCGTACCTCGACCTCGACCTCGACCGGCCGGGCGCGCCGCTCCGCACGGGTGGGGAGCTGCCCCGATCGCAGGTGCGCGAGTCGGTCGAGCTCGACGAGGCCCTCGCCGCCTTCGGCGAGGGTGCGCAGCGGGACATCCAGGCGATGACCGCCACGTTCGCCCGTGGCGCCCGCAGCCCCCGAACCTCGGCCCGGGTCTCGGCCACGCTCGGACGGCTCGATGCGCTGACCGCGGAGCTCCGGGGTCTGGGCGACCTGCTGGACGGTCAGCAGCGCACGGTCGCCGGGGTCGTCCTGGACGGCCGCAAGGCGTTCGAGGCGCTCGGCACGCACGACGCGCAGATCTCCCGCCTGGTGAGCGCCGGCCGGGCCACGTTGGCGGCCACCGCGGCGGCCCAGACCGGCCTCTCCGAGGGCCTGCGCGAGCTTCCGCTGCTCCTGGACAGCGCCGACCGCGCGCTGCGCACGGCCCAGCCGCTCGTGGGCGAGGCCCGCCCGCTCGTCGCGGATCTGCGACGGCTGGGACCGAGCCTGGCGCCGGCGCTCGACGACCTGCGTCCGGTGGCCCGGAGTGCGCGCGCGGTCGTCGCCGG
>NZ_JBFIGP010000382.1:0-2873 GCF_041602235.1 Paraconexibacter sp.
CAGGAGGCACGAGACGTAGCCGAGCTCCTCGTCCACCCGCACGCCGTCGATCGCAGCCAGCGCGAGCGCGAAGAGATAGGTCCGGTAGGAGTGCTGCAGGACGTGCGGGGAAAGCGCCTCGCGCGCCTCCTCCTCGGCAGCTCGCGCCAACGCGGAGTCCGGCCAGCGCAAGCCGTCCAGATCCACGGCGCCGGACCCGCGCTTACCCAGAGCGAGACGGACCCGCTCGACCGGCAGGCCGACGGCGACCCGGAGCAGCGGTGTCAGCAACTGGCGGCGCTGGCGTGCGCTGAGCGCGCCTCCCGTTCTGCTCGCCCAGTCCCAATCGATCCCTTGTGGTGCGCTCATGCCTCCCAGTGAACGCGACGAAGTCCAACCCGACCAGTGGCAAGAAAGACAAGCATCAACGATTTCCTGCCATAGTTCGGCACATGGTCCCAGTGCACGTCACGGCCCTCGCTCTCGACGGCGTTCTGACCTTCGACCTGGGATGTGCGGTGCAGGCCTTCTCCCGGGGGCCCGGACGCGACGGGGCGCCCGCCGGCTTCACGATGTCGACGTGCGGCCTGCGGCCTGGACCGGTCCGCACCCCTGACGGCTTCGACCTGCACGTGAGTGACGGCCTCGAAGCCCTTGCGAGCGCCGACGTCGTCGTCATCCCCGGGGTCCATCCGGTCGGCGGCCCGGTGCCGGACGACGTCGTCGTGGCGATCCAGGCCGCGCACGCCCGCGGCGCGATCGTGATGAGCATCTGCGTCGGGGCCTTCGTGCTGGCGCAGACCGGACTGCTCGACGGACGTCCCGCGACCACGCATTGGCACTGGTGCGAGGACCTCGCCGCCCGCCACCCGGACGTCGACGTCCGACCGGACGTGCTCTACGTGGACGACGGAGACATCCTCACGTCTGCCGGGCTGGCGGCGGGGCTCGACCTCTGCCTGCACCTGGTCCGGCGAGAGGCGGGTGCCGCTGCCGCGACGCGACTCGCCTCCTGGAACGTCGTGGCCCCCCACCGCGAGGGTGGGCAGGCGCAGTTCATCGCACCGCCCCCGCGCCCGGACCCCGACGGCCTGCCGGGCAGCGGGATCGGCCCGACCCTGGCCTGGGCCCACGACCATCTCCACGAGCCGCTCACCCTGGCGCAACTCGCCCGAGAGGCGTGCATGAGCGAGCGGACCTTCTCGCGCCGGTTCCGCGCCGAGGTCGGCGTATCGCCGAAGCAGTGGCTGCTCGCCCAGCGCGTCGGACGGGCTCGCGAGCTGCTCGAGACCACGGATCTGCCGGTCGAGGTCGTCGCGGAGCGCGCCGGCTTCGCGAGCGCGCCCGCTCTGCGGCTCCACCTGCGGCGCCACGCCGCGACCACCCCGACGGCCTACCGCACGACGTTCAGGGATCGCGCGGTGGAGCCGCGAGCGGATTGGTTCAGCGCTGTTCGCTGAAGCGCGCAAGATCGCCGTCGGCGCTCGCCGCGCGCTCCCGCAGCACCTGCCGGGCGATCGCGAACTTGTGCACCTCGGTCGGCCCGTCGTACAGGCGGAAGGCGCGCATGTCCCGGAAGATCATCGCCACCGGGGTCTCGTCGCTGATCCCCATCCCGCCGAGCACCTGCACGCAGCGGTCGGCGACCGCGTAGAGCTGCTCGGAGACGGTGGCCTTGACGATCGAGCTCTCGTGGCGGCCGCGGGCGCCCTGGTCGAGCGTCCAGCACGCCCACCAGATCGCCAGGCGGCACTGCTGCAGGGCGATCTCGTTGTCGGCGAGCATGAACCCGACGCCCTGGTGCTCCCCGATCGGCTTGCCGAACGCGGTGCGCTTCAGCGCGTGGTCGGTGGCGATCTCGTGCGCGCGCGCCGCGGCGCCGAGCCAGCGCATGCAGTGCGTCAGGCGGGCGGGGGCGAGGCGCATCTGCGCGTAGCGCAGCGCCTGACCCACCTCACCGAGGACGGCCTCGGGCGGCAGCGTCAGGTCGTCGAACCGCACGACGCCGTGACCCTCGACGTAGTTGCGGTCCATGGTGTCCATGATCCGCTCGATGACGATGCCCGGGGTGTTGCCGTCGCAGAGGAACAGCGTCGGGCCGGAGGGGCCGTGCGGGTTCTCCGCCACGTCGGCCATGACGATCCAGGTCCTCGCGCCGGTCGCGCCGGTGATCAGCCACTTCAGCCCGTTGATGACGTAGCGCTCGCCGTCGAAGAGCGCCGCCGTCTTGAGCTGCCCGGGGTCCGACCCGGCGCCGTCGGGCTCGGTCATCGCGAACACCGAGCGCTGGTGGCCCTCGATGACGGGGCGCAGGAACTCCTGCGCCTGGTCCTCCCGGGCGATCTTGTTCAGCAGGAACATGTTGCCCTCGTCGGGCGCGGCGCAGTTCAGTGCGACCGGCCCGAGCGTCGACCATCCGGCGGCCTCGTAGAGCACGGCCTGGTCCACGTGCGAGGGCTCCATCCCCCCGTAGCTGCGCGGCGCCTGGAACGTGAGGAGCCCTGCGTCCCGGGCGAGGCCGACCAGCTCGGTGCGCAGCTCCTCGGTCGGGCCGTGCTGGGTCAGCCGGGGATCGGTCTCGTAGGGGATCACCTTCTCGGTCACGAAGGCGCGGATCACGCCGCGCGTGCGCGCGACCTCGGCGGGGATCTCGAAGTCGATCATGGGGTCTCCTGGATGAGGCGCTGGGCGCGGTCGAAGAGGCGCAGCGTGGTGTCGTGCAGGGCACGACCGGTCTCCATCGGGGCCTGGCCGGCGTGGGCGCGGGCGAGCGTGCCCTCGAGGACGATCCCGAGCTTGAAGCAGGCGAGGACCGTGTACCAGCGCATGTGGGACAGGTCGCGCGTGGTGGTGGTCGCGTAGCGCTCGACCAGTTCCGCGCCCGTGGGCAGGTC
>NZ_JBFIGP010000383.1:0-2871 GCF_041602235.1 Paraconexibacter sp.
CGGACGGTCTGCAGCACCTCGGCCGGTGTGGCGTTGCCACCCAGGTAGTCGCTCAGGCCGGGGGAGCGCTCGATGCCCAGCCGGCCGGCGAGCGACGGGCGTCGCAGGTCGCACTCGATCAGCAGGGTCAGCTGCCCGGAGAGGGCGCTGGCGGTCGCCACGGCGGAGGCCACGGTCGACTTGCCCTCCGCGGGCAGCGCGCTGGTGACGGCGATGAGCTTGGCGGGGTCGTCGACGTCGAGGTAGCCGAGGTTGGTGCGGATGATCCGCGCGGCCTCGATGTCGGTCGCGGGCATGACGCGCCCGCCCGGAGTCGGGACCGCCGTGGCGCCCAGCGCGTCGCCGCTGAGCATGCCGAGCAGCGCGTACGGGAACTCCCGGCGGACGTCGTCGGCGCTGCGAAGGCGCCGGTCGAGGGAGTTGCGCAGGAAGGCGTAGCCGACGCCGAGCGTGAGGCCGAGGATGAGGGCGATCACCGCGTTGCGCACGGGGCGCGGGGAGAACGGCGCCGCGGGCAGATCCGCGCTCTCGACCAGGACCGCGGCCTTCGAGAACCGCTGCAGCGACGCGAGCTGCGCGATCTCCTGCCGGTAGGCGGATGCCGTCAGCGCATCGGTGTCGCGGGTCGGGCTGTCCTTGTCACGGACGCGGGTGAGGACGCGCTTGAGCTCCCGCTCGAGGCTGCGCTGGGCGCCGATCAGACGGGCGCGCTGCTGGGCGTTGAGGTACTTGGCGGTCTGCCGGGCGAACTCGTCCGCGAGGATCTTGGCGTCCCGTGCGCCGTCGTCCACCGCGGTCACGATGACCAGGTTCGTCCGCAGCTCGACGTTGCCGGTCACCTTGCTGCGCAGCTCACGGATGGACAGCGGGGAGTTCAGCTCGTCACGGACCTGCGTCGAGACCTGGACCGAGCGGACGAGGTCCGCCGCCTGCGACGCGCTGACCGCGGGGTTGGTCGGGAGCACGTCGACCCGCCCGATGAGACCAACGTCCTGCGTGACGTCGCGGAGCTGGATCGAGGACTCGGCGCGATAGGACTTCGACACCTGGGCGGTGAGCGCGACCGTCGTCACGACGATCCCGACGACGATCAGGACGATGCCGATCCGGTGCTGGCGCAGGATCCGCAGGTAGTCGCGCAGCGTGGTGGTGTGCGGGTCGCCCTGAGCCGCCTGATTCACGGGGTGGTCCATGTGGGTGGGATGCCGACGGGCGTCAGGTGTCGCGCCGCTGCGTCGGCGACGGTAGCACGCGTCGCCCCGGATCAGGCCGGTAGTGGCTCCGTAACCGCCCGACGCCGTCGCAGATAGCTGATCGCTTCACGGAGCAGGTCCCGTTCGAAGGCCCAGGTCGCCGCACCGGTGAAGCCCACGAACAGGGCCAGTTCCGTCAGCGCGACGCCCCAGCCCCGCTCGCCAGCGCCCTCGAGCGCTCGCGCCACCGCGACGGCCGCGACGGCGGGGACGACGGTCGCCAGCGCGCGGATCGCGTGCCGGGCCATGCCGAACCCCCGGAAGATCCTGCGCAGGAAGTAGCCGCGGACCGCGAGGCTCACCAGCACGGTGATGATCGTCGACGCGGCGAATCCCTCCGCGCCCCAGACGTAGAACATCGGGATGGTGCAGACGAACGCGGAGGCCTGGACGAGGGTCGCGATGCCGATCGGGCGCGTGTCGTCCAGCGCCCGGCAGTAGGACGTCCAGTTGAAGCCGAGCTGGCTCAGCGCCGCCGCGATCGCGGTCGCCTGGACGATGAGGATGGCCCCGGTCCACTCGTCGCCCAGCACCAGGTGCACGAGGTCGGACGTGAAGAGCGCGAGGCCGACCCCGAAGGGCAGCGCCCACATCAGCGCGAGGCGGTTGGACTTGACGAACGTCTCGAACAGGAGGGCCCGTCGGTCGCGGACGGTGCAGATGACGGGGTACAGGGTGGCCGACAGCACCTGATCGACCCGCCCCGTCATCTGCGTGATCTGCGCGGCGAGGGTGATGGCGCCCGCCCCGGCGAGGCCCAGGGCGTCCTCGCCGAAGAAGATCGATGCCTGGGCGATCACGATGCCGCCCACGCTGGCGACGAACAGCGGGGCCGAGAACCGCGCGTAGGACCGCAGCGTGCCCCGGTCGTAGCGGATCCGCAGCCGGTAGGGCGTGGTCAGCAGCGCGACCAGCGCTCCCATCCACGAGCCGACGAGGACCCCCACCACCAGCGCCCAGTATCCGAACCCCGCGACGGCGAGCACGACCGTGACGATGAACGCGACCACGGGGTCGACCGCCTGGTAGATGCGCTGGCGGGCGAACTGCATGCGCCGGTACAGGATCCAGAAGGGAACCTGGAGCTGGCCCGCCGGGATCAGCAGCGCGAGGGCGAAGCCGGGCAGGATGAGCTCCGAGTTGCCGTACGCCACGGCCATGAGCGGCACCGCGGCGAGCAGGATCACGAACAGGATGGAGTTGACGATCAGCTCCATCGTGAACGCACGCTGGAACGCGAGCTCCTGGTCCTCCTCGTCCTGCTGGACGTACTTGTCCGGGACGCCGATCTGCTTCAGCCAGGTCAGCGTGCCCAGGGAGATGAGCAGGATCCCCCAGATGCCGTAGTCCGACGGCGTGAGGAAGGCCGCCAGGAGGAACCCCTTCACGAACGTCAGCCCGGTGAGGCCCGTCATGAAGGCGCCGTTGATGAGCGTCCCGCGCGCCGCGTGCTGGCGCAGCGTCACCCCCGGACGAAGCCGATACCGGGCGCTGCCCGCGGAGGCGGGCGGGGTATCGATCACAGGCTCGCCCACCTCCGCCACGCTAGCACCGGATTGCGAGCCGCCGCGTCGCCCGCAAGGATGTCGGGCTCGTGTTCGCCCCTTCGCGCTTCCCG
>NZ_JBFIGP010000384.1:0-2851 GCF_041602235.1 Paraconexibacter sp.
GCGGGACGCCAGCGTCACCCGGGCCCAGTCGCCCTCGTACTCCAGGCGGGCGACACGGGGATCGTGGCGCAGCAGCGCCTCGCAGACCGCACGGACGTGCGGGCGCTCGAGCTCAGCCTGGGATGCCTGGTACTCGAACTCGCCGAACCGCAGGCCGAAGCCGGTGTCGTGCCCGGCGTAGCTCCAGCCCACGTCGTCGAGCAGCAGGCACCCGCCCGGACGGATGAGGTCGAGCAGCAACATGGCGGCGGTCCCGTCCAGGGTCAGGCTCTTGGCGCCGTCCAGGTAGACCAGGTCCCACGCCGGCGTCACCCGGCCGTCGCGGCCCCGCCGGGCGTCGGCCTGCTCCAGGAGCCACCACGCGTAGCTGGAGCACGTGATGCGCTCCTCGGAGATGAGCGACCGGACCGCGCAGCGGTCCCAGACCTCGTGCGCCCACTCACGCGCTGAGCTGAGGTCGTCGAACTGGGCCGAATCGACCGTGAGCACCGTGCCCCCGCCCCGGACCGCGAGCGCGCCCGCCGCCCACGCCGCCGACGCGCCGTAGCACGTGCCGATGTCGAGCACGTCGCGGGCGTCGTGCTCGTCGATGTACCGCCACAGCCGTCGCGCCTGTGCCGCGGACATGAACTTGACGCCGTCCAGGCGCTCGGCCAGCTCGTCGAAGGTGAGGGGCACATGCTCAGCTTTCCAGAGCGATGGCCCGATGTCGAGTCGCCCGCTGCCGCGGGGCCGGGCTCAGACTCCGGCGTACTCCCGCTCCCAGTTCTTGAAGTCGTCCGTGAAGTACAGGAGCCGGACCTTCTTGAACTCGGTCGACGAGTAGAGCGTGGCGCGCTCGGTGATGCCGGTCTTCTCGGCGATCGTGTCCAGCACCGCGTCGCACTCCTCCTTGGACCGCCCGTGGGCCATGGTGAAGACGGAGTAGGGCCAGTCCTCGTAGGTCGGACGCTGGTAGCAGTGGCTGATGCCGCGGAACGCGGCCATCCTCGGCCCGATCTCGGCGATCTGGTCGTCCGGGACCTTCCAGACCCCCATGCCGTTGGCGGAGAAGCCGGCGCGGCGGTGGTAGAGGATCGCGGCCACCCGTCGCAGGATGCCCCGATCCTTCATCCCGGCGAGGTGGTCCAGGAGCTGCTGCTGCGTCATCCCCAGGCGCACGGCCGCCTCGGCGTAGGGCTCCGGCACGACCGGCAGGTCGCCCTGCGTCTCGCGGATGACCGCGCGGTCGAGGTCGTCGTAGGGGACCTTCTCCAGCTCGACCGGGTCCTCGGCGACACCCTGCTGCGACAGGGAGTCCGTGTCGCCGCTCATCTCGAGGTCCATGCGGATCTTGAACAGCTTCAGCGTCGGGAGCTGACGGATCGACTCGGCCCCGGTGAGCTCCTGCAGCACGTCGAGCGTGCCCTGCAGTCCGAGCTTGGAGTCCTCCTCGACCGCCAGCGTGAACCACATGTTGAAGTCGTGGTTGCGCAGGTAGTTGTGACTGACGCCGGGGTGCGAGTTGATGATCTTCGCGGGGCGCCAGGTGTGCTCGGGGTCCACCTTGGCCGCGACGAGCATCGAGCCGTACCCGAGGGCGCGCGTGTCGTAGATCGGGGTGACCTGGCGGATGATCCGGTCCTTGAGCAGGCGGCGGATCGTGGCCAGCAGCTCCTCCTCGGTGCAGCCGGCCTTCTCGGCGACCCGCGCGTACGGGTGGACGTCCAGGGGGAACTGCCCCTGCATGAGGTCCAGGATCGTGCGGTCGAGGTCGCTCAACGGAACCGCGGCGCCGTCCTTGCGCTCGCGGATCTTCGGCGTCGCGACGTCGTCGCGGATGCCGTCGGGAGTGGAGTGCGTCACGTCAGCCATGTCGCTGCGTCCTTGGCGTGGTAGGTGATCACGATGTCGGCGCCGGCCCGTCGGATGGACGTCAGGGTCTCGAGGACGACGGCGCGCTCGTCGACGTGCCCGGCGAGCGCGGCCGCCTTCACCATCGCATACTCGCCGCTCACGTTGTACGCGGCCACCGGCATCCTCGTCGCCTCCTTGACGCGCCAGATCAGGTCGAGATACGGCAGCGCCGGCTTGACCATGAGCATGTCGGCGCCCTCCCCGACGTCGAGCAGCGCCTCGCGGACGCCCTCGTCGCCGTTGGCCGGATCGAGCTGGTAGCTGCGGCGGTCGCCGAAGGCCGGGGTGGAGTCCGCGGCCTCGCGGAAGGGCCCGTAGTAGGCGCTCGCGTACTTGGCGGAGTAGGCGAGGATCGGCGTCGTCGCGAAGCCCGCCTCGTCGAGCGCGGCCCGGATCGCCCCGACGCGCCCGTCCATCATGTCGCTCGGGGCGACGACGTCGGCGCCGGCGCGCGCGTGCGAGACGGCGACCCGGCACAGCAGCTCGAGCGACGCGTCGTTGTCGACCGAGCCGTCCTCGAGCACGTGGCCGCAGTGCCCGTGGTCGGTGTACTCGCACAGGCACACGTCGGTGATCACCAGGAGGTCCGGGTGCGCCGCCTTGATGGCGCGCACCGCCACCTGCACGATCCCCTCCGCGGCGTACGCCTGACTGCCCGCGGCGTCCTTGTGACGCGGGATGCCGAAGAGCAGCACGCCGGCGAGTCCCAGCCGGACCGCCTCGGCGCACTCCGCGACCGCGTCCTGGACCGAGAGCCGGTCCACGCCGGGCATCGCCTCGATCGGCGCGCGCCCGGACTCCTCGTGCACGAAGAGCGGGAGGACGAGATCGCCCGCCGTGAGCGTGGTCTCGCGGACGAGATCGCGCAGCGCGGGGCTGGCGCGCAGGCGACGGGGTCGGACGTGCGGGAAGGACACGACGTGAGGGTAACGTCCGGTGCCCCCACGCCATGACC
>NZ_JBFIGP010000385.1:0-2838 GCF_041602235.1 Paraconexibacter sp.
GATCAGCGCGGCGCCGACCGGCACGAGCACGGCCTTCTCGGCGTACTCGGAAACGGTCTCGACGGTGCCCTTGACCTCGGCGGCCTCGCTCTTGGCGGTGCTCTTGGCCTGGGTCTTGGCCTTGGTGGCGGCGGTCTTGCGAGCGGTGGCGCCGGACTTGGCGGCGCGGGTGCCGGCAGCCTTCTTCGCGGCGGTGGAGCGCTTCGTGGCGGCGGTCTTCGCCTTCACGGTCGGGGTCGTCGCCTCGGCGACGGTCTTTGCGGTATCGGTGGGGGTGTTCTCGGCCATGGTGCCTTCCTCTGCTGGCGACTAAGGATATTACTTCTAAGTCGTTCGCTCGAAGGGTACCCGGCGAACATGTGTTTGTAAACCACCGAACGATCGCCGTTACATCAGGAACGAGTGTTCGGTCGTCGGAGGGTTACGGCGCGTGGCGCCCCACGGACCACGAGCACGCGGAAACCCGGCGGCGAGACGGCCCCGGCGCGCTCAGACGCCGATGCGGGCCAGCCACGCCTCGGGCGTGCCGAGCTCGGCCCGCGTGGGCGCCGACGCCGGGTCGTCCCAGGCACGTCGCAACGCCCGGCGCCCGCCGGACGCGACGACGGCGTCGCAGAACGCCCTGCCCTCGCCGTACTGCCGGAGCTTCTCGTCGAGGCCCAGCAGTCGACTCAGGAGCATCTCCAGCGGTGAGCGCTCCGCCTCCCGGCGGGCGTCGAGCGCTGTTCGGAGCCGGTCGAGGTCGTCCACGACCTCCACGCCGACCGCGTCCATCACGTGCTCGGCATGCCCCTCGATCAGCCCCATCAGGCCCTGGACCCGGTCCAGGACCTCGCGAGCCTGCTCCCCCGCGAAGGCCGTGAGCAGGTCCCCGCCGCGGACGAGATCCAGCAGGGCGCGCGCATCTCCGAGGTTCGGCAGCCGCAGCAGGCTGCGGGCGTCCAGTCGCAGCTCCAGGGTGCTCATGAGCTCCCGGACCAGTCGGTTCAGCTCGGGCTTCAGCCACGGCACGGAGGCGAACTGGATCGCGTGGGTCAGCTCGTGCACGGCCACCCAGCGCACGAGGTCGGGCTCCGGCACGTCCAAGGTGCGCGCGACCGCCTTGAGGTTCGGCGCGACGAGCACCATCCGGGTGACGTGGTCCTCGTCGTCGCGCAGCAGACCGGGCTCCACCTGCCCCAGGACGCGCTGCGCCAGCAGCCCCGTGACCAGTCCGGCCTCCGCTCCCGCGACCGCTCCGAGCATCGACTGGAGCGGACCCTCGAGCGACGCGAACCTGCCGCCGGCCCGCAGGAGCGGCCCCTCCACGGCCGGAGCCAGGACCTCGACGTTGAGATCGATCCAGGTGCCGCGGTCGATCCACTCGGGCGGGGGGAGCTCCCCGACCGGCGTGAGCCGCGTGTAGGCCGCGATCCGTGCCGCGGCCTCGTCGCACACGCCGATGAGATCGACCGGCGGCGCGGTCCAGGGGTCCTCGGCACCTCCCGCCATGAGCCGGCCGACCATGCCGGCCACGCCCCGGTCGAGCCCGCTCATGCCGGAGCCGGAAGGGTCGAGAGACGCTGCAGGGCCTCCGGGGTCCGCGCCGCGACCACGGGCGAGACCGGCGCGAGGTCCACGACGGATGCACCGAGCGGATCCTCCAGGCCGGGGAAGGCCACGAGCCCGCCGGCCTCACGCACGATCAGCTGGGCGGCCGCCGCATCCACGCCGCGGCACTTCCACAGCGTCGCCATGCCGTCCACGCGCGTCGTGGCGACCTGGCACATCGAGATGGCGATCGAGCCGATCGCCCGGACGCGGTGCACGTGCTCCAGCAGCGCCCCGGAGGACTGCGCGATCCACTGCGGGTGGGCCGACTCGATCGCGACGAGCTCCAGGCGACCGTCCTGCACCCGCCGCTCGGGTGGAGGCTCCGCGATCCTCGTGCCGTCCAGGAACGCCCCGCCGTCGCGGATGGCGTGCCACTCCTCGCCGGGCCCGAGGTCGAACACGTAGCCGAACGCGACGTCGCGCATCGTCGGCCCGTCGGCGACCGCGATCGAGATCGCGTGGTTCGGCATCCCCCGCTTGGCGTTCATCGAGCCGTCGATGGGATCGACGACCACGTAGGGGGCGCCGCCGCCGGCACCGAAGTCGACCGTGCCGCGTTCCTCGCTGACCGCCGTGAACCGCGCCCCGCCCTGGTGCAGCGCGTCGAGCTCGGCGAACACGCAGTCCTCGGCCGCGGCGTCGATCACGAGGGTCCGGTCGCCGCCCTCCCCACGCTCGCCGGTCTCGACGACGCGCTCCCGGCTGGTCGGGTGCGACCGCAGGACCTCCTGCAATCCCGCGCGTGCGCGCCTGCACGCCCCGAGCCAGTCGTGATCGAGGTGGGGCGAGGAGGCCATCCGCTCCTATGCTAGCCCTGTGGCATCCCCGCCCGACCCGCACTCCCCGACGACGTCGCCCCTCGGCGGGCTGACCGCAGCGCAGCGACAGGCCGTCGAGCACCGCGGCGGACCGTTGCGGATCGTCGGCGGCGCGGGCACCGGGAAGACCCGGACGCTGGTCGCGCGCTTCTCCGCGCTCGTCGGCGATGGCGTCGCGCCGGAGTCGATCCTGGTGCTGACGCTGACGCCCGGCGCGGCCGACGAGCTGCGCACGCAGATCGAGGAGGCCGTCGGCGACCGGCCGTTCGAGGAGCTGGCGGTCCATACGGTCCCGGACGTGGCCGCGCGGATCCTCGACGAGGAGGCGCTCGTCGCCGGCCTGGACCCGTTCGCCCTGCCGTCGAGCCCGGCGGACCGGCTCGCGATGCTGCTGGAGCGCATGGACGAGCTGCCGCTGCGCCACCAC
>NZ_JBFIGP010000386.1:0-2830 GCF_041602235.1 Paraconexibacter sp.
CCGCCGGAGCGCGCGGTGCTGCGCAACGTCGTGGCCGCGCCCCGCCGCGGCGTGCAGGTCGTGCGGACCGCCTGACGCGGCCCGCCCCTCCCTCAGGGGGCGGGGTCCCAGCTTGTGCGGTAGGCGGTCTGCTCGTCCGTGAGCTCGTCGATCTCCACGCCCAGCGACGCGAGCTTCAGCCGGGCGATCTCCCGGTCGACCCGCTCGGGCACCGGGTGGACGCCGGGACCGAGGGCTCCGCGGCGCAGGACGAGCTCCTCGGCCGCGAGCGCCTGGTTCGCGAAGCTCATGTCCATCACCGCCGCGGGGTGGCCCTGGGCGGCCGCGAGGTTGACGACGCGACCGGAGGCCAGCAGGTTGAGGCGGCGACCGCCGAGATCCACCTGCTCGACGAGCGGGAGCACCTGGGTCGGCGGCGACACCGCGGCGGCGCGGAGTGCCGGCAGGTCGATCTCGACGTCGAAGTGCCCGGCGTTCGCCAGCACCGCGCCGTCCTTCATGCGCGCGAAGTGCTCGGCGCGCAGCACCCCGGCGACGCCGGTGACCGTGATGAAGACGTCACCGCGCTCGGCGGCCGCCAGTGCGGGAAGGACCTCGTAGCCCTCCATGCGCGCTTCCAGGGCGCGGCGCTCGTCGACCTCGCACACGACGACGATCGCCCCCATGCCGCGGGCCCGCTGCGCGATGCCCTTGCCGGTCCAGCCGTAGCCGAGCACGACGACGGTGCGGCCCGCGAGCAGCAGGTTCGTGGCGCGCAACACGCCGTCGAGGGTCGACTGACCGGTCCCGTAGCGGTCGTTGAACACACGCTCGCTGAGCGCCTCGTTCACGGCGATCACCGGGCAGGCGAGCCGTCCCTCCGCCTCGAGCGCCCGCAGCCGCACGAGCCCGGTGGTGGTCTCCTCCGTCGCGCCGAGCATCCCGGCCAGCACGTCCGGATGGGCGGCGTGGATCACGCTGACCAGGTCGGCGCCGTCGTCGAGCGTGATCTGCGGGGCCCGTGCCACGAGCTTGCCGACGTGCTCCACGTAGCTGTCGAGGTCCTCGCCCCGGCGAGCGTGGACCTCCGCGCCGAAGTGCGACACGAGGGCCGCGGCGACGTCGTCCTGGGTCGACAGCGGATTGGCTGCCGCGAGGGCGACCTCCGCCCCCCCGGCCAGCAGCGCGCGGACGAGGTTCGCCGTCTCCGCGGTGACGTGCAGGCACGCGGCGACGACGATCCCGTCCAGCGGGCGCTCCGCCGCGAACCGCTCGCGCAACGCGGCCAGGACCGGCATCTGGGCGTCGGCCCAGGCGATCCGGTCCCGGCCGGCGTCGGCCAGGGTGAGGTCGGTGACGTCGGACATCAGGCGCGGGGGGTCGAGCGTCGGGCCGGCACTGGCGTCACACGTCGCACAGGGTCAGAGCGGTGGTTCGCCTCCCGTGCCTCCACGCGCGGCGAGGGGCCAGTACGCGAGTACGGGCCCTTCGTCGCGCGGGGCGGCATGGGCGGCGAGGCGCCCCTCTGACCTAGTAGCGGTAGTGGTCGGGCTTGTACGGGCCCTCGACCGGGACGCCGATGTAGTCGGCCTGCTCCTTGCGCAGCGGCGTCAGGTTCACGCCGAGCGCGTCGAGGTGCAGCCGGGCGACCTTCTCGTCGAGGTGCTTGGGCAGCACGTAGACGCCGATCGGGTACTCGTCGCGCTTGGTGAACAGCTCGATCTGGGCGATGGTCTGGTTCGTGAACGAGTTGGACATCACGAACGACGGGTGACCGGTGGCGTTGCCGAGGTTCAGCAGGCGACCCTCGGAGAGGACGATGATCGAGTGGCCGTCGGGGAACTTCCACTCGTCGACCTGCGGCTTGATGTTGATCCGCTCGATGCCCTCGGTCTGCTGGAGGCCGGCCATGTCGATCTCGTTGTCGAAGTGGCCGATGTTGCCGACGATGGCGTTGTGCTTCATCGCGGCCATGTGGTCGCGGGTGATGATGTCCTTGTTGCCCGTCGTGGTGATGAAGACGTCGGCGGTCTCGACGACGTTGTCGAGCGTGTCGACCTGGTAGCCCTCCATCGCGGCCTGCAGCGCGCAGATGGGGTCGATCTCGGTGACGATGACGCGGGCGCCCTGGGCCTTCAGCGAGGCGGCGGAGCCCTTGCCGACGTCGCCGTAGCCGCAGACGACGGCGGTCTTGCCGGCGAGCATGACGTCGACCGCGCGGTTGATGCCGTCGACGAGGGAGTGGCGGCAGCCGTAGAGGTTGTCGAACTTCGACTTGGTGACCGAGTCGTTGACGTTGATGGCCGGGAACAGCAGCTTGTTCTCGCGGTGCATCTCGTACAGGCGGTGGACGCCGGTGGTCGTCTCCTCGGTGACGCCGATGATCTCGGCGGCGACCTTGGTGTACCGCTGGGGGTCCTCGCTCAGCGACTTCTGCAGCAGCGTGAGGAAGATCTCGAACTCCTCGGAGCCACCGGTGGAGGGGTCCGGCACGGCGCCGGCAGCCTCGAACTCCTTGCCCTTGTGGATGAGCATGGTGGCGTCGCCACCGTCGTCGAGGATCATGTTGGCGGGGCTGCCCTCGGGCCACCCGGCGACAACCTGCTCCGTGCACCACCAGTACTCCTCGAGGGTCTCGCCCTTCCAGGCGAAGACGGGGACGCCCTGCGGCGCGTCGGGCGTGCCGTTGGGGCCGACCGCGACGGCGGCGGCCGCGTGGTCCTGGGTCGAGAAGATGTTGCACGAGCACCAGCGGACCTCGGCGCCGAGCGCGGTCAGCGTCTCGATGAGGACTGCGGTCTGGATGGTCATGTGCAGCGACCCGATGATGCGGGCGCCCTTGAGCGGCTGC
>NZ_JBFIGP010000387.1:0-2824 GCF_041602235.1 Paraconexibacter sp.
CAGCAGCGGGCCGGCCGGACCGGCGAGCAGCTTCTGGATGCGGACGGGCCGGTGCAGGTGCGGGAACAGGCCGCCGTTGAGGAACGTCACGGGACCGTCGAAGGTGACGGCGAGGCGGCCCTCGGCGCGACGCGCGAGCAGCTCCTGGGCGACCGAGACGCCGTAGTCGTGCGCGACGAGCGTCGTGCGCTCCACGCCGTGGTGGCGCCAGACGGCCTCGACGAGGTCGGCCTGCTCGGTGAGCAGGTAGCGGTGCCCGAGCGGCTTGGCCGAGGCGCCGAACCCGAGGAAGTCCAGCGTGACGTCACGGCGCGTGCCGGGAAGGACCTCGAGCAGCGACGCCCAGTCCCATGAGCACGTCGGGAAGCCGTGCAGCCACGTCCACGCGGGCGCGTCGGGCGGTCCGTCGGCGCGGGCGAAGACGCCCTCGGGGATGCGGGCGCCGCCCGCCCACCAGGCGTCGAGGCTGGTCATGCCGGGACAGTAGCTCGTGGGCCGGGCCCGGAACGACCGGCGCTACACGTGCTCCTTGCGCTCCTGCTTCACCCGCCGTGCCGCCTCGCGCAGTCGCGCGGCCTCGTCCTTGGTCCGCAGGGCGTCCTCCCGCTCGGCCAGCGCGGCGTCCCGCTCCTTGACCACGCGCAGCTGGGCTCGGGTCGCCTGCTCCTCGCGGGAGGCGGCCGCCTCCTGCTCGCGCCGCTCTGCGGCCCTCGAGCGCTTCGCGGCGGTGGCGTCCCGGGTCGTCCGCTTGGCCGCGGCGCGTTCCCGGGTCTTCGTCGCGCGGCGCCGGCCGTCCGCGGCCCGGGCGTCGCCGTGGTCGCGGAGGTCCGCGGCCTGCTCGCGCTTGTCGGCGGCGAACTGCCGCCGGGCCGCGTCGATGCGCAGTTCGTCGTCCCCGGTCACGCGGGCGACGAGTTCGCGCACGCCCGCATCGACGCGGTCGAGGGCGATCCGTGCGCGCGCCCCGGTCCCTCGGTCCTGTCCGAGGACGGTCAGCGCGACGTCCGCCGGGGTCCGCGCGATCACCAGGCCGGTGCCGAGTGCGGCTCGCATCACCTTCTGCATGGGGACCGGGCTCATGGGGATGTCTCCTTCGGGTCGACGGTGTCGGCCGCGCGGTCCGCCGCGCGGGCATCCTGCTCCAACCTGGCTGCCTCCGCCTCGCGGCGGCGCGCCGCACGTGCGGCCTCGCGCTCGTCCTGCTCGGCCTCCCGTAGGCGGTCGGCTTCGCGGATCTGCGCCTCCATGTCCTCCTTGCGCTCCTGGATCGCGGCCCGCTGGGCGCGGGCACGGGCGAGCGACTCGACCCGTTCCGCCTCGGCCTCGCGCTGCCGTGCCTCGCGATCAGCGTCGGCCGCCGCCTCCTGCAACCGGCCCTCGCGCTGCAGTTCGCGGTCGCCGAAGGCGGCGCCGACGATCTCCTTGACCGTGCCGGCGACCTTTCCGAGCAGGCCGCCGCGGATCTGTTGCGAGTCGTGATGGGTCACGCCGCCCCGGCTACCCGGCGCGACCCCTTCCAACCACCGGGCTACCGAAGGCGGACCCGCACGGCGCGCGAGGTCTGGGTGGACCGGTGCGTCCGGCTGCCCGCGTACCGCACGGTGACGCGCAGGCGGCGGCCGGCGTTCTTCAGCTTGAGGGTCAAGCCGAACCTCGTCTTGCGGACGGCGACCGTGCGACGCGTCGTGCGGCGGCCGTCCGTCGCGGTGACGGTCACCTTGCCCGACGCACCTCCGAGCAGCCGCCCGCGGACGGTGACGCGGGTCAGCCGTGCGCGGCGACGGGCGCTCACCGAGCTCAGGCGCAGCCGCGAGGCCTTGCGCGCGGCCGGGGCGGGCACGGGCGCGCCACCGGATCCCGTCGTCGGCGCGGGAGTGCCCGGCTGGGGTGCGGGGCCCCCGGCCGGAGCGCCCGGACCGCCGCCCGTGCCGCCACCGGGACCGGGTTCGCCGCCCGGTGCCTGTCCGTCCGGCGCCACCGGCCTGCCGTCCACGGTCACGCTGAGCGTGCCGTCCGGACCGGTCACCGCGCGGACGTCGCCGCCGAGGTCGGAGTAGGTCGACTCCACGGGCGCGTCGTCGCCGACGTAGCGCTGCACGCGCAGCGTCACGCGGCGGCTGTCGTCCACGAGCTGGAGGTCCACCGGCTTCGCGTCGGAGAGCACCGCGAGCGGTGAGCCGGGCACCTCGATGAGCTGGATGTCGCCCTTCTGCGCGGCCGCGACGAGCGACGCGGATGGTCCGCCGCCGGTCGGCGCCGGGCTCGCGGCGGCCCGCGTCGCACGGGCACGGGGCAGCGACAGCTCGCGGATCTCGAACACCGTTCCCCGTGGCTGGCACGGGCCGACCGTCTTGCGAGGGGTACGCCCGGTCAGGAGGTAGTCGGTGTACTTCTCGGTCACCGAGGGGTCACCACCCAGCGCCGCGTGCGGGACGCCGCACACCGCCTGCACGTGGACCGGTTCGCCGAGCGGGGTATGGGTGCCCAGCGGGCCCTGGTGGGCGCTGCGCGTGGGCACGGTGACGTCACCGTCGACCATGCGGATCTCGGCCCGCACGTTGCCGCCCGCGTCCGCGGCGGGCGGGACCTCGACCGCGCCGATCGACAGCAGCCCGGTCCCGATCACCGCACGAGCCTGGATGGTCCCCTGCTTCGTCGTGAACCCGTCGTGGCGCTCGTGCCAGGCCCGGGCCTGGTCGAGCAGCGCGCCGTTGGCGCCACCGACCCCGGTCAGCCACGCCCTGGTCCCGGCCGCGTCCTGGAAGGAGCCGCCGACCGTCAGCCAACGGCCGTAGGGCTCGCTGGGGAACAGGTGGTAGGCGCC
>NZ_JBFIGP010000388.1:0-2824 GCF_041602235.1 Paraconexibacter sp.
CTCCCGGGGCCGAGGCCGGCAGCGCGACCGTCGTGTCCAGCGGGACGCCGTCCCAGCTGGCGACGAGCCCCTCGCAGAGGCGGACCCCGTCGCTGTCGCGGCAGTCCGTCAGGCCGAGCGGAGCGGCGGCGTGGGCGGTCGGCGCGGCCCCGGTCGCGACGATGACGGCCAGCAGCGCCGCTCCCAGGTACCCACGCATACCTCAGACCCTATCCGCGCGTCGGACCGCGCGCGCTCGACGGCCGCGCCCGTTGCGTGGTTGTGTCGTTTCGCATTAGGGTCTGGCGGTGTTCCCCCGACCCACACCGAGGCGGTAGGTCGTGCCGCACCCCAACCGCGTCACCCCGTTCGGGACGCTAGAGCCCGTGCCGGTGCGCGGGACCATGATGGGGAACCGCGGGTGCCTGGTCGACGCCGACGGCCGACTGCACCGGCGATGGCAGGGGGAACGCTGGATCATCTGCGTGCTGGAGTTCGCGGGCCGGGTCCATCACCCCCTGATGAGCCCCCGGCACTACACCCACCTCTTCTTCCTCGACGAGGCCACGGCCTGTGCGGCCGGGCATCGGCCGTGCTTCGAGTGCCGCCGGCCGGCCGCGCGCGCGTTCGTCGACGCGTGGTGGTCGGCACGGCCCGGTCGCGACGGCTCGCTCCGCGAGCTGGACACCCGGCTGCATCGGGAGCGCACCGCCCTGGCGAGCCCGCCGGTGGACTGCGGCGAGTTGCCCGACGGCGTGATGGTCGCGCGGGACGGTCGCGCATGGCTGGTGCGCGGCGACGCGCTGCTGCCCTGGTCGCACGAGGGGTACGGCGAGCCGGTCTCGCGCCAGGAGGGACCCGTGGCGGTCCTCACCCCACCATCCACGGTCGCCGCCATGCGTCAGGGCTGGCAGCCCGAGCTGCACCCGTCCGCGGGCTGACGCACCCACCGGCGAGTGCGCCGGGCGGGGTGGCCGCCGAGCACCCGGGCACCGTCGACGGCTAGCGTGCTCGCCATGCATGACCTGCCCGTGCATGAGGCGCTCCTGATGCTCGAGACCGACCGCGACACCGGGCTGGACGACCGGGTGGCCCGGGCCCGGCTGGAGCAGTTCGGTCCCAACGAGCTCGCGCGCATGCGCCGTCGCGGTCCCGTGCAGCGCATGGCCGCGCAGTTCATGCATCCCCTGGTGTACGTCCTGCTGGTGGCTGCCGCCGTGTCCGCTGCGGTCGGCCACGGCGTCGACGCCAGCGTGATCGTCGGCGTCGTGCTCGTCAACGCGATCATCGGCTTCGTCCAGGAGGCGCGATCGGAGCAGGCGCTCGCCGCGCTCGAGGCGATGGTCACCGGAGAGGCCCGCGTCCGCCGGAACGGCCGGGTGCGGGCCGTCCCCGTCCCGGAGATCGTCCCGGGGGACGTGCTGCTGCTCGCCGCCGGGGACGCCGTCGCCGCCGACACCCGTCTCATCGACGTGGCCGACGTCCAGATCGACGAGTCGGCGTTGACCGGCGAGTCGCAGATGGTCTCGAAGCACGAGCTGGTGCTCGAGCCGGACACCGCGATCGGCGATCAGATCAACATGGCGTTCGCCGGCACGCTGGTCACGCGCGGCAGCGCCACGGGCGTCGTCGTCGCCACCGGGGGGAACACCGAGCTCGGGCTCATCCACCGCCTGACCGGCTCCACGGCGGAGACGGTCACCCCGCTGACCGCGAAGATCGCCCAGTTCAGCCGGGTGCTGACGGTCGTGATCCTCGGACTCGCGGTGAGCGCCTTCCTGATCGGGCTCGCCCGCGGTGACGATCCCGCCGACCTCCTCGTGGCCGCGGTCGCGCTGGCGGTCGGAGCGATCCCCGAGGGCCTGCCCGCCGCGATGACGATCACGCTGGCGATCGGTGTCGGGCGCATGGCCCGGGTCAACGCCATCGTGCGTCGGCTCCCCGCCGTCGAGACGCTCGGCAGCACCACCGTGATCTGCTCGGACAAGACGGGGACGCTGACCGAGAACCAGATGACCGTGGCAGCGGTGCTCGCGGGCGGTGAGCAGTTCACCGTGAGCGGGGCGGGCTACGCACCCGAGGGGACCCTCGAGCCCGCATCGCCGCACAACCGCGCGCTCCAGGAGGTGCTCCTGGCCGGCGTGCTCTGCAACGACGCCGAGCTGCACCGCGACGGCGGGCACTGGACCGTCGTCGGCGACCCGACCGAAGGGGCCCTGATCACGGCGGCCGAGAAGGGCGGGATCCGGCGGTCCGACGCGACGCAGCAACTGCCGCGGCTGGACGAGATCCCCTTCCGCTCCGAGCTCCAGTACATGGCCACGCTGCACGAGGACGGCGCGGACGGGCCGGTCGTCTACGTGAAGGGCGCGGTCGAGCGGGTTCTCGACCAGTGCTCCACGGCCCTGGAGAGCAACGGAAGCGTGATCCCGCTGGACCGCGACGCGATCCACGACGCGGCGGTGGACCTCGCCCACGGCGCGTTGCGCGTGCTCGCGTTCGCGCGCACGACCCTCGATCCGGGGACGCGAACGCTCGAGGAGGGCTTCGAGCCGCGCGGGCTGACCTTCCTCGGGCTGCAGGGCATGATCGATCCGCCGCGGGCGGAGGCGATCACCGCGGTCGCCGCCTGCCGGCGGGCGGGCATCGCGGTGAAGATGATCACCGGCGACCACGCCCGCACGGCGCACGCGATCGCGGAGAGGGTGGGGATCAGCGAGCGGTCGTCGGGCGACGGGGATCCGCACGTGGTCACCGGTCGCATGATCGCCACGAGCAGCGACGAGCAGCTCCGTGAGCTGGTGCGCAGCGCCTCGGTGTTCGCCCGCGTGTCGCCCGAGCAGAA
>NZ_JBFIGP010000389.1:0-2822 GCF_041602235.1 Paraconexibacter sp.
CATGGCCGGCGCCCGCGCGCTGTTCCGCGCCGCCGGGGTGGAGAAGGCCGATCTCGGGAAGAAGCCGATCGTCGCGGTGGCCAACAGCTACACGCAGTTCGTCCCGGGCCACACCCACCTCGCCCCGGTCGGCCGCATCGTCTCCGACGCCATCCACGCCGCCGGCGGCATCGCCCGCGAGTTCAACACGATCGCCGTCGACGACGGCATCGCGATGGGCCACGGCGGCATGCTCTACTCGCTCCCTTCCCGGGACCTGATCGCCGACAGCGTCGAGTACATGGTCAACGCCCACTGCGCCGACGCGCTGATCTGCATCTCCAACTGCGACAAGATCACGCCGGGCATGCTGAACGCCGCGCTGCGGCTCAACATCCCCACCGTGTTCGTCTCGGGCGGACCGATGGAGGGCGGGAACGCGGTCCTGGTCGACGGCACGGTCCGCAAGCGGGTGAACCTCATCACCGCGATCGCCGACGCGGTCGCCGACCAGGTCAGCGACGAGGACATCGCGATCCTCGAGGAGGCGGCGTGCCCCACCTGCGGCTCCTGCTCGGGCATGTTCACCGCCAACTCGATGAACTGCCTGACCGAGGCTCTCGGTCTCGCGCTGCCGGGCAACGGCTCGATCCTCGCCACGCACACGGCGCGCAAGGACCTCTACGAGGCGGCCGCGCACGCGGTCGTCGACATCACGCTGCGCCACTACGGCGAGGACGACGACAGCGTCCTGCCGCGCAGCATCGCCACCCGCGAGGCGTTCGAGAACGCGATGGCGCTCGACGTCGCGATGGGCGGGTCGACGAACACGGTGCTGCACATCCTCGCCGCGGCGCAGGAGGCCGAGCTCGACTTCACGATGCAGGACATCGACGCGGTGTCCCGCCGCGTCCCGTGCGTGTGCAAGCCGGCGCCGAACGGTGAGTGGCTGATGGAGGACGTCCACCGGGCCGGCGGCATCCCGGCGATCCTCGGCGAGCTGCACCGCGGCGGGCTCCTGCACACCGACGTGACCTCCGTCCACTCGCCGTCCCTGCAGCAGTGGCTCGACGACTGGGACATCCGCGGCGGCAAGGCGACGGCCGAGGCGGTCGAGATGTTCCACGCCGCGCCCGGCTGCAAGCGGTCCGCGACGGCGTTCTCGCAGTCCGAGCGCTGGGAGTCGCTGGACACCGACGCCGCCGAGGGCTGCATCCACGACATCGCGCACGCCCACTCCAAGGACGGCGGCCTGGCGATCCTCTACGGCAACATCGCGGTGGACGGATGCGTCGTGAAGACCGCGGGCGTCGACGAGTCGATCCTGACCTTCTCCGGTCCGGCGCGCGTGCTGCACTCGCAGGACGAGGCGGTCGAGCTGATCCTCCGCGGCGGCGTGCGCGAGGGCGACGTCATCGTCATCCGCTACGAGGGCCCCAAGGGCGGGCCCGGCATGCAGGAGATGCTCTACCCGACGTCCTACCTCAAGGGTCGCGGGCTCGGCAAGGCGTGCGCGCTCATCACCGACGGCCGGTTCTCCGGCGGCACGTCCGGCCTGTCGATCGGCCACGTCTCGCCCGAGGCGGCGGCCGGCGGCGCGGTCGCGCTCGTCGAGGAGGGCGACACGATCACGATCGACATCCCGAACCGCTCGATCGAGCTGCAGATCACCGACGCCGAACTGCAGGAGCGCCGTGACGTGCTCGAGGCGACCACGGGCTACGTGCCGGTGGGCCGCGAGCGGACGGTCTCGCCCGCGCTGCGCGCCTACGCCGCCATGGCGACGTCGGCGGACCGCGGTGCGATCCGCGACGTGTCGCTCATCGAGGACCGCTCCCGGGCGCGCGAGCGGACGTAGGTCCGGTCGCGCGCCCGGAGAGCGGCGCTCAGCCGCGGTACGCGCTCCCGCGGTTGAGCAGGCGGATCGCGCGACCGAGGAGGCGCGAGCTCCACGGGCGGTAGGGGTACATGTTGATCTCGCGGCGCAGGCCGAACGGCACGGTCATGATCCCCTGCGGGCTGCAGTACTTCCGGATTCCCTGCTGCCCGTGGCGCTGGCCGATACCCGACTGCTTGACGCCGCCCATCGGGACCTCGAGCGCGGTGTACAGCAGGATCGCGTCGTTGACGGACGCCCCGCCGACCTGCAGCCGGCGCGCGAGCTGCTGCCCGCGACGCACCGAGCGCGTCCACACCGACCCCTGCAGGCCGTACTGCGAGTCGTTCGCGAGCCGGATCGCCTCCTCGGCGTCGTGGACACGCATGATCGGCAGGACCGGGCCGAACGTCTCCTCGGTCATGACGCTCATCGAGTGATCGACGTCGGCGAGGACGGTGGGTTCGTAGAACATGCCGGGCCCGGCGCCGCGCCGGCCTCCCGTCAGCACGCGTGCGCCCTTGCTGACGGCGTCACGGACGTGGTCGTCGATGAGCTCGAGCTGCGGCGGGAACGTGACCGCGCCCACGTCGACCGACCCCACCGCGCCGGGGACGCCCTGGCGGAGTGCTCCGACCTTCGCGGCGACCCGCTCGACGAAGTCGTCGTAGACGGCGTCCTCCACGTACACGCGCTCCACGGAGATGCAGATCTGCCCGCCGTTCAGCATCGAGTAGTACGCGGCGCCGTTGGCCGCCCGCTCCAGGTCCGCGTCCGCGAGGACGACCATCGGATCCTTGCCGCCGAGCTCCAGCCCGATCGGGGTGATCGTCTCGGCGGCTCGCGCCATCACCTTCTTGCCGGTGCTCGTGGAGCCGGTGAACTGCAGGAAGTCCACGTGGTCGATGAGCGCGGCGCCGGTCTCCCCGTCGCCCGTGACCACCTGGTAGACGTCCTCCGGCAGGCC
>NZ_JBFIGP010000390.1:0-2818 GCF_041602235.1 Paraconexibacter sp.
CTGCGCGGCGATGCTGACCTCGAGCGTGGCGTCCTCGTGGGTCTTGCCCGTCTCCTCGCAGATCGTGCGGATCATCCGATCCGCGTTGGTCATCAGCCAGCGACGCGAGCGGTGCAGGACCTCGGCACGCGCGTCGAAGCCGGCCGCGGACCATCCGACCTGGGCCATGCGCCCGCGGGTCGCCAGCTCCTGAACCGCCCTGCCGTCGAGCACCGGCACCTTGGCGATCGTCGTGCCGCGAGCCGGGTCCTCCACGTCGATCGTGCGGGTTGCGGTCTGATCATCGGTGACGTCGGGCACGGGGTGCTCCTTGGTTGACGGCGGGCTGGGCGTGCTGCGGGTGGGATCAGGCGATGGCCGCGTGCATCGAGGCGAGCTCCTCGCGGACATCGGCGACGAGATCCACAGGTCCGGGACGAGCTCGCTGCGCGGCGAACGCGCTCAGCTGACGCATCAGTTCTCCGGCGGGCCGGGCGGAAGCTCCTCGCGGACGGCCGCGGCGAGTCGCCGGTCGTAGACCTCGCGTGCCCCGGCGTCGACCTCCAGGAACGTGCGGTCGGCCTTGATCATGCGCGCGCTCGTGTCGCGGAAGCGGCGGCCGAGGAGCTGATTGGCACGGACCGCGCCGCCCACGATCCGCGGGACGTAGACGTCTGCTCGCGGGACGGCGATCGCGGAGACGATCGCGGAGGCGACGTCGTCGGGGGTCACGGTCTGGATGAAGCGCGTTCCCTGCGTGCCGGCGATCAACTCCGTCTGGGTGAAGGAGGGCATCACGCACGTGAACTCGACCCCGCTGTCGCGGTACTCGACCCGTGCCGTCTCCGTCATCATGACCACCGCGGCCTTGCTGGCGCAGTACGAGACGGCGCCCGGCGCCGGGGCCTTCCCAGCCACCGAAGCGACGTTCACCACGTGGCCGGCGCCCCGAGGCACCATCCGCTGCAGCGCGAGGCGCATCCCGGTCATCGGACCGAGCACGTTGACCTCCATCACCTTGCGGGCCACTGCTTCGGACTCATCGACGAACGGGCCGAGCGGCATGATGCCCGCGTTGTTGACGAGGACGTCGAGAGGCCCGAGTCGATCCTCGGTGCTCTCGATCGCGGCCGAGAAGGCAGCGGGATCGCTGACGTCGAGTCGGACACCGAGGACGTCGGGCGCGATCTGGGCCGCGGCGCCGACGGTCGCGGACTCGTCGAGATCGCCGATCGCGACCCGGGCGCCCGCGGCGTGCAGGGCGGCGGCCGTGGCGTGACCGATGCCGCGAGCCGCCCCCGTGACGAGGACGACCCGACCCACGAGATCTGCGCTCGACATGGCGCCAGCATGACAGATTCTCAGACATCGTGTACGGTCAATATGTCTGCCGTAGTTGACCACGTTCCGTCTCGACCGCGAGGATCCCTCGATGAGCACCTCCACCCCGACCGATGTCGACCTCGCCCAGATCGATCTGTTCGACATGCAGTGGCACAGGGACGGCCCGCCGCACGACCTGTTCGCGCGGATGCGTGCCGAGGCGCCGGTCCGCTGGAACCCCTTGGCGGACGGGACGGGATGCTGGTCGGTGACCCGGCACGCGGACGTGTCGGCGATCAGCCGCGACACGGCGACCTACTCGTCCTACAGGGCCGGCATCTTCCTCCACCCGGACCAGGTGGTCGGGCTCGACCTGACGCGCAACCTGCTGCTGTACATGGACCCGCCGCAGCACACGAAGTACCGGATGATCCTGCAGAAGGCGTTCACCCCGCACACGGTCGCGGCGCTGGAGGACGACATCCGGGCGCGGGTCACCACGACGCTCGACAGGATCGCCACGGACGGATCGGCGGATTTCGTGAACGACATCGCGATTCCGATCCCGCTCGGCGTGCTCACCGAGCTGATGGGCGTTCCCGAGGAGGACATCGCCCAGTTCTTCCACTGGACCGAGGAGATCGAGGCGGCACAGCGGGCCCCCGAGCCCAACGCCGCGGCGGAGGTCTTCGTGCAGATGGCCGGCTACCTGCACGGCCAGATCGAGCGACAGGTCTCCGAGGGCATCGAGGACTCGCTGGTGATGAAGCTCCGTGCCGCCGAGGTGGAGGGGGAGAAGCTCACCGACCCCGAGATCCTGGTCTTCTTCGGGCTGCTCGCCTTCGCCGGTAACGACACCACCCGCAACACCCTGGCAACGGGCATGCATACGCTCCTCCAGCACCCGGACCAGCTCCAGGAGCTCGTCGCCGATCCGTCCCTGATCCCCGGCGCGGTCGAGGAGATCCTGCGCTACACGAGCGTCGTGCAGTGGTTCAACCGCACCGCCACGACCGACACCGAGCTCGGCGGCCAGCGGATCAAGGAGGGCGATCGTGTCGTCATGTGGTACACGAGCGCCTCACGCGACGAGGAGGTCTTCGACGATCCGCAGACCTTCGACATCCACCGCGCGAAGCCCGATCACAAGGCGTTCGGCGGTGGCGGTCGCCACTTCTGTCTCGGAGCCGGCCTCGCCCGTGCGGAGCTGCGGATCGCACTGGAGGAGATCACGCGACGGCTGCGGAACCTCGAGCTCTCCGGCGAGATCGAGCGACTCCCGTCGCACTGGGCCAACGGCCTGGTGAAGATGCCGGTCACCTTCACGCCGGAGGCGTAGCCTCCGGGCAGCCGGTCAGGCGGCCGCGAGCAGCGACTCGGCGACCGCCTCCGCAGCCGCGTCGGCGCCCCCTGCGAGCCGCCGTGACAGCTCTGCGCGCCGGTAGTACAGGGAGCAGTCGTGCTCCCACGTCGCGCCGACCCCGCCGTGGATGAAGATGTTCTCGGGGGCGCTGTA
>NZ_JBFIGP010000391.1:0-2812 GCF_041602235.1 Paraconexibacter sp.
ACGGCGCCACGGCCGCGCCACGGCGCCACGGCCGCGCCACGGCGCCACGGCAAGGCCACGGCGCCACGGCAACGCCACGGCGCCACGGCCGCGCCACGGCCGCGCCACGGCGCCCCGGCCGCGCCGCCGCTCCGGCACCGCTGCCGCGGCGGCATCACGCGGCCCCGACCTCGGACGCCGCCCTGCGCTGGGCGTCGCCCGCCTCGGCGAACGCCGCGAGGAGGTCCGCCACCACGAGGTCGCAGTCGGGCCCGAAGACCTGCTTGTAGGTGTACCGCCGCACGATGTAGCCGTGGCGCCGCAGCCACAGGTCGCGCCGGGCGTCGACTCCGCCTTGGCCGGGAAAGTCGTGCTGGCCCCCGTCGAGCTCGACGACGACGAGCAGGTCCGCCCAGAGGCAGTCGACCGTCCAGGGACCGACCCGCCGGTTGCGATCCGGCAGCCTGATGCCGTGCGCGATCAGCAGGCGGCGGAAGCGCCGCTCGAGCCGGCTGCGGGCTTCGCCGTATCCGGGGACATGCCGGTCGAGGGCCTCCCTCAGCCTCGCGCTGCCGGGGTGGCCGCGTCGCAGCACGGCGAGGATGTGCTCCGGGCGCCGACGGTGCAGGAACTCGGCCTGCTCGAGCGCCGCGACGAGCGGGGCGAGGTCGTAGCCGGCGGCCAGGTCCAGGAGGGTCCGCTCGACCGTGGTCGTCCGGAAGCGCCCGAGGCGACCGACGTCCGTCGTCCGCAGGACCGTCCGGTGCACCACGACGCCGTCGGGCGGCACGAGGTCCATCCGCGTGGCGAGGTGGATCGACGACGGCGGCGCGGGGATGAGGCCCCACCGGTACGCAGCGGTCTGATGGCTCGCGAGGCCCCGCGAGCCGGTCGCGAGCATGGCGGCGATCAGGAACGCGTCGTCGGTCAGGAACGGGGTCGGGACCATCGAGTAGATCCCGTATCCGGGATGGAGGTCACGCAGCCTCCCGGCCGCCCGGGCGCGGTCGACCGACGGCGCGTCCATCCCGCGGAGCAGGAGCTGCCGCCGGGCTGCGACGCCCTCCTGCCGGAGCATCACCGCGCGCGCGGCCGACGGCAGGTCAGGCATCGGCGTCGGCGCGTGGCGCCGTCTCGGTGACGGACACGGCGGTGCCGGAGACGATCACGAGCAGGCAGTGGCGCAGCTGGGTCGGCTCGACGGACAGACCCACCACCGCGTTGGCCCCCGACGCGCGGGCATCGGCGCGCAGGCGCTCCACCGCGTCGACGATGGCGGCGTCGGTGAGATCGACGTGCGCCCGGACCCGTCCCCCGAGCACCGTTCGGCCCAGGGAACGGGCTTCGAGCCACGTCGTCGGGGCGAGGACCGTCGAGGCGGCCACCACCCCGAGATGCGCGACCACCTCGTGGCCGGGGAGGGTCGGGGTGGTGCTCAGGGCCACATGGGATGCGTCGGACACGGCTGCTCCTTCGGGACGGATTGGCATCGCGCCCGAGGCTAGGAGCGGTGCGGTCGACGACCCGGCCCGCGTGACGCCATCGGCCCACGCCCGTGACGAAGTCGTCGCAGTTCGAGGCCGCTGGGCCACGGTTCATCGCGGCCCGCCGCGCGAACTCGGTGGGCGGGACCACCCGATGCGTGGTCTCCTCCACCGAGTTCGGGAGGGGAGCCGGGGCGCTGGGGCGGAAGCGGGTCTCGATCGGCGTGGGTGTGGGCGTGGGCCCGGGTGCCGGCCCCTGCCCGCAGCGCTGGCCCGTCACGGCCCGCGCCGCGAACTCGGTGGGCGGGACCACTATATGTGTGGTCTCCTCCACCGAGTTCGGGGAGACGACCCGGGCGCGACCCGGCCGACCTCCGAGCCCGACCGCGACCCGGCCGACCGCCGAGCCCGACCGCGACCCGGCCGACCACCGAGCCCGACGGCGCGGCGGCCGAGGCCCCGGCCGCGCCTACCGCACCATCCCCGCGCCGACCGTGTCGTTCGTCGCCTCGTCGATGAGGATGAACGCGCCGGTGGCACGGTTGACCGCGTACGGATCCAGGGCCAGCTCGCGCGAGACCCGCAGGCGCACGCGGCCGATGTCGTTGAGGGCGAGTTCGGCCGGGGAGCCGTCGCCGACCCGCGGCTCGAGGGTCTCGACGTCCACGACCTCGTCGACCGCGTCGACGACCGCGCGCACCGTCGACGTGGTGTGCTTGAGCTCGAAGCGGGCGCCGGGCCGGAGGGGCTGCTCGCCCATCCAGCAGACGTCCGCCTCGAACTCCCTGGTGACCCGGACCGCGTCCTCGGAGGCCTTGACGATCATGTCCCCGCGCGAGACGTCGCGCTCGTCGGCGAGTCGGAGGGTCACCGACATGCCGGCGAACGCCTCGTCCAGCGGACCGTCGAAGGTCTCGACCGAGGCCACCGTCGTGCGCGCGCCCGAGGGGAGGACGAGGACCTCGTCGCCGGCACGGAACACCCCAGAGGCCACCTGGCCCGCGTAGCCGCGGTAGTCGGTCGCCCCGTCGCGGATGACCCACTGCACCGGGAAGCGCGCGTCCACGAGGTTGCGGTCCTCGCCCAGGGGCACCGTCTCGAGGAACTCCAGCAGTGCCGGCCCGGAGTACCAGTCGGTGTTCGCGGATCGATCCACGACGTTGTCCCCGTGCAGGGCGCTGATCGGGATGAACGTGGTGTCGCGCACACCGCGCAGGCGGCCGGCCAGCGAGAGGAAGTCCCGGACGATCCCGTCGAACACGTCCTCCTGCCAGTCGACGAGGTCCATCTTGTTGACGGCGACGACCAGGTGCGGGATGCCGAGCAGGGCGCTCAGGTACGCGTGGCGC
>NZ_JBFIGP010000392.1:0-2776 GCF_041602235.1 Paraconexibacter sp.
GCTGTCGCCGTGACGGCGAGCAGCGACAGAGTGATACGGCGAGGCATGAGGCGGTCCCCTAGCGGGTCGAATGCCGACGGGCGTGACGTCGTCGGGCCCGTGAGTACGGGCCGCGAGACCGTACCAGCACCCAGGCCGGCGAACCCGGCAACGACACGCTGCGCCCTCGCCCCACCTGCGCGCGGCACCGGCAGCGGTAGGCGGCCGACGGCTGAGAGCAACCGGGGCGTGCCGTTCAGCGGCGGTGGTGGGGGCAGCTGTGTGGCAGCCGGCCGCGGGTGCTGGGCCGCTGCCACTCGTGCTGGCCGGCCTCACACCACAGCACCTTCGTGCCGTCCGGCAGCTCGCCGCGCAGCGGACTGACCGACCCCGTGCGAGCCTCGCGGCCTGAGGCCGGGGAGACCGGCCGCTCGTCGCCGCGCGCCTGCGATCGTGGGGCAGCGGCCTCGGGCTGGCCGGTGGGGGTGCGTCGTTGTTGGAGGTGCTGCAGGACGCGGGTGAGGTCGGGGGTGATCGGCGGGACGCCGCACATCGCCAGGAAGGTCCGCTCGTCGCAGATCACCGTGCCGTGCTCCTGGGCCTTCTTGAGCTTGCCGGTCATCACGCCGGGCTGGTTGGTGACCAGCAGGTCGGTGAGACGCGAGACGCTGCCCGACACCTGCAGGCCGTGAGCGCTGGCCATGTCGCTGGCGTCCTGGCGGGTCAGCTGATCCAACGGCCCGGTGAACGCCACCCGCACCGGCGCGTCGGGGCTGACCGTGCGCCGGCGTGAGGCGCCAGGGCTGCGATTCGCGGGTGCGGGGCGCTGCACCGAGACGCCGGCCTGCTCATGGTCGGCCAGCAGCGCGTCGAGGTCCTCGGCGGGGAGGCCCACCGCGGTGGCGAACGCGCGCGCCTGCCGCTGCTCGGCCCAGTCGATGTGATGGTCGCTGGCGGCCAGCCGCACCATGCGCTGCAGCTGGTGCAGGTGCGCCTCGCGGCGGGCCTGATGGGACAGCCGCAGCCGGCGGGCCAGCGCCTCGAGCTCGAGGATCTCCTGGTCGCTGAGCACGAAGTCCGCCAGCGCCCGCTCCAGAAGCGCCCGGTACTCGCCGCGCTCATCGCGGCCGTCTAGACGGGCCGGCAACCGGGGAGGCCCGTGGCCCGCCCGGCTGCGCAGTCTGCCCGCCGTGCCGGTGACGGTCGGGAGGCCCAGCGGTTGCGAGAAGGCCTGGCCCATGGCGCCGCGCGCGGCGAGGTCACCGAGGGTGTGGTGGTCGCGCTCCCGGGCGCGGGCCAGGTAGCAGTCCGCGAGCGCTGCGGCGACCAAGGCGTCTTGGAGCGCGTGATGGTCGGGCGTGATGTCCAGGCCTTCCTGCCAGGCTGCCCAGGCCAGCTTGTGCTGCACGGGGCCGGGCAGGCCGACGCTGCGACGCAGGCGCATCGTGCACGCCCACGCGGGTTGGGGCTCGTGTCCCAGGCGCCGGAACTCCGCGGAGAGCATCCGCGCGTCGAACGGTGCGTTGTGGGCGACCAGCAGCGCCCCGTGGGCAAGCCTCGAGATCTCCGGGGCGACCTCCGCGAAGCGCGGCGCGTCCTGCAGGTCCTCGTCGGTGATGCCGTGCACGAAGCTGGCTGCGACCGGCCTGTCGGGGTGCAGCAGCGTGCAGAGATGATCAAGCACCGATCCGTCCGGCGCCATCCGCACACAGGCGATCTCCACCACGCGGTCCTCGTGACCGAACCCGGTCGTCTCGGTGTCGATCACGCAGATCTCGAGCTCCGTCAGCGCAACCTCCCCCGCGATCCGGTGCGCCGGCGCCCGGCGCGCGATCGCCTGGACTGGCGCGCGGTCACCCTGATCCAGGACAGGCCACGGCGGCCCCTTGGGCCTTGGAGGCGCACTGGTGGCCGACCGGCGGCCACGGAAACGATCAAACAGACCCATGACGAGCTCAATCCCTCCGACAGCAGGCGGAAACCGTCCGCCCGCGCCGTAGCCTAACCGCTGCTCGTGACGCTGTTCGTCGGTGGTGCGGTTCGGTGCGCCGAGCCGCGCACACGAGTTACTCGAGGTGTGTTCTGCCGGTGCGGTGGCGGTCCTCGCGCGCCGCGGGGCACGCGAGGACCGTGCCGCTGGTGTGCGGGGTTGGGCGGGGAGAGCGTCGAGTCGCATGTGGGTGGCGTGCATG
This sequence comes from Paraconexibacter sp., assembly GCF_041602235.1. GTDB lineage: Bacteria > Actinomycetota > Thermoleophilia > Solirubrobacterales > Solirubrobacteraceae > Paraconexibacter. Next base: position 2,172 of record NZ_JBFIGP010000392.1, read on the forward strand.
TGTAGGCGGGCGGTGCCGAGGGCCGGCGCGGTTCTTGGCGACGGTCAGTTCGACTTCGCCGGGGTGTCGGTGTCGGGGTAGTAGTAGTCGTCGCGTGCATGAAGGTGGCGGTGTTGCCGTCGGCTTCGATCTGTCCGGACTCGCGCAGGTCGGAGAGCATCGGGCGTTGGTCGGTGCCTTCTTCGACCTTGCGGGACAACTGGCTGAGCCCGAGGACCGGCACGTCGAGGGTGCGGGCCAGCTGTTCGAGCGCACGGCTGATGCGGCTGACCTCTTCGGTGCGGTTGCCGGTCGGTCCTTCGCCGCGCATCAGTTGCAGGTAGTCGATGGGACGGGTGGTCCGCGCAGCCCGCAGCGCGGGTGCGCGATGAGTTCGACGAGCAACTCGCCGGACCGCATGCGCTGCAGGCCGCTATCGAAGATATCCGCACCACGGTCGACCAGCACCGCCGGGCGCTGCAAGGGGCGGAAACCGAACCGCGCGCGAGCGGGGAGTGGAGGTCCGCAGCGCGGCCGACCGATGAGTTCTTCCCCGTCGGGCGGTCTTGGGTGCATGAGCGATCTCACGAAGGACCCCACGACCGTGTCGAACCTCGGCGTCGCCA
>NZ_JBFIGP010000393.1:0-2768 GCF_041602235.1 Paraconexibacter sp.
GTGGGAGTGGACCGCCAAGGGTGCGGCGGGGTACGACGAGATGACGAACCTCCCGGCGCGCCTGCGGGCGGACCTGACCGCCGCGGTCCCGTTCTCCTCGCTGGAGCTCGTGCAGGAGGCGCACGCCTCCGACGGCACCGTCAAGGCGCTGTTCCACACCCATGACGGACGCGCCATCGAGGCCGTCCTCATGCGCTACCGGGACGGCCGTCGCTCGGTCTGCCTGTCGTCGCAGTCGGGTTGCCCGCTCACCTGCACGTTCTGCGCGACGGGCACGATGAAGTTCGGCCGCAACCTGACGGCGAGCGAGATCCTCGACCAGGCGCTGCACTTCCGCCGGATCGAGCCGATCGACAACGTGATCTTCATGGGCATGGGCGAGCCGATGATGAATCTCGACAACGTGCTCGCGGCCTGCGAGCGCCTGCCCGACGTGGGGGTCGCGAGCCGTCGGACCGCGATCTCGACGGTCGGCTGGATCCCCGGGATCGATCGGCTGGCCGAGCAGGCGCGGCCGATCCGCCTGGCCCTGTCGCTGCACGCCGCCGACGACGCGTTGCGCACGCAGATCATGCCGGTCAACGAGCGCTATCCCCTCACGGACGTGCTGGAGGCGTGCTCCCGCTTCTACGAGCGCAAGAAGCGCAAGGTGTTCGTCGAGTACGTGATGCTCGACGGGGTCAACGACAGCTACGGGCAGGCGGTGCAGCTCGCCCAGGTGCTCGACCCGAGGATCTTCAAGGTCAACCTCATCCCCTACAACCCGACCGGGTCCTACGACGGGTCCAGCCGGGAGGTCATCGAGGTCTTCCGCGCGGCGCTCGAGGAGCACGGGGTCGAGGCGACGGTGCGGCTCACCCGCGGCCGCGACATCGACGCGGCCTGCGGTCAGCTCGCGGCCAGAGCGGGATAGCCCGGGCGCGACCGGGCGCGATCGCGGCGGGCACCGCGGGCGTCGGGTGACGGGCGTCCGCTCAGGCGGCCGGGGACGGCTCGGGCTCGAGCCCCGGGACGGTGCTGGAGCCGGCGTCCTCGTCAGGCTGGGCGACGGCCGTCGTCCCCGCCCGCGCCTCGCCGGCGCGCAGCAGACGCTCGCGCAGGTCCGCCTCCTCGTCGGGCGACGGGTCCCACTCGGTGACGGGCGGCAGGTCCTTGAGCGAACGGAGGCCGAACAGCTTCAGGAACAGCGGCGTGGTGCGGTACAGCACGGCGCCGAACTGGGACCGGCCGGCCTCCTCGATCAGACCGCGCTCGAGGAGCGTCTGGCTCGCCGAGTCGGCGCTCACGCCACGGATACGGGTGATCTCGGGCCGTGAGGCCGGCTGCAGGTACGCCACGATCGCCAGCGTCTCGGCCTGGGCCGGGGACAGCGGCGGTGTCCGCGGCTTGGCCAGCAGGCGGCGGGCGGCGGGTTCGGCCTCGGCCGAGGTGGCGAGCGTGTAGCCCCCGGCGACCTCACGCAGGATCAGGCCGCGCCGCTCGGGCACCATCTCCGCGCGCAGCACGTCGAGCGCGGCGACGAGCTCGTGCGGCTCGCACTCGCAGGCGTCGGCGAGCTGCGGAGCCTTCACCGGGTCGCTGGACAGGAAGAGGAGGGCCTCGACGCTGCGGGCGATCTCCGCGGCACGTACGGGCTCGACCTCGGCGGGATCGCCGATGGGCTCCGGCTCGGCGCTCGGGGCGGGTGCGACCGGTTCCGGAGCGTCGGCCGTGGGCTCGGCGTCTGCGTTGGCCGGCGACTCGTTCTCGACGGTCGGCTCGGCCTCGACGGTCGGCTCGTCGCCGGGCGCGGCGGCCCGCTGGCCGAACGGCACGACGATGCCCCGCCGCTGCTCGTCGGACCCGCTCACGCGCCGACCGCCTCCCAGCTCGGTCGCGCGTCGGCCTGCGGCACGCGGATCGCGATGTCCCCGAACGGCTCGGGCTGGTCCCAGGTCGCCTCACCCTGCTTGTAGAGCTCCAGCAGCGCGAACAGGGTCACGGCCACCGTCATGCGGTCGGCGCCCTTCACGGCCTCGTCGAACGTCGTCGCTCCACGGCGCAGCAGGCCGCGCAGCAGCTGCAGGCGCTCGGCGACCGTGACCTTCGGGATGTTCAGGTGGTGGAGGCTGATGCGGTCGGGCATCCGCAGGAGGCCGCCCATCGCCTTGCCGAGCCGGCGCGGGTCGTACACCGACTCCGCCTCGTCCTCGCGGAACTCCCGCAGCCACCGTGGCAGTGGCGCCGTGCGGTAGCGATGGTGGTGCTCGTCGGCCAGACGCCGTTGCAGCTCCTCCGCCGCCCGCCGGTAGCGGACGGCCTCCAGCATGCGGGCCAGCAGTTCCTCCGCCGCCTCTCCCGGCTCGAGGTCCAGGAGCTCCTCCTCCTCGCGCGGAAGCATCAGGCGCGACTTGAGCTCCAGCAGCGCCGCGATCAGCACGAGGAACTCGGTGGCGACCTCGAGGTCGAGCTCACCCTTGGCCTCGAGGTGGTCCAGGTAGGAGAGCACGACATCGGCGAGCTCGACCTCGAGCAGGTCCACCTCTTCCCGCAGGACAAGGGTCAGCAGCAGGTCGAAGGGACCGCTGAAGACGTCGAGGTCCAGCTCGAGCTCGGCGACGGTCATCGGCACGAACGGCAAGGTAGCGCGCCGGTCGGACGCCCGGGACGGCCCGGGGAAAGTCCCTGCTGAGAAGGTCTTTCGGGTACGAACGATCGGATTCGGCGCCTCGGTCAGCGCACCCGCGACCGCACCGTACGGGAGCGCACCGGCCGCCGGATCCCGTCCA
>NZ_JBFIGP010000394.1:0-2745 GCF_041602235.1 Paraconexibacter sp.
ACCTCGACCGCGGGTACTCGCCGTTCCTCGAGAACAAGGGGATCGCGAACTACACGAGTGACCCGGTCTTCCAGCGGCGGATGCCCGTCCCCGCGGACGTCGCCCCGCTGCCGGCGGGCGTTGTGTTCGCGGGCATCTTCCAGAACCCCGGCCTCGACTGGGGGCGGCTGCCGCTCATACGCGCGAACTGGGACGGGCCGATCCTGCTGAAGGGCATCCAGAGCCCGCGCGATGCCCGTATCGCGGTCGAGAACGGGATCGACGGCATCGTCGTCTCCAACCACGGCGGCCGTCAGGTCGACGGGGCGATCGCCTCGCTCGACGCGCTTGGGCCGATCGTCCGGGAGGTCGGCGACGAGATGGCCGTGCTCTTCGACTCCGGCATCCGCACGGGCCGCGACGCCTTCAAGGCGCTCGCGCTCGGCGCCGACGCGGTGCTCATCGGCCGGCCCTACCTGTACGGGCTCGCGCTCGGCGGGCAGGCCGGGACGCGCACCGTCATGCGCAGCCTCGTCGACGAGCTCGCCGCGGAGGTTCGCAAGGCGGGCCGCCGCAGCCACCGCTCGCTGTCCCGTTCCTCCCTGACCCGCGCGCGCTGAACCGAAGGCCCGCCATGTCCGAGACCACTCGCCGCCAGTTCCTCGAGGTCGCCGGCACGGCGGCCGCCGCGACCTTCCTCCTGCCCGCCGCGCGCGCCGCGGGCCAGGTCGCCCCCGTTCCCGCGCCCCCGGCGCTCCCCGTGGCGTCTCCGCTCCCGGTCGGACCGGGCGCCCCGTACTCGAGCTACCAGTCCGAGATCTACGTCGCCGGGATGGGCGCGGACGTCAAGCCGATCTTCACGACGAACCTGTCCGACCTCGAGGCCGCCGCGGCGAAGGTGCTGTCCGAGCCCGCGCGGCGGCACCTGCTCGAATGGGCGGGCGGTCCGGGCGCCGTGCGCGCGAACGCGCGGAAGCTCGCGTCGTGGCGGATCGTTCCGCGGATGCTCATCGACCGCGCGGAGCGCGACCTCTCCGCGACCGTGCTCGGTGTGACGATGCCGGCGCCCATCATCCTCGGACCGATCGGCAGCCAGGTCCTCGCGCACCCCGACGCCGAGGGCGCGACCGCCCAGGCCGCCGCGGCGGTCGGGCTCACGTACGTCCACGCGGCGCAGGCGAGCACCCCCGTCGAGGGCGTCGCCGCGGCCGCGCCGACCGGCTCCCGCTGGTTCGGCCTCGACTGGCCGAAGGGGAGCGGTCCCGACACGGCGCTCCTCACGCGTGCGCGGCTCGCGGGCTGCACCCACCTCGTGCTCTCGCACCCCCGGCCCGGGAAGGGCTGGGAGGCCCTCGGCGCGATCCGTGGGGCGTGGGACGGACCGATCGTCCTCAGCGGCGTCCAGACCGTGCGCGACGCGCGCACGGCGGTCCGCCTGGGCTTCGAGGGTCTCGTCGTGTCGAACGAGCGCGGGCGGCGCGGCTCGACCGCGGCCGGGACGATCGACGTCCTACCGCGGGTCGTCGACGCGGTCGGCGGCCAGATCGCCGTGCTGTTCGGCTCGGGCGTCCGCACGGGGACCGACGTGTACCGGGCGCTGGCGCTCGGGGCCCAGGCCGTCCTCATCGGCCGTCCGTACGTCCACGGCCTGGCGCTCGGCGGCGAGCCGGGCGTCCGGCACATGCTCCGCACGCTTCTCGCCGAGCTCGACATCACGCTCGCCATCGCCGGCGTCGCGAGCTACCGGGAGCTGCGTCCGAGCGCGCTCGTGCGCGCGTGAGCATCGGCGTCCTGCGGGAGGGGCCGCTGCATGCCGCGCTGAAGGACTGGCTCGCCGAGCCGGGTGACCGCGCCGAGGTGCGCGTCGACCGCTTCCACATCGACCTCGTGCGCGCCGACGGTGAGCTCGTCGAGGTGCAGACCGGGTCGTTCGGCCCGCTCGGCCCGAAGCTCGACCTACTGCTCGAGTCCCACCGCATGCGCATCGTGCACCCGATCGCCGCGCAGCGCCGGATCGTGCGCGTCGACGAGCACGGCGAGGTTCTCGCGGCGCGCCGCTCGCCCAAGCGCGCCGGGACCGTCGAGCTCTTCCACGCCCTCGTCGGCCTCCCCACCCTGCTCGACCACCCGAACCTCGTCGTCGAGGTGATCCTCACGAGCGAGGACCACGTCCGCACCGCGACGACGGCACGCCGCCGGCGGCGGCAGAGCGACAGCGGCGAGCGTCGCCTCGTCGAGGTCCTCGAGCGCGTCGAGCTGCGACGGCCCGACGATCTCCTGAGCGCGCTGCCCCCGCTCCCCGACGACGCGTTCACGACCCGCGAGCTGGCCGCCGCGCTGCGCTGCCCGGTCGCGCTCGCCCAGCGCGCCGCCTACCGCCTGCGGGCGCTGGAGCTCGTCGAGGCCGCGGGCAAGCGCGGGCACGCTCCGCTGCACCGGCTGCGCAGGGCTTCGAGCGACCGCTGATCGCGGCTCGATACCGGCGAACGCAACGAGTGTCGTCCGGTCCTGTGAAGACGAGGGCACGCACGTCGGTCTTCTCTGCGGCCGCCTCGCGCCGCCTACAGGCGCTGGGGCGCGAGCCTGGTTGGTTCGCCAGGTTGCCTCGGGCCGCAGTTCCCGCAAGGTGAGCCCGAGGAATGAAGCCCACGGGAGCGGCGCGTTAGCGTTACCCCATGCGCCCACGACGAAGCCTCGGCGTCCGCGTGCCGTTCCTGCGCTGGTCGTTCCTGCGGATGATGTTCGGGATCCGCACGCTGACCACCG
>NZ_JBFIGP010000395.1:0-2722 GCF_041602235.1 Paraconexibacter sp.
CTCGAAGCCGAGGGCCATCGCGCAGTCGACCTGCCCGCCCTTGATGGCCTGGCGGGCGAGGTAGAGCGCCGTGGATCCGGTGGCGCAGTTGTTGTTGACGTTGACGACCGGGATTCCGGTGGCGCCGAACTGGTAGACGGCACGCTGCCCGTAGGTCGAGTCGCCAAAGCAGTAGCCGGCGTAGGCGGCTTGGACGCTGCTGTACGGCACGCCGGCGTCCTCCAGCGCCTTCTCCCCTGCTTCCCGGGCCCAGTCCGGGTAGTCGCCGCCCTTGGTGCCCGGCTTGTCGAACTTGGTCATCCCGACGCCGATGACGAAGGTCCGGTTGCTCATGGAACGCTCCTCGTAGCCGCGTGTGCGGCTGCTCCTCGACGATCCCGAACGGCGAAGAACGAAATCATCAGTGATTATTTTGAGATACCTTAGCGTTTTGCAACCTGACAAGAGGAGGCCCGATGATCGATCCCTCGATCAAAGGACAGGAGCTCGACTCCGTGTCCTTCCCCATCGACCGCAGCAAGCTCGTCGAGCTCGCCCGCGCGTTCCACGATGACGATGCGACCTGGTACGACCTCGCGGCCGCCACCGAAGCCGGGTTCTCCGAGCTCCCGGTACCGCCCACCGTCAGCGCGCTCGTGGATCACTGGCGCCCGGGAGGCGCACTGAGCACGGCCACGGCGATCGGCGCGGATCTCGCCCGTGTCCTGCACGGCGAGGCGTCGTGGGAGTACCACGCTCCCGTCCGGGTCGGGGACGAGCTCACCGCGACCTCGTCCGTGTCCGACGTCGTGACCCGCGAGGGGAAGCGCGGCGGGACGATGACGATGGTGATGATCGAGACACGTTTCACACGCACGGACGGCACGCTCGTCGTCGTCCGAAACGACACCCTGATCGAGACGGGAGCACCAGCATGAGCACGACCGTCGCATCGCTGCCGACGGCGCCCGTCCCCCTCCGGGCCGGCGACACGATGACCGAGAACCAGGTAGGGCCGCTCTCGCGAACGGACTTCGTCAGGTACGCGGGCGCGGGCGGCGACCTGAATCCGATCCATCACGACGACGAGTTCGCCCGCGCCGCGGGGATGCCCTCGGTTTTCGGCATGGGCATGCTCCACGCCGGGATCCTCGGCACGCGCCTCGCCCGGTGGGTCGGGCCCAACAGCATCCGCACGTTCACGGTCCGGTTCAGCGGACAGGTCTGGCCCGGGGACGTCCTGACGTTCGCCGGGCACGTGGATGCGGTCGACGAGCAGCTGGCCGAGATCTCGATGACCGTCACGCGACAGACCGGCGACGTCGCGATGTCCGCCAAGGCCACGGTGCTCGTGGCCTGAGCGCGACGGGCGACGCTGGGCGGGCGGCGGTCCGCCCAGTGTCGCGGGTCGGACCCGCCGCTACTTCACGACGAGTCCCTTGAGCCGGTCGCGCAGCTCCTTCTTCACGATCTTCCCCACGGGGTTGCGCGGGATCGCGTCGATCAGCTCCATCCGCTCCGGGAGCTTGTAGATGGCGATGCCCTGCCCGGACATGAAGTCGACCACGTCGGCCAGCGTCGGCGGCGCCTGCGGGTCGAGCGGGACGACGAACACGCAGACCCGCTCCCCCAGCACCTCGTCGGGGCTGGCCACGGCGGCGCAGTCGGCCACGCCGGGGTGGCCGCTGGCCACGGTCTCCACCTCCGCCGCGCTGACGTTGAAGCCACCGCGGATGATGATGTCCTTCTTGCGATCGACGAACCCGATGTGGCGGTCGTCCAGGACGGTGAACAGATCCCCGGTCCGGACGTGACCATCAGCGGTGAAGAGCCCCTCGTTGAGCTGCGGAGAGCGGAAGTACCCGGGGAAGACGTTCGGCCCGCGATACGCGAGCTCGCCTATCGCACCAGGCTCGGTGAGCTCGTTCCCCTCGTCGTCGATGACGCGCACATCGATACCGGCCACCCCTGAAGGCCACTCCGCACCGGCTCGCCCCCACCACGGGAAGTGGTTGGACCGCTTCCCGGGGTCGGGCACGTCGTCGGCCCCCGCCGCGAGGATCGTGCCTTCGTTCTGTCCGAAGACGTTGGTCACCTCGATGCCCCAGCGCTCCCGGAAGCCCTCGATGGCCCACGCTGGCGGCGGAGCCGAACCGGTCCCGATCGACCTCACCTTCGCCAGATCCGGGATCTGCTCCTCCGGGAGCTTGAGCAGCATCATGAGGATCGCCGGCACCAGGACGCTGAACTCCGCCTCGGGCAGCTGCTTGAGCAGCACCGGTAGATTCAACGGCTGGTGGAGCAGCAGGTGTCCACCCGAAAGCAGCCACATGACGGTGATCCCCACCCCGGTCATGTTCACGATCGGCGCGGGACCGAGGATCTTGTAGCCGTCCTGGAGCGCGGTGGCCTGGCGGAAGCTGCGGCCCTGGAACAGCCAGTTGTTGTGCGTCAGCGGACAGCCCTTCGGCTGCGCTTCGGTCCCGGAGGTCCAGCACAGGGTGAACGCGTCGTCGGCATCGACCGTCGGCAGCCGGAGATCCACCGGGGCCGGCGTCTGCGCCGCCGCGGTTACCTCCGCCAGCTCAAGCCTGGTCACCGTGGGCGGCAGCGTCTCGTCCGCGTAGGCCATCAGCGGCGCGCCCTTCAGCTCGCGCGCTCCGATGTACATCGTCGCCCCGGTGAGCTCGACGATGTGCCGCAACTCGCGGCCGCGCCACTGCACGGGCATCGGGGCGATCAG
>NZ_JBFIGP010000396.1:0-2708 GCF_041602235.1 Paraconexibacter sp.
ACCGCCTGGATGCTCGTCGCGACGGCGCTGGTGCTGCTCATGACGCCGGCGCTGGCGCTGTTCTACGCGGGCCTCGTCCGCGCCAAGAACACCCTCAACACCTTCATGATGTGCGTGGCCGCCCTCGCTGTCGCGACGATCACCTTCGCGGCCGTCGGCTACTCACTGGCGTTCGACAGCGGCAACGGCTTCGTGGGCGGCTTGGACCACGCGTTCCTGCAGGGCGTGGACTTCGACCCGCGGGAGGGGTCGACGATCCCGCACCTGGTCTTCTTCGCCTTCCAGGCGTCGTTCTGCATCATCACGACGGCGCTCGTGGCCGGCGCGGTCGTGGAGCGCATGCGCTTCGGCCCGTTCCTCGTGTTCAGCGCGCTGTGGTCGATCCTCGTCTACGCGGTGCTGGCGCACTGGGCGTTCGGGGGCGGCTGGTTGATCGAGGGCGGCACCTTGGACTTCGCGGGCGGAGTGCCGGTGGAGATGGCCTCGGGGTTCTCCGCGGTCGCCGCCGCGACCGTCGTCGGGGCCCGCAAGGACTACGGCCGACAGGCGCTGCTGCCGCACAACGCCATGTACGTGCTGCTCGGCGCGGGCCTGCTGTGGTTCGGGTGGTTCGGGTTCAACGGCGGCAGCGGGTTCTCGACCGGGAACGCCAGCGTCCTGGCCTTCACGAACACGCTCCTGACGCCGGCCTGCACGCTGGCGACCTGGTTCGTGCTCGACATGATCCGCTCGCGTCAGGCGACGGCGGTGGGGGCGGCGACCGCGATCGTCGTGGGCTGCGTCGCGATCACGCCGGCGGGCGGCTACATCAGCCCCGGCTGGGCGATGGCGCTCGGGGTCCTGGCCGCGTTCCCCAGCTACGCGGTGATCATGTGGCGTCCGCGCACCCGTCTCGACGAGACGCTCGACGTGCTCGCCGCCCACGGTACGGCGGGTCTCGTGGGCATCGTGTTCATCGGCTTCGTCGCGCAGTCGTCGTGGAACGGGGTGTCGGACGGGTTGCTCTACGGCAACGCCGCGCAGTTGTGGGACCAGCTGCTCGCCGTCGCTGCCGCACCTGCCTACGCGTTCGGCGCGACCTGGCTGCTCCTCAAGGGCATGGCGCTCGTGGTGCCGCTCCGCGTGACCGAGGAGGAGGAGGCGACGGGCATGGACCTCATCGCCCACGGCGAGGAGGCCTACCCGAGTGGCGAGGGCGCGCTGCTGGTGGCCGCGGCGGAGGTCCCGGCGAGCCGGGTGCCCGTCGGACGCACCTGATCGCGCCGCGGGCGGTCAGGCCTGCTGCTGGATCCAGGACAGGATCGCCTTCGAGGGGGTCAGCACGGTGCCGTCGCCGAGCAGGAGCGCCGGAAGGCGCTCCTGTCCAGTGGCTGATCGCAGGTCCTCACGGGAGCCCCTTCGCAGGAACGGGATCGGGCTTCCGTGGGCCGCGACCACCTTCTCGTAGGGAATCCGTGCGGCGCGCAGGGCCTCTTGCACCTGTCGGCAGGGGTGGATCCGAGGGCCGCCGTCGTCGCCGTGGCAGACGTACAGCACGGGCGGGGCGCTCATGTCTTGCCTGCCGCGGCGGCGCGGACGGCCTCGATGTCGAGCTTGACCATCTGCAGCATCGCGGTCATCGCGCGCCTGGCGCGGTCCGGGTCCGGATCGCGGAGGACGTCTTCCATGCCGCTGGGCACCACCTGCCACGACAGGCCGTAGCGGTCCTTGAGCCAGCCGCACCTGCCCTCCGTGCCGCCGTCGGTCAGGGCCTCCCAGTAGCGGTCGAGCTCCTCCTCGGTATCGCAGGTGATCTGGAGCGAGATGGCCTCGGTGAACGTGAACTTCGGGCCGCCGTTGATGCCGACGAATCGCTGGCCGTTCAGCTCGAACTCGACCGTCATCACGGTGCCCGGCACGCCGGGTGATCCTTCGCCGTAGTGCGCGACGTTCAGGATCCGGGAGTCGCCGCCGAACACGCCGACGTAGAACTCGGCGGCCTCCGCGGCCTGGGTGTCGAACCAGAGGTTGGGGACGATCTGAGACGGCATGGGGTCCTTTCGAGGCGGTCGTGTCGATGCACTCTGGAAGGACTCATCCCAGACGGGGAACTCATCGGTGCCCGCCGCCGTGGGGGGCCGCGGACCGGGTTGCACCGCGCGCGCAGCCCGGTCCCGCGACGTCGCTACTGCTGGCCGGCGAACTTGAGCTCGTCGCCCTGCTGCACGAAGAGGTTCGTGCTCGTCTCGTCCTCGTCGGTGATCACGACGGTCGCGGTGTCACCGTCGATCTGGACGTCGTCGATCGTGTACTCCTTGCCGCCTTCCTCGGTCGCCGCGGCGGCCGCGCAGGCCTCCTCGCCACCGAGCTGCTCGAGCACCTCGGCCGTGGCGTTCTCCGGGTCGCAGAGGATCGCGGGGTCCTCGTTGATCGCGTCGACGAAGGCCCGCAGGTTCTCCTCGTCGATCGTCGCGGCGCCTTCGGTGGCGGGAGTCGAGGCCTCCGCGGGTGCCTCCGTGGTCTGCGTCGCGGTGGCGCTCGCGGCGGAGTCGGGTTTGTCGTCGTCGCCGCAGCCGGCAGCGAGAAGCGCTGTCGCCGTGACGGCGAGCAGCGACAGAGTGATACGGCGAGGCATGAGGCGGTCCCCTAGCGGGTCGAATGCCGACGGGCGTGACGTCGTCGGGCCCGTGAGTACGGGCCGCGAGACCGTACCAGCACCCAGGCCGGCG
>NZ_JBFIGP010000397.1:0-2703 GCF_041602235.1 Paraconexibacter sp.
CCACACCCCCAGCAGGACGACGGTCGAGGCGAGGTAGTTGCCGAGCACGTAGGCGGTCGCGCCACCGTCGAGACCGACGACGAGCGTGACGGTGAGCCCGACCGTCAGCACGACGTTCGTCAGCGAGGCGGCGAGGTAGTCCCGGCGCCGTTCCTCCACCCGCATCAGGGCGTAGGCGACCTCCAGGTTCGTGAACGCCCACAGGCCGAGCAGCCCTGCCCCCATCAGCTCGCGATCGCGGACGCCCAGCAGCAGCTCCGACAGCGGACCGGACAACGCCAGGCCGACCGCGAGCACCGCCGTGGTGCCGAAGGCGACGAACGCGGTCGTCGCGCGCGCGAGTTCCAGGCGGCGATCGACGTCGTCGTCCTCGAACCAGAAGCGGACCAGTCCCTCACCGGCACCGGCCCGCACGACGATGCTCCCGAGGATCACGAACGTCAGGAGCGTCTCGGCGTACCCGTAGTCGGCCGTCGTCAGCGCGTGGGTGTACAGCGGCAGCGTGAACAGCGCCAGCAGGGAAGCGAGGAGGCCGGCGGCCTGGTAGGCGGCACCGGAGGTGACCAGCCGCTTGAGGTATCCGCCCACGGCGCGCACCGTATCGTTGCCGGTCGTGCCCGGACGTCCGCTCGCCCTCCTCCTGCTCCCGCGCGAGCTCGAGGGCTTCATCCTGCGCGAGCAGGCCGAGGACCTCATGCAGGCCCCCGGTGTCCTCGCCGTCGATCCCCCGCGCGTGCGGTACGGAGCACTCGCACGGCTGCCGATCCCGGTGCGCGACCGCCTCTCGCGCGGCCAGGCCAGGCGGCTGCTCAAGGGACTGCGTCGAGGCGTCGCGCGCCGCACGGGCGTCGACCGCGACGACGTCGCCATCGGCGTGGTCGTGATCTTCCACGCGGTCCAGGAGCCGCTCGCCCGCGAGATCGTCCGCCAGGCCGGCGACGGCTGCGAGCTCTGGTACGGGCGCTGGGACCGCTACGAGGCGGCCTACGACGCCGACGAGCGGACCCGCGCGGTGCTCGCCGACCTGCACGAGCGGGCCGCGACCGCCAGCGCGCTGACCTTCGTCGCCAGCGTGGAGCTCGAGCGGCAGGAGCGCGCAGCGGGCCGCGAGGCCGTGCTCGTCGGGCTGAGCGCCGGGGACTTCCCCGCCCCGGAGCCCCTGCCGGTCCCCGGTGACGCCGACCTCGCCGAGTTCCCGGGTGTCACGAGGGCCGCCCGGGAGGGCGACGTGCTGGCGCTGTCGCTGGGACACCTCGGCCGCCGTACCGACTGGGCGCTGGTGCGGGGGATCTGCGAGCGCCGTGCTGGGCTGCGCCTGCTGCTGGTCGGCGCGTGGCACGACGACGAGGTGCCCGGGGACGAGGACTACGCGTGGTGCCGCGCGTCGTCGCAGATCGTCTGGCTGGGCCGGCGCAGCGACGAGGAGACGTCCACGCTGCTGCGCGTCTGCGACGTCGGCATCGTCCCCTTCCGGGTCGAGCCGTTCAACGACGCCGGACTCCCCTACCGGATCCTCAAGTACGCCAAGCTCGGTCGGCGATCGGTGTGCCCGGACCTCGCCGGTGTCCGCACGTGGGCCCACGCGGTGGACGTGGCCGCCGACGCGGACGCGTTCGCGGCGGCGCTGGATCGCTACGAGGGTGCGCGGGAGCGCCCCGACCCCGAGCTGCGCGCGTGGGCGCTCTCCCAGACGCCGTGGGCCGTCAACCGCCCCCTGTGGGACCGCCTGCGCGAGGCGGGCGTGGACACCGGGGGACGCTGAGCGCGGGCTCGCGGGGCCTGCGTCAGGACGCCCTCGACGGACGCGGGCGGGAGCGTGGGACTCAGCCGCAGCCGCCGCGGACGGCGGCCACGAAGGTGCGGTTGCGGGCGACCGGCGTGAAGCCGTCCGGCACCGCGTTCGTGGTCCGTGGCGTTCCGGCGGCGCGACCGATGCGGCGCACGTTCTTCTCCCCCACGGCGATGAGCGCGACGCCGGCGCCTGCGGCGTCCGCCGTCCGGGCGGCGTCGGACCGGGCGACGACGCCCCGTTCCCGGGCCTCCAGGACCCAGCGTGCGTCGGGCGTGAGGCGGTAGTTGGGGAGCGAGACGACCGGGCAGTCGGCACGGGCGGCGCGGACGGCCGGAACATCGAGGATCCGCTCGAGGTCGTCGTGGACGGCGCGCAGATACCGCAGCTCGGTGGCGAAGCGCCCGGGCGCGTCGGCCTTGACCACCGCGACCGCCAGGAACCCGAGCAGCGCCCCGACCGAGGAGACGACCGCCCAGGAGCGCCGCGAGGGGTGTCCCGCCGGCAGCAGCGTCCAGCCCGCCAGCGCGAGCGCCGCGAGGAGGCACAGCGCGACGACCGGGACCGTCAGGTACCGCGGGAGGATCGAGAGCCCGGCGGCGCCGACCCCGATGAACGTGATGGCACCGGCACCGAACAGCGCCACGAGGACGTGCAGCGCGCGCAGGCGCAGCACCGCGCGCGCACGCCAGGCGAGCACCGCTCCGAGCACCGCCGCCGCGGCGACCGGTGGCCGTGCGGTGTCCGACAGGAACGACACGAACGCGCTCGGAACCTCCGCGATGCCACGGTCGCGCCCGAGCGCCTCCGCGAGCGCGCTGGTGGCGTTCAGCGAGTACAGCGGGTCTCCGGTGACCGCGAGGTCGCTGAGCGCCCACAGCAGGGGCGCGACGAGCACGCCGCCGAGCAGCCCC
>NZ_JBFIGP010000398.1:0-2699 GCF_041602235.1 Paraconexibacter sp.
CGGTCTGCTCGAGCGTCACACCGAGCGTCCGTCGGTCAGCCGCGTCTCGCGCCGCACTGCCGCACGGCTCAGCGCGGCGGGCGTGATCGTGGCCGCCGTCGCCGTGCTGGCCGTCGGTGGGGCCGGGTGGGCCGGCGACCGCATCGGCGAGTTCAAGAGCCAGAGCGCGACGCCCACCAACTACGAGAACTCCGTCAGTCGGCTCAGCTCGGTCTCCGGGAACGGGCGCTACCAGTACTGGGTCGCGGCCCGTGAGGCCCAGCGCGCGGAGCCGCTGACCGGGATCGGTCCCGGCATGTTCGAGTTCCTCTGGGCCAAGGAGAACCCCGTCCAGGGTGGGTTCGTCCGCGACGCGCACTCCCTCTGGGCCGAGGCACTCGGTGAGATGGGTCTGGTCGGCTTCCTGCTGGTCGTGGGGTTCTTCGGCATGGCGCTCGCAGCTGGTGCCTCGCGAGCGCTGCGTGCTCGTGATCACGAGCATCGCGGCGCGATGGGGGCGGCGACGGCCGGGCTCCTCGCGTTCTGCGTCATCGCGAGTGTCGAGTGGGCGTGGGAGATGACCGTCCTCGGAGCTGCCGGTGTCGTCCTGGCGGCGATCTGCGTCGGCGGTCGCGGCGACGAGCCGCTGCACGTCGGGCGGGCTGCGGGGTGGCGGCCGGCGAGAGCGCCGCAGCGTCTCGCGGTCGGTGTGATTGCCGCGGTCGCGGTCGCGGTCATCGCGGTGCCCACGTCGACCGCTGCCGGTCTGCGCGACAGCCAGAGCGCGGCACGCGCGGGTCGCCTGGATGCGGCCTACCGTGAAGCGCGCGCGGCGGTGGACGCGCGGCCGCGCAGTGCCGCCGCGCTGCTGCAGGAGGCGCTGGTCCTCGAGAAGGGCGGGGCGCTGGAGCGTGCTCGGGCGGTCGCGACCCGGGCGACCGATGCAGAGCCGGTCAACTGGCGCACGTGGCTCGTACGGTCGCGACTCGACGCGCGCCTTGGCGACGCTGCGGCGTCGGTCAGCGCTTACCGCCGGGCGCGCGCGCTCAACCCGCGATCACCGCTCTTCCGCCGATGAGCGAGAGCGATGCGGAGATGGAGGGCCCGGACGCCGGGCAGGTCGCCGAGGCGCTGGAGGCCCGGACGCCCGAACCGCCCGAGCGGTGGCGCCGGGCACTCGGAGCGGCGCTCGAGCTCGAGGGCAGGCGGCGAGCGATCGTCGGCCCGCGTCCGTCGATGCTGTGGCTCAGGGCCGGGGCGCTGATCGCGCTCGGGGCCCTGTTGCTGGGGCTCGGCGTCTCGCGGATCTAGGTCCGCGGACCGTCGGGTTCGAGTTGGCTGCGCAGCTTGCGGAGCGACCTGGAGAGGATCTGCTGCACGTTCGCGAGCGTGAGTCCGGTGAGGGCGGCGATCTCCGGGCCTTGGAGGTCCGCGCCGAAGCGCAGTCCGAGGATCTCTCGCTCGCGATCGCTGAGGACCGACAGCGCCGACGCGAGTTCGCTCGACGGTCCGAGGCGCGGCTCATCCGGGGTAGTGATCGTCTGCGCCCGTTCATCGTCGAGCCTGACGTCGCCGCGGTCGGCCCGGAGGTGATCGATCAGGACGTTCCGGGCGATGGCGAGGAGCCAGGTGAGGACGGCGCCTTTGCGCGGGTCGTAGCGCGGCCATGCGCGGAGGGCCTTCTCGAACGTGACCTGGGTCAGATCTTCGGCGAGGTCCCGCGACGAGGTCCGGTACGACAGGAACCTGAAGACCTGGACGAGGTGGTCGTCGTACACGCGCGCGAACGAGCGGTTCCCCTGCCCTGGACCGTCGGTCACGTCGGGCAGTCTTCCACGCCCTGTAACCCCGGTGGGGACCACCGAGGCGCGGGTTGCCCGACACCTGGTGTTCCGTCGAAGGGACGGCTGAGCGTGTTCGCGCCACGTTTGGTGGTGGTGCGACGGGCGGCGCGCTACGTTTCCGGTCGGCGTCTGGTGGGGTTACGGGCGGTACTGGTTGGTGGGGTGCGTCCTGGGGGGCGCACGGGGGGCGTGATGATCAGGTCCAGCAGGTTGTGGCGTGCGCGCGTTGGCGCGTGGTGTGTGGTGGCGCTTGGGTGCGTGTCGCCGCCGGTTGCCCACGCCGCGATCAGCGATGTCCCCGACAGCGCGCCGGCGATGACCAACGGCCAGGTCAACGCGATCGCGCGCTCCGCGGACCGCATCTTCCTTGGCGGCAGTTTCACCCGTGTCGGGACCGGTACGCCACGCGGCGTGGCGCTTTCCACCGTGACCAGTCTCGCCAACCCCGCCTTTGCCCACCCCAACGGGACTGTGCGAGCGGCGGTGCCTGACGGCAGCGGCGGGTACTACATCGGGGGCGAGTTCACCCAGGTCGGCACCGTGCCCCGCAACCGCATCGCCCACATCGCCGCCGACGGCACCGTCAACCCCAGCTTCGACCCCAACGTCAACGGCAGCGTTCTCGCGTTGGCGCTCTCGGGCAGCACTCTCTACGCTGGAGGCAGCTTCAACGGCGCCAACAGCGTCAACGGCACCACCACCCGCAACCGCTTGGCTGCCTTCGACATCGCGACGGGGACCGATACCAGCTTCAACCCCAACGTCAACGGCAGCGTTCTCGCGTTGGCGGTCTCGGGCACCACCCTGTACGCCGGCGGCCTCTTCTCCAGCGTCAATACCACGACCACCCGCAATCGCTTGGCTGCCTTCGACACC
>NZ_JBFIGP010000399.1:0-2689 GCF_041602235.1 Paraconexibacter sp.
CGGGCAGCAGCGGCAGCAGCGCGAGACCGGGCGCGAGCAGCGCGACCGCCGACAGCGCGACGGTGTGGATCCCGGCGAGCGCCAGCACCGCCTCGAGGGCCACCACGAGCACGGCGAGCAGCCACGGGCGAGGGCTCGTGCCCAGAACGGCGGAAGGTGTGGGTACTCTGCGGTGTCGCATGTCGCAACTTCTCGCCGTCATCGCGGTCGTCTTCGCGACCGCAGTCGCACCCGCCGCGGCACAGCAGGGGAACGGAGCCTACGAACCTTTCCCGTCGCCTGCTCCCAGCGGGACCGCGCGTGCCTACCTCGAGCTCCTCGGGGTGCGGGCCACGCCGCGCGATCTGACCAGCGGGCGGTTCCTGGACGGGCTGAACCCCGCCAGCCGGCCCGCCGCCGGCGAGCGCGCCGGGCTCGGCGTGGGTGGGTCGACGGGCTGGATCGTCGTCCTCGTGGCGGCGGGCGTCCTGCTGGTGGTGCGTGGTGTCGCCCGTGACTAGGGCGGCGACACGGGCGCTGCTGCTGGTCGTCGGCCTCCTGGCCGGCCTGGCCTGCGGGGGGACGTCCTCCCAGGCGACCTCGACGGGGCTGAGCAGCAGCGACACGCCGGCCACCGCGGCCGTGACCGCCAGCGGCCGCCTGCCCGCCGACTTCCTCGGGCTGGTGTCCGAGCACGCGTTCGCCGCCGGTCCCGCCGACCGCGCCAAGATCCTGGGCGACCAGCGGCGCACCGGCGTCCAGCTCCTGCGCCAGACGTTCGACTGGTCGACGATCGAGAAGACCCGCGGGGTGTACGACTTCTCGATCTACGACGGGTTCGTGCACGCCACCGCGCGGGCCCGCATCCGCCTGCTGCCGATCATCTTCCGGGCCCCGGCCTTCCGGTCCCGGACGGCGAAGCCCTCACGGACCCGGAAGATCACGGCGACGACGACCTTCCCGCCGCGCAGCAACGCCGACATGGCCCGGTTCGCCGCCAGGCTCGTGCGCCGCTACGGCCCCCGGGGCACGTTCTGGAAGGAGAACCCCGACCTCCCGCCGCTGCCCATCCGCTCCTGGCAGGTGTGGAACGAGCCCAACCTGCCCGCCTACTGGGGCGGACGCCCGAACGCCAAGCAGTACGTCTCGATGCTGCGCACCGTCGGCAGCGCGATCCGCAAGGCGGACCGCAAGGCGGAGATCGTCAGCGGCGGCATCCCCGAGAGCCGACAGGGCATCCCGCTGCGGACCTACCTCACGCAGATGCGCAGGGCCGGTGGCCTCAAGACCTTCACGACGCTGGCGATCCACCCGTACGCCCGCAACGACGCCGGCGTGATCACCGCGGTCAGCTCGACCCGCCGCCTGCTCAACGGGTGGGGGTATCGCCGGATGCCGATCTGGGTCACCGAGCTCGGCTGGGCCAGCCAGGGGCCGCGCAGCGCGTTCACCGCCGGGCCCACGCGTCAGGGCCGGTACATCCTGCACGCGATCACCGGCCTCGGGCAGCGGGCCAAGCAGCTGAACGTGCGCGGGGTCGTGTACTACGGCTGGAAGGACGCGGAGCCCTACCCGGGCGGCAAGGACTTCTGGGGCCTGCACACCGGACTCCTGCGGCAGGACGGGACGGGCAAGCCCGCGCTGTCGAAGTACTACCAGGCCGCGGGCGTGCTCAAGCGCGTGCGCTTCCGCTGAGGCGGGCTGTCAGGGACTCGCCCCCCGGGACGTAGGAGGGGTGATGCCTGCCCGCCTCGTCCTCGCCGTCCTGCTCACCTCGCTGCTCGCTGCCACGGTGGGCGCGTCGCCCGCCAGCGCGGCCAGAGGGCTGCAACTCGGGTTCTACGACCGCGCGTTCAGCAGCCCCGACCCGGTCGAGCGCGAGGCCGCCGGCCAGCACGCCAAGGCGACAGGCGCGCGCGTCGTGCGCTTCTTCGTGTTCTGGAGCGCGGTGGCGCCGACGGAGCCGGCCACCTCGACGCTCGCCCGCGACCCGGCGTGGACCGGGTACCGGTGGGACGCGACCGACGCGACGGTCCGCAGCCTGGCCGACAACGGTCTGACCGCGCTGCCGGTGCTCTTCGGGGCGCCGAAGTGGGCCGAGGGCTCCAAGCGCCCGGACGGCGCGGCGCCCGGCACCTGGCGTCCCTCACCGGCCGCCTTCGCGCGGTTCGCCGAGGCGGCGGCACGCCGGTACGACGGCACCCACCCGGACTCGCAGCGCCCCGGGGCGACCCTGCCTCGCGTGCGCTACTGGCAGGCGTGGAACGAGCCCAACCTGTCGGTCGACCTCACCCCGCAGTGGAAGCGCACCAAGAAGGGCGGGTACGCCGCGGAGAGCCCCCGCCTCTACCGCCTCCTGCTCAACGCGTTCTCCGCGGCGGTGAAGAAGGTCAGCAGCAAGAACGTCGTCGTCACCGCGGGGACCGCGCCGTACGGCGACCTCCGGGCGGGCGACCCCCGCATGGCTCCCGCCCGGTTCTGGCGTTCGCTGTTGTGCGTCACCGGGCGCAAGAAGCCGCGGGCCACCAAGCGGTGCCCGGCTGCGGCGCGCTTCGACATCGCCGCCCACCACCCGTACCCGATCGGACCCCCACGGCGGAAGGCCCGCAACGCGGACGACATCGTCGTGCCGGACTTCGCCAAGCTCACGCGACCGCTGGCCGTGGCGATCAAGGCCAAGCGCGTGCGTCCGGCGACCCGCAAGCGGATC
>NZ_JBFIGP010000400.1:0-2669 GCF_041602235.1 Paraconexibacter sp.
ACCCACTCCGACACCGACTACGCCGCGCGACGCCGGTCGCTGTTCGTGCTCGCCGTGAACTGCGGTCAGGCGGGCGGGACGTGCTTCTGCGTCTCGATGCGCACCGGACCGAAGGCGACCGAGGGGTTCGACCTCGCGCTCACCGAGCTGTGCGACGGCGAGCACCACCGGTTCGTGGTCGAGGTCGGCAGCGCCGAGGGCGCCGCCGTGATGGCCGAGGTCCCCCACGACACCGCCGGCGACACCGACCTCGCCGCCGCCGCGGCAGCCGTCGAGCGCGCCGCCGGGCAGATGGGCAGGACGATGGACGCGGACGCGGTCCCCGCCCTGCTGGCCGCCAACCTGGAGCATCCCCGCTGGGAGGAGGTGGCCGACCGCTGCCTGGCCTGCGGCAACTGCACCGCGGTCTGCCCGACCTGCTTCTGCACGACCGTGGAGGACGTCACGGACCTCAGCGGCCACGACGCCGAGCGCACCCGGACCTGGGACTCCTGCTTCAACCTGGACTTCAGCTACGTGCACGGAGGCACGGTGCGCAGTTCGGGCACATCGCGCTACCGGCAGTGGATGACCCACAAGCTCTCCACGTGGGTCGACCAGTTCGGCAGCTCCGGCTGCGTCGGCTGCGGACGCTGCATCACGTGGTGCCCGGTCGCCATCGACATCACCGAGGAGGTGGCAGCGATCCATGAAGGACATCAGTGACCTGCTGGCGGAGTCCCCGGCGTTCGCGGGACTCGCCCCCGAGCTGCTGGACACCCTGGCCGGGTGCGCCATCAACGACGGCTTCAGCGACGGCGAGGCCCTCCTGCGGGAGGGCGAGCCGGGCGAGGTCTTCTACGTCATCCGTCACGGCGCGGTGGCGCTCGAGACCGACGCGGCCACCGGTCCGCTCGTCATCGAGACGCTGCACGAGCACGACGTCGTCGGCTGGTCGTGGCTCGTCCCGCCGTACCGGTCGCACTTCCGCGCGGTCGCGCGGGGAGAGGTCCGGGTGCTGCGCATCGACGCCCTCTGCCTGCGCGGCAAGTGCGAGCAGGACCCGGTGCTCGGCCGCGAGCTGTACCGCAGCTTCGCCGGGATCATCACCCAACGGCTGCAGGCCACGCGCCTGCGGCTGCTCGACGTCTATGGACCTGTTGCGAGCACCTGACGAGGCCGGACCGTACGCGCCGCGGGTGCACCGCGTCGCGGACCGCCGCCAGGAGACCGACGACACGTGGACGATCACGCTCGACCACGACGGCGCCGGGTTCGCGCCCGGGCAGTTCTCGATGCTCTACGCGTTCGGCGTCGGCGAGGCGCCCATCTCGGTCGCCAGCGTGCAGGAGGGGCTCGCCCACACGATCCGGGCGGTCGGCCCCGTGACCCGGGCGCTGTGCGCCGCGCCCGCCATCGGCGTCCGGGGGCCGCTCGGCACCGGCTGGCCGCTGGACGCGGCCCGTGGCGGCGACCTCGTGATCGTGGCCGGCGGCGTCGGGCTCGCGCCGGTCCGCGCGCTGGTCGAGCATGCGCTGGACCGGCGCGACGACCACGGCCGCATCGTGCTCCTCTACGGCGCCCGCACGCCGGCCGACCTGCTGTACCGCGCCGAGCTCGACGCCTGGGCCCGGCAGGGCGCCGAGATCCTCGTGACCGTGGACGCCGCCTCCGGCACCTGGCGTGGGCGGGTCGGTGTCGTCCCGGGACTCGTCCCGACCGCCGGGCTGGACGGCCCCGCGACCACCGCGATGGTCGTCGGTCCCGAGATCATGATGCGGTTCGCGACCGACGCCCTGCGCGACGCGGGGGTGCCCGCCGGACGGATCTTCGTCTCGCTGGAGCGCAGCATGAAGTGCGGCATCGGCCTCTGCGGCCACTGCCAGCTGGGTCCCCTGCTGCTGTGCCGGGACGGCCCCGTCGTCCCCCAGCCGGTGGCCGCCCCGCTGCTGAAGGTGCGTGAGCTGTGAGCCGCCCGCGCCTGGCCGTGTGGAAGTTCGCGTCCTGCGACGGCTGCCAGCTCAGCCTGCTCGACTGCGAGGACGAGATCCTCTCGCTCGCCGGGGAGGTGGAGCTCGCGTACTTCCTGGAAGCGTCCTCCGACGCACGGCCCGGCCCGTACGACCTGAGCCTCGTGGAGGGCTCGATCACCACCCCGCAGGACGTCCGGCGCATCCGTGAGGTCCGGGAGCAGTCGCGGGCGCTGGTCACCATCGGCGCGTGCGCGACCTCGGGCGGGATCCAGGCGCTGCGCAACTGGGCCGACGTGGAGGAGTTCGCGGCCGCCGTCTACCCGTCCCCCGCGATGCTCTCCACGCTCGCCACGTCGACCGCGATCAGCGATCACGTCGCCGTGGACTTCGAGCTGCACGGCTGCCCGGTCGACAAGCGCCAGCTCTTGGAGGTGGTCGGCGCGTTCGTCCACGGGCGGCGGCCGGCGGTCCGCGCCACCAGCGTCTGCGTGGAGTGCAAGGCCGCCGGTCACGTGTGCGTCATGGTCGCTCACGGCACGCCGTGCCTGGGCCCGGTCACCCACGCCGGGTGCGGTGCGCTGTGCCCCGGCTTCGATCGCGGCTGCTACGGGTGCTTCGGTCCGATGCCCGCCGCGAACACGCCCTCCCTGAGCCGCGAGTGGGGGCGGCAGGGTGTCGAGACGCCCGACGTCGTGCGCGCGTACCGCACCTTCAACG
>NZ_JBFIGP010000401.1:0-2638 GCF_041602235.1 Paraconexibacter sp.
GCCTCCGGCCTCCGCGTCGACCCACGCCGCGGCGACCGCCTGCTCGGTGAGGGCGTGCGCGGCTCGCAACCCCGCCTCGGCCTCGGCCACGCGGGCCTGCACGGTGGCGCGATCGGCGACCGTGCGCCCCGACCCCAGCGGTGTCTTGCCTACCGCCAGTTCACGCAGGTCGTCCATCGCGCCGCGGGCGTTGCCGAGGGCGACCGCCGCGAGCGCCTGCGCGAACAGACCGAAGACCGGGAAGCAAGCGAGGGCCGTGTCGAACTGGGGGGCGGACCGGAGCAGGGGGATCGCGAGCTCCGCCGGGACGATCGCGTCCTGGACGCTCGTGTCGTGGCTGCCGGTGCCGCGCAGCCCGCCGACCTCCCAGGTGTCGTGGACCTCGAGCTCGGACACCGGCAGGCCCACGATGTGCATCTCGGGCGGTTCGCTGGCGCCGCGGGCGTCCGTCACCAGCGCGCCGCCGAAGAACCAGTCGGCGTGGGTCACCGCGCTGCTGAAGGCCCAGCGGCCGCTCACCCGCAGCGTCCCGTCGGGGTCGCGCGCGGCGCGCGCCCGCGGGGCCCACACCCCGCAGGCGATCGACCCGGGCGTCCCGAAGGCGCGTGCGCCGGCCGCCGGGGTCAGGTAGGCGCCCAGCAGCCCGGTCGTCGCGGCGATCGCGGCGCACCAGCCGGCGGACATGTCGGCCCGGGCCAGGTCGTGCAGGTCGCGCAGCACGTCCGCGGGCGAGGCCTCCGCACCACCCAGGGCCGCGGGCACCCAGGCCCGAGCCTGATCGGCCTCGCGCAGCGCGACGACGAGCGCCTCGGGCAGCCGGCGCTCGGCCTCGGTGCTCGAGGCGAGATCACGGGCGAGGTTGGCGACGTCCGGGGTGGTGCTCATCGAAGCGCATCATCGCGCTCACGTCCCCGGCAGTGCGACCGTGACCGTCGCGAGCAGCGAATCGGTCAGCAGGTCGACCAGCTCGTCGCGTTCGAGCAGCGGCTCGTCGAGCCATCGCAGCAGTGCCCGCTCGAACAGGCCCGTCCACGCGTGGATCACGACCTCCACGCGGGGGCTCCCGGCGATGCCGAGGTCCTCCACCGCCCGGGCGACCGACGCCCGGCGGGTGCGCTCGACGATCTCCTGCGCCTGCGGGTCGGCGCCGATCCCGCCCTGTACCACCACGCGGTATCCGGTCGCCCGTGCGGCGATGAAGTCCACGCGCGCGCCGATGGCCGCCCGGACACGGTCGCGGACCGGGAGCGCCTGGTCCTGGGACGCGGCGATCGCGAGCTCCTCGATCTCCTGCGCGGCCCGCTCCAGGGTCGCGAGGTAGAAGCCGCGCTTGCTCCCGAAGTGGTGGTAGAGCAGGCCGTGGCTGACGCCCGCCGCGGCGGCGATGTCCTCGATCGACAGCTCGTCGTAGGCGCGCTGGGCGAACAGCGACACGCCGAGCGCGAGCAGCCGCTCGCGGGTGGCGCGGGAGCGCGGGGTCAGTGGGCCTGCCACGCCGTCGCCGCTCATGCGGCCGCGACCGCCCGGCGGTGGGCGTGGTCCTCACCCTCGACGTCGAGATGCGGCAGGCGCGCGTCCAGCCAGTCGGGCAGCCACCAGCAGCGATCGCCCAGTGCCCGCATCAGCGCGGGGAGGAGCACCAGGCGCACGACCGTCGCGTCGATCAGCACCGCGACCATGAGGCCGATCCCGAACTGGCGCAGTGCCGACACCTCCGCGACCGAGAACGCGCAGAACACGCCGAGCATGATCGCTGCCGCCCCGGTCACGACCTTCGCCGTGCGCTCCAGGCCGTACGCGATCGCGGCGCGCGGATCGCCGGTGTCGAGGTAGCCCTCGCGCATGCGCAGGACGAGGAACACCTGGTAGTCGATCGAGAGGCCGAACAGCACGGTGAAGATCCCGCTGACCGAGACGGCGTCGATGAACCCCGGTCCGCCGAGCGGCGCGTTCCCCTGGAACAGCAGGGCCAGGACGCCGAAGGCCGCCCCCACGGTCACGAGGTTGAGCCCGACGGCGACGAACGGCAGCAGCAGCGACCGGAACAGGACGACCAGGGCCAGCGCCGTCACGACGGTCAGCGTCACGATGAGGGGGATGAGGCGGGCGCTGGTGATCTCGTCGTAGTCGCCGAGCACGGCGGCCGTCCCACCCAGGGCGACGTCGGTGCCGGTGGCGCGCGACAGCGCGGGGAGCTCCGCGCGCAGCCGCTGGCCGAGCCGGTGGGCGGCGTCGTCGTTGGGGCCGCTGGTCGGCACGACGAGGATCCGTCCCGCCCGTCCCCCGCGCTGCAGGCTGATCGCGAAGGTCGCCTGCGCGCGGCGGGCGGCCGGGGCGCCGTCGGCCGCCGCGAGCATCAGGTAGCCGCTGCGGCCGAGGTTCGGGGACGACCGGCCGAGCCTGCTGAGGGCGTCGGCGTCGCGCTGGGACGGCAGGCCCGACGCGTCGACGGCGTCCGCGCCGCTGCGCAGGCCGGCCTGCAGGATGCGCGTGCGCTGTGCCCCGGTGTCCAGCCCGCCGGCCAGGGTCCCGGTGCCCGACGCGAGCCGCTGGACGCCCGTGACCAGCGCACTGCTGCCGGACGTGAGGCGGGCGAGCCCGTCGGCCAGATCCGTCCCGCCCGCGGTGGCCGCGCGCA
>NZ_JBFIGP010000402.1:0-2625 GCF_041602235.1 Paraconexibacter sp.
CATCGCGCGGGGCCTCGTCGGCGGCCGTCTCGATCGCATCGTCGGCCGCGGCGTCCGCGGCCGCGCTGAGCGGCGGCTTCTCGAGGACGCGTCCGATGATCGCGGTCGTCCGCAGCGCGTCCATCACCCGTGCCTGCTCGGTGCTGAACTCGGGCAGCCCGGCCTCCCCGGGGCGTGACCCGGTCTCCCCGATCGACTGCACGTAGGCGAAGTGCGCGGTCTCGTCCGGGACCTGGAAGGGCGGCGTCAGGAGGGCCCACCCCGCCCCGTTCAGCAGCGCGACCACGAAGACCAGCCGCACGACCGCCGGCAGGGCGGCGACGCGCTGCCTCGCGGCCGCGACCCGGTGCAGGACCGTCCGGACCCGGGTCATCGCGCCCACCGCCACGCGCCCCACAGCGCGACCGAGAAGGCGCCGCCGAACAGGGCGATCACGAGCCAACCGCTCTCACCGGTGCCGATACCGCCCCGGCCGTACCCGATGCGCTCCACGGTCCGGTCCACGACGCTCGACCAGTCCGGGGCGTCGAAGCGCACCAGCCGCAGGGAGACCGAGAAGCCGGTCGGCTCCCCGTTCACGCTCGCCCCCTGGTCCTCCGCCGTCGACGCGCCCGCGAAGAGCACGGGTCCCGGACCCAGGTTGCGGATGCACGCCGTCGCACCGCCGCGCTCGGCGCCCGGGGGCAGCGGGATGGCCAGCACGCCGTCGGGGTAGTCCCGCACGACGCGGGATCCGCGCGCCCCCGCGACGGTGAGCCGCAGCGCCGGGCTGCGACCCTGCGCGCCCACCGTGACCTGGAGAGCGCTGGCGCGATCGACGGATGTGCCGAGCGCCTCGCAGAGCTGCTTGCCCTCGCCGAGGGGCTGCGGCGCGAAGATCGCGGGCGGGATGCCGTTGCTCGCGACGATCGGGCTGGTGGGCCGCCCGAGCGCGTGGACGAGCGTCGCAGCCAGGCCGAGCAGGCACGCGAACACGGTCAGGCGACGCAACACGGGCGAGAAGCTATCGGTGATGGGACCGGGAGGCGTCCGCGACGACCGGCGTCACGCCGTGCGGCCCGCAGGGTCAGTCGCGGCGGCGCAGCCCGAGGATGCTGAGCAGGAACGACGAGAAGAACACCTGGATGCCGACGATGATCAGCGTCGCGGCGGCGACGGCGGTGCGCTCCTCGGAGAGCTTGCCGGCGCCGTCGGCGATCCACTGCCCGACGATCACGCCGGCGACGATGAGGCCGACGAGGGCGATCGCGCCGCCGAGCATCAGGCCGTGCTCGAGCCGGAACCGCGCGCGCATGCGGTCGAACCACGGGTCCTTCTCGCCCATGAAGTACGAGCCGTAGGCGTGCGCCGCGAGACCCAGCGCCACGACCTGGCTGCCCACGATCGTCAGCAGGGAGCCGGCGATCATCGTGTGCAGCTGCCACTCGCGGCCGAAGAGGTCGATCTGCAGCAGCGAGACGAGCGAGACGATCACGCCGAGGAACGCCATCACCGCGCCGGGCGCGATGAAGAGGTGCGTCGGCGAGTGCACGAGCAGGAACCGCAGGTGACGCCAGCCGTCGCTCCAGGTGTTCAGCTTCGACTCGCCGCCGCGCGGGTGGTAGTCGATCGGGAACTCCGCGATCCGCAGGTCCTCCTTGCCGGCGCGGATGACCATCTCGGAGGCGAACTCCATGCCGGTCGTGCGCAGGTCCAGGCGCGGCAGGACGTCCCGGCGCAGGGCGCGCATGCCGCAGTGGGCGTCGCTGATGCCGGTCTTGAAGAAGAGGTTGAGGATGCCGCTGAGGACGGGGTTCCCGACGTAGCGGTGCAGCCACGGCATCGCGCCGGGCTGGATGTTGTCCATGCGGTCGCCCATCACGAGCTCCGCCCCGTCGTCGAGGTGCTTGACGAACTTGGGGATCTCGTTGAAGTCGTACGTCAGGTCCGCGTCGCCCATGACGATGTACTTGCCGCGGGCGGCGGCGAAGCCGGCCAGGTAGGCGGACCCGTATCCGCGGCGCGGCTCGCTGACCACGCGGGCGCCGGCGGCGGTCGCCAGCTCGGCGCTGCGGTCCTCGGAGGCGTTGTCGGCGACGACGACCTCACCGAGGATCCCGGCGGCCCGCATCGCCTCGAGCGCCTGCGTGACGCAGGCCTCGATGTTCTCCTCCTCGTTGAGGCACGGGATGACCACCGAGACGGTGAGCTCTTCGACGGGGGAACTGGGGCCGGTCACGGATGGCGTCTGCTCGGTCAGGCTCATACGGGGAGAAGAGGGGCTACGGGGATCGGACGATCGTGTCAGACCGTGACGGACAGCGCCTCCCGGGAAGCTACCCCGGGTCGCATACTCGGTAACGCGCGGGCCGCCGAAAAGTCGCGCGGAGACCCGCGATCGCCGTCGGATCCGATCGTCCGATCGCCCCGCGTCATGGCCGCCCACCCTCGGGTGGATCCCATCGCGGGGCGCGTCACGAGCACGTGGCGAACGTCACCGATCCGTGCCGATTCTGCGACCCTCCCGCCCGCATGAGGATCTGCCTGGTCTACGACTGCCTCTTCCCCTGGACCGTGGGGGGCGCGGAACGCTGGATGCGCAACCTCGCCGAGACGCTCGCCGGACACGGACACGAGGTGACGTAC
>NZ_JBFIGP010000403.1:0-2576 GCF_041602235.1 Paraconexibacter sp.
AGCGGGCGCGCGGTCACCGGCCGGAACTCACCCGACCAGGGCGCGAGCCTGCGCGAGCTGCTCGCGCACACGGACCAGCGCGGTGCCGCCCTCGGAGACCTTCGATTCGAGCCACGAGCTCTGCTCCAGAACGGCGGCAGCATCGTCGCCGAGCTCCGGGACCGCGACCGCACCCAGCGTCTGTCCCGACTCCACCGCCTCCCGTACCAGCCGGGCGATGACGCCGTGCGCCTCGCGGAAGGGCGTGCCCTGCTTCACCAGCAGGTCGGCGAGGTCGACCGCGGCGATCATCTCGTCGGAGGCCGCGGCGGCCATCGCGTCACGATGGAACGTCGCGGTGGAGAGCATGCCCGCCGCCGCCGCGACGCAGACCTCGACGGTGTCCACGGCGTCGAACAGGTGCTCCTTGTCCTCCTGCAGATCCTTGTTGTAGGTCAGAGGCAGCGCGTGGATCACGCCGTGCAGAGCGGCCTGATGTGCCCAGACCCGGGGGGCCTTGCCGCGCAGGAGCTCCGCGGCGTCGGGGTTCTTCTTCTGCGGCATGATCGACGAGCCCGAGGACCAGGCGTCGGAGAGCGTCATGAAGCCGAACTCCGAGCTCGTCCACAGGACGACCTCCTGCCCCAGGCGGCTGAGGTGTGTCGCGCACACCGAGAGCGCGTGGAGCAGGTCGAGCGCGAAGTCGCGGTTGGACACCGCATCGACGGAGTTCGCGGTCACACCCGTGAACCCCAGCTCGGCCGCGACCATCCGGCGGTCGGTGTCGAAGTTGACGCCCGCCAGGGCACCTGCCCCCAGGGGGAGCTCCGCCGAGGCATCGAGGACCGCCTGGAAGCGCCCGACGTCGCGGGTGATCATCCAGAAGTACGCCAGCAGGTGATGGGAGAGGTACACCGGCTGCGCGCGCTGCAGGTGCGTGTAGCCGGGGAGCGGCCAGTCCAGGTGGGCCTCGGACACGTCCAGCAGGACCCGACGCAGATCGTTCAGCTGGGCGATCGCCCGCTGGGCGGCGTCCCGCGTGAACATCGCGAGATCCGTGATCACCTGGTCGTTGCGCGAGCGCGCGGTGTGGAGCTTCCCGCCGGGGGCGCCGACGATCTCGGTCAGCCGGCGCTCCACCGCCATGTGGATGTCCTCGTCGTCCTCGCGGAACGGGAAGGTGCCGTCGCGCAGCTCGCGCTCCACGGCGTCCAGACCGCTGAGGATCGCGTCACGGTCCTCCTCACCGATGATCCCCTGCGCGGCCAGCATGCGCGCATGCGCGCGCGACTGGGCGACATCGAACGGCCAGAGCCGCTGGTCGAACCCCAGCGAGGTGTTCATGGCCTGGAACGCAGGGTCCTGCGGGAGCGAGAAGCGCGACATGGGTGCCGGAGGCTATCGAGGCACCGCCGTACGGCTCCGCCTACCGTGCCCGCAGGACCGCGCCGAGCTCCTCGGCGACGCGCTCGACCTGCTCCTGGCGAAGCTCAGGGAAGAACGGGAGTGCGATCGAGCGGGCCGCGACGTCCTCGCACACCGGGAACTCGCCCTCGCGATGACCGTGCACCTCGCGGTAGTAGCTCATGAGATGGATCGCCGGCAGGTAGGGCTTGCTCTGCACGCCACGCTCGCGGAGGGCACGGATCACGGCGTCGCGATCGGTTCCGCGCGGCACCTGCACCACGAAGACGAACCACCCACGGCGTTCGGCGTCGCGGTCCTCGCACGGCAGCCCGAGGTCGAGCTCGGACGCGAGATCGGTCAGGGCCTCGCGGTACCAGGCCGCTGCCTGCGCGCGCCCCGCGAGCATGCCGTCCAGCCGGTCGAGCTGGGCGAGCCCGACCGCAGCCTGCAGGTCGCTGAGCCGGTAGTTGAAGCCGAGCCGGTCGTGGTCCAGCCACCCCATGTCCGGTGCCCGGCCCTGGTTGCGCTCGCTGTCGATCCGGGCCTTCACGCCGGCGTCACCCGTGGTGACCATGCCGCCCTCGCCGGTGGTCATCTGCTTGTTGGCGTAGAAGCCGAAGACCGCGGGGTGGCCCCGGCCGCCGATCGGCACCCCCTCCCGGTCGCGGGCGCCGAGCGCCTCGCAGGCGTCCTCCACGATCGGGAGACCGAGCCGCTCGAACGCCGGGAGGTCGGCCGGGTAGCCGAAGATGTGGACCGGGAGGATCGCGGTCGTGCGCTCGGTCACCGCGGCGGCCGCCGCGGCCGGGTCGAGATCCAGCGTGACCGGATCGATGTCGGCGAACACCGGCCTGGCCCGCTCGAACACCACCGCGTTGGCGCTGGCGACGAAGCTGAACGGGGAAGTGACGACCTCGTCGCCATCGCTGACACCGACCGCTCGCAGCGCGAGATGCAGGCCGGCGGTCCCGCTCGAGACGGCGCTCGCGTGCGCCGCCCCGACCTTGTCCGCGAACGCCCGCTCGAACGCCGGTCCGGTCGGCCCGAGGGAGAGCTGCCCCGAGCGCAGGACCTCGAGCACGCGCTCCTCCTCCTCGCGGCCGAGCACCGGTCGCGCCAGCGGGATCTCCTCGCTCACGCAGGCCTCCCGGCCGGGCTGCCGTCGTCGGCGGCGGGTTGCGCCTGCCGGG
>NZ_JBFIGP010000404.1:0-2569 GCF_041602235.1 Paraconexibacter sp.
CCGACCGTCAAGCGCTTGCGGCCCGTCGCCGCTCAGCTGACCGAGACGTTGACCGCGGTCGACCCGCTCGTCCAGGACCTCGACAAGGGTCTAATGGACGACGCGCTCTACTTCCTGCAGACCTGGGCCAGAGTGACGCAGCGCGCCGACGGCCTCGGTCACCTCTTCGGCGCGCAGATCACGATCACCGAGGACACGGTTCGTCAGATCCTCGACCGGATGCTGAGCGAGGGTCAGGCGAACGCCAAGAAGAAGCCGGCCAAGTCCGCTCCGGCCGCCTCCCCGACGTCGCAGGCACCGGCCAAGCCCAAGCTCCCGCCGGTGAAGAAACCCGCCGACGTGATCCCGACGGTGAAGGACCTCGTGTGCACCGCAGTCGACGACGTGACCGACGTGGTCGACGGCGTGGTCGGCGGGCTTCTCGGTGGCGCGAAGCTGCCCGGCGGCGACAAGAGCGCCTGCCCCAAGAGCGCGGCCGAGAAGGAGCAGGCCAAGCCGCCGAGCGCGAAGCTGGGCGGCCTCCTCGGCGCGTCCAAGAAGGACGGCGCCGCGCCGTCGTCCAACGTCGATGCCCTCGTGGACTACCTGTTCGGATCATGATGCCCTCACGACGCCCATCCCCCCGGCGGCGAGGCCGCCCCGTCGGTCGCGGAACGCCCGCCCTCCTGATTCGGGGGGTCGGCGTGGCCGGCATCCTCGCCGGGGCCGCGATGGCCCTCACCGGCTACTTCGCCCCGACGAAGCTCCCGCTGCGCGACTACTACAACCTCACGGCGACGTTCGAGCGTGCCGACGGCCTCGTCGACCACACCGACGTCAAGATGGGTGGGGTCCGCATCGGCCAGGTGCTCGACTCGCGCATCGAGAACCGCAAGGTCGTCGCCCGGCTGCAGCTCGACGGCGGGACCGGACCGCTGCGCTCCGACCTCACCCTGCGCGTGCGGCCGCGTGGCCTGCTCGGGGTCGTCTACGTGGAGATCGTCCCCGGCCTCAAGGGCGAGATGCTGGCGGACAACGGGCGCATCCCCGAGTCACGCTCGACCAACACCGTGCAGCTCGACGACGTGCTGGCGACCTTCGACGCGCCGACCCGCGGGCGGACGCAGACGCTCCTCCGCGAGCTGGGCAAGGGCGTCGCAGGTCGCGGCGACGACGTCAACCAGCTGCTGGGGCAGGGTCCCGGCTACCTGGAGAACCTCACGTCGGTCGCCCAGGCGGTCAACGCGCGTCCCGGCTCGGCCACCCGGTTCGTCCAGGGTGCGGCGAGCGCCCTGGGAGCGCTCGACCCCGCGAAGGACGAGCTGACCGCGACGTTCGATCCGGCTGCGCGCGCACTTGCACCCTTCCGCACCGAGGCGGACGACTGGCGCTCGACCCTCGAGCAGTCGCCGCAGACGCTCTCGCAGGCGCGGACCAACCTCGCCGCGACGGATCCGCTGCTGCGCAGCGTCGACCGCCTCTCACGGCGGCTGGACGTGGCGCTGCGTCCGGCACCGGAGGCGTTCAACGACACCGCGAAGTTCTTCGCCGAGGCGCGGCCCGCGCTGATGCGCGTTCCGAAGACCCTCACGCTGGCCCGCCAGGCGACGTCGCCCACGGTGTCGCTCGCGCGACGGGTCGACGCGCAGCTGCCGCTGCTGGCCCGCGGGCTGGTGCCGGGCCTGTCGATCAGCAAGGAAGTGGCACCGCACTCCTGTGACCTGCGCAGCTTCCTCGGTCACTGGGCCGAGCACGACGCGCTCGGAGACGAGGGCCTCAACTACCTCCGGGCCACCGTGACGATCGGGTCCCGTGAATCCCTGGGCACCGATCCGGTCCGGCGCGACGAGATCTTCAGCAACCCCTACCCCGCGCCCTGCCAGGGTGGCTGGGAGCACCTGAGCCAGCCATGAGCCAGCAGACCGCTCGACGCCACCGCTTCCAGAACCGGCCGGGCCGCGCCCGTCCGCGGCACGTCCGCAACGGTGCCATCGCGCTCGCTGCGCTGATCTTGCTCGTCGCGATCGGCGTCAACCGGGGCATCCCGTTCTGGCCCGACAACAGCGACCGCGTTTGGGCGCACTTCGCCTCGGCGCAGTCCCTGAAGTCCGGCAACCCCGTCCGCGTCGCGGGCGTGACCGTCGGTTCGGTCGGCGAGATCGAGCAGGCCGATGGCGAGCGCGGCGCGCTCGTCGAGCTGAAGCTCGACAAGACCGACGTCCCGGTCCACCAGGACGCGCGCGCCGGCATCTACTGGCGCACCCTGCTCGGCCGCAACCTCTACGTGGAGCTGGATCCCGGCTCCGAGAGCGCGCCGCCGCTGGCCGGCCGGATCCCGGTGACCAACACGACGACGCAGGTCGAGCTCGACGAGGTCCTGCAGCCGCTCGACGGCGACGGCCGGAAGGGCATGCAGCGGATCATCGCGGCGACCGACGGCGGGTTCCGTGGCGACGCCGCCGGCAACGCGTTCGACGCCCTCGCGGCGTCGGCGAAGCCGATCGCGAAGGGCCTGCCGCCGCTCCGCGGCCAGCGGCCCGGCGACGACCTCCCCCGGTTGATCCAGCGGACGTCGCGATGGGTCGCCGCG
>NZ_JBFIGP010000405.1:0-2565 GCF_041602235.1 Paraconexibacter sp.
GGGCACACCGGGATCACCGCGTGGCTGGGGATCGAGGACATCTGCCGGCCGCAGCCGGGCGAGACGCTCGTCGTCTCCGCCGCCGCGGGCGCGGTCGGCTCGATCGCCGGACAGCTCGGGAAGCTGCGCGGTGCCCGTGTCGTCGGGCTGGCCGGCTCACCCGAGAAGTGCCGGCACGTCGTGGAGGAGCTCGGCTTCGACGCGTGCGTGAACTACAAGGCGCTCGACTGGCGGGAGCAGCTCGCACAGGCGACCCCCAACGGGATCGACGCGGACTTCGAGAACGTCGGCGGCGAGATCATGGACGCGATCCTCGGGCGTATGAACATCGGGGCGCGTATCGCGCTCTGCGGGATGATCAGCGAGTACAACGACTACGGGGCCCCGGGCGGCAGCCCCGGCCAGCGGGCGATCGCGCAGATCATCATGCAGCGGGCGACGATGACCGGCTTCCTGGTCCTGGACCACGCGGAGCGGTTCCCGGAGGCGATCGGCGCGCTCGCCGCGCACGCGGCCGCGGGCGACCTGCGCTGGTCCGAGACGGTCGTGGACGGTCTCGACCGCGCCGTCGACGCGATCAACCAGCTGTTCTCGGGATCGAACACCGGCAAGCTGCTCGTGCGCGTCGCGGACGTGCCGGAACCGGCCGCCGTGACGTGAGACCCTGATGGCGTGCCCGAGTCCTTCACCGACAGCCCGCTGCTGACCGAGCGGTTCGACGAAGCCCTCCACTACGCCACCGCCCACCACGCGCGACAGCTCCGCAAGGGCACCCCGGTGCCCTACGTCGCGCACCTCCTGGCCGTGGCGTCACTGGTGCTCGAGATGCACGGTGACGAGGACGAGGCCATCGGCGGCCTGCTGCACGACGTCGTCGAGGACGGCGGCGGCACCGTCGCCCTGGCGGAGATCGGCGAGCGGTTCGGGCCGACGGTCGCGGAGATCGTGCTGGCCAACAGCGACCGCGTCGACGGCGACCCCGTGGACCGCGGGGACCGGGGCCGGGCGTGGTACGAGCGCAAGCGGGCCTACGTGGACGCCTTCCCCTCGAAGTCCCCGGCGGCGCTGCGCGTGTCCCTGGCCGACAAGGTGCACAACGCCCGCTCGATCCTGCTGGACTACCGCACGCACGGGGACGCGTTGTGGGCGCGCTTCAAGCAGGGGCAGGGTCTCGCCACCCGCGTCTACTACCGGGAGCTGGCGCGGGCCTTCGAGCGCGAGGCGCCCCGCATGGGCCCGGAGGCCGCGCCGTTCGTGGAGGAGCTCCGGCGCACCGTCGACGCCATCACCGCGCTCGCCGAGTCCCATCAGGGTCCCGACACGCGGGCGACGTTCGACGGCTGACGCGGCGCCCGTCCCGCTCAGTGCGCGAAGACGGGCTCGACGCCGGACTCGGCCGTCGCAGGCGCGGCGCCGGGGCGCAGCAGCACCGCGGACAGCACCGCGCCGATCGCGAAGATCGCCGCGGCCCAGGCGAACGCGGTCGTGTAGCCCTGGACGGCAGCCTCGGCGAGCAGGGCCTGGGTGGGTCGCGCGCCACCGAGCGCGCCGCTCGTCGCGCTGGCCGCGACGGTGCTCAGGAAGGCGGTGCCCACCGACCCGCCGACCTGCTGGCCGGTGTTGACCATCGCGGAGGCGATGCCGGTGTCCGAGGCGGCGACCCCGAGGGTCGCCGTGTTCATCGCGGGGGCGAACACGAGCCCCATGCCGAGTCCCATCACGATCAGCGCCGGCAGCACGTCCGCCACGTACGTCGAGTCGACCGACACGCCGGTCAGGAACACCATGGCCGACGCCGCCAGCACCATCCCGGTCGAGATGAGGGGCCGCGGGCCGAAGCGCGGGACCAGGCGCATCGTGGCCGTGGACGCCGCGATCATGATCGACGCGGTCATCGGCAGGAACGCGAGACCGGTCTGGACCGGGCTGAACCCGAGCGTTCCCTGCAGGAAGTAGGTCAGGAACAGGAAGACCCCGAACATCCCGGCACCGGTGATGCCGACGGCCAGGTACGAGCCGCCCCGGTTGCGGTCCAGGACGACCCGGAGGGGCAGGAGGGGCTGCGCCACGCGGCGCTCGACGACGACGAACGTGGTCAGGAGCAGTCCGCTCGCGACGAGGAACGCGATGGTCACGGACGAGCCCCAGCCGCGCGACTCGGCGCTGGAGAAGCCGTAGACGAGCGCGAACAGGCCGGAGAAGGCCGCCAGGGTCCCCGGGACGTCGATGCGCGGACGCTGCGCGGCACGGGGCGCGTCGTGCAGCAGCGCAAGCGCGGCGATGGCGGCGGGGAGCGCGAACAGGAGGTTCACGTAGAGGCACCAGCGCCAGCTCAGGTACTCGGTGAGGAGGCCGCCGAGCAGCAGCCCGACGGCGGCGCCCGCGCCGGCGATCGCCCCGAAGACGCCGAAGGCCTTCGCACGTTCCGCGGGGTCGGTGAAGATCGTCGAGAGCAGCGAGAGCGCGGCCGGCGCCAGCAGCGCGCCGAAGAGGCCCTGGAGCGCACGGGCGGCGACGAGGACGCCGAAGCTGCCGGCCGCCCCGCCGATCGCCGAGGCGACGGCA
>NZ_JBFIGP010000406.1:0-2561 GCF_041602235.1 Paraconexibacter sp.
CGGGGGTACCGCGCGATCACCATCGATCTCCTCGGGCACGGCCGGTCGGACCGCCCGAGCGACATGCAGGCGTACTCGATGGCCGGGTTCGGGGAGCAGCTCGTCGCGCTCCTCGACCACCTCGAGGTCGAGCGGGCCGTCTTCCACGGGCTCTCGCTCGGCGCCAACTCGGCGCTCGAGGCCGCCGTGAGCGCGCCCGACCGCATCCGGGGCCTGATCATCGAGATGCCCGTGCTCGACGACGCCCTGCTCGGCTGCGCGATCGCGTTCACCCCGATCATGCTCACGCTCACCTTCGCGCGGACGCCGATGCGGGCGCTGAGCGCGATCACCCGGCGGATCCCGACCTCGGTGCCCGCGCTCGCCCTCCCGGACATGATGCTCGACCTCGTGCGGCAGGACCCGGAGCCCAGCAACGCGGTGTTCCACGGCCTGTTCTTCCACCGCGTCGCCCCGCCGCCGACACTGCGCAGGACGATCACCGCCCCCACGCTCGTCGTCGGGCACCCCAACGACCCCATCCACCCCTTCTCGGACGCCGACGCGCTGGTCGGCGAGATCCAGGGGGCGCGGCTGATGCGCATGGCGTCGATCCTCGAAGGGCGGCTCTTCCCCGAGCGCCTGAGCAACGAGATCGCCGGCTTCCTCGCGGAGGTGTTCGCCGCCCCCGCGGACGCCGCGGCCGGCACCACGCATGCCAGGACCGCCTGACGCCGCCGGCACGGCGACGCCGCCCAGGCGCGCCCCCGTCGACCGACCGACGTGGTGCTCGCGCGAGCACGGGTAGCATCCGGAACGTATGTCGAGCCGTCAGGAAGAGAAAGAAGCGCGCCGCAGGGAGCGCCAGGCGCAGCAGGCCGAGGCCGAAAAGGCCGCCGCCAACGCCCGGCGCATGCGGCTCGTCGGAGGCGTCGTCGTCGCCGTGCTCGCGGTCGGCGGCATCGGAGCCGCGGTCGTGGCCGGAGGTGGGGGCGACGACGGACCCGCTCCGGACGGCGGCAGCGACCTGCCCAAGGCGTCGATCCCCGCCCAGCGGATCACCGACCTCGAGGAGGCGGCCAAGGCCGCCGGCTGCGAGCTGAAGGAGCAGCTGCCCAGCGAGGGCAACGACCACGTCGAGGGCCAG
This sequence comes from Paraconexibacter sp., assembly GCF_041602235.1. Taxonomy (GTDB): domain Bacteria; phylum Actinomycetota; class Thermoleophilia; order Solirubrobacterales; family Solirubrobacteraceae; genus Paraconexibacter. The sequence continues at coordinate 1,127 of NZ_JBFIGP010000406.1, forward strand.
GTCACGAGCTACAAGACCAACCCGCCGACCTCGGGCCCGCACAACATCACCCCGGCCCAGGACGGCGAGTACAGCGTCGGGAACGAGCCCGAGAAGGAGAACTGGGTCCACACCCTCGAGCACGGCCGGATCCTCTTCCAGTTCGCACCCGGGACCTCGACGAGCGACCAGGCAAAGCTCTCCGCGCTGTTCAATGAGGACTTCAGCGGGAGCAACGGCTACCACCAGCTCGTGTTCCAGAACAACACCGAGATGCCGTTCAAGTTCGCGGCCGTCGCGTGGACGAACTACGTGGGCTGCCCCGGCCCGCTGAACTCCGAGACGCTCGACACGTTCCGCGCGTTCCGCGCCAAGTACGTCGACAAGGGACCGGAGCTCGTCCCGTAGCCGGACACCCCCGCGCGATCAGCGCGGGGTGGGCGGGCCGGGAGGCGACACGATGTCCCTCCCCGTCGGCCGCATCTGCTCGTCGAGCTCGAGCTGCCAGTAGTAGCGCGTGAAGTGGCGGCCCGCGACGAACTCGCCGACGTGCGGCTCGGGGGTCTCCCCGTTCGCCATCGCCACGATCAGCTCGGGGTAGGTACGCCCCGGGAGGGCCGCGTACATCGGCGCCGGGAACGCTCCACCGAAGCGGGTGTTGACGTCGGTGATGCCCAGCCCGAGATCCTTGTCGCGGAACGCCTGGACGGTGCACGGCCCTCGGACACCGAGCGCCTCGACGACGCTCCGCCCGAGATCGATCAGCTCCCGGTCGGCGATCGCGGCCCCCTTGATCGACTCGCCGCCCCGTGACTCGAGCATGGTCCGCGGGATGACGTTGAGACAGCGCCCGTCGGTGTCGCTCAGGCAGTCCATCGAGAACTCGGGCCCGTCCATGAGCTTCTGGATCATCACCGGCTCGTCGACGTAGCCGACGAAGAACTCGGCGTCACGACGGTCGCGGGCCGGGTGGATCGAGCGGGCGCCCGAGCCGCGCACCGGCTTGACCATGACCGGGTAGTGGTCGTCCATCGCGTCCAGGTCCTCCGGCAGCACCGTGGGCGGCGAGGGCAGCCCGAGCTCGCGCAGGAGCAGGTGCGTGCCGTACTTGTCGTAGGTGGCGCTCGCGGTCCGCGACGACGGCACCAGCGCCTCGGGCAGGTGCCCTTCCTCGCGGGCCACCGCGAGCGTCTCGATGTCCAGGTCGGTGAGGGGGACGATCGCGCCCACGTCGTGCTCGTCGCACAGCGCGCGCAGCGACGGCACGTACTCCGGGTCCTTGATGAGGGGCACGCTGGAGCGCACGGTCGCCGCGTACTGCGCGGGAGCCAGCGGCGACGGGTCCGCCGCCACCACGGTCGTGTGCTGCGCGAACGCGCTGACGATGTCGTAGCGCTTCCCGACGCCGGTGAGGAGAACGGCCTTCATCGCCGGGACTCTGGCAGGACCGGGGCGA
>NZ_JBFIGP010000407.1:0-2552 GCF_041602235.1 Paraconexibacter sp.
ACCCGCGCCTGCGCGCGTGGATCGACGAGCACCTGGGCGGTCGGCGGATCGCGACCGCGCCGGTCGCCCTGACCCGTACGCGGCTGTAGTTCCTCGCCCAGTGCTGGGAGCTCACGCGTGACGGCAAGCCCGCGCGGGCGGACCTGCCACGCGTGCCGCCGGACCTCGGCATGACGGTCGGCCGTCAGACCGAGCGCGAGCAGGACGGGCGCCCGGTCGCCGGCTGCTGAGAGGCCGGGCGCGAGCGGTTCCGCCGGACCCGCCGTCCCGCGCGGGGGCCTCGTCAGCCCTCGTCGGTCGGTCGCCCGGGGAGCTCCAGCACGAACCGGGCGCCCCTTCCGCCACCGGCATCGCCACCACCCGCCGCGTCCCCGACGTTCTCGGCGCGCACCGTCCCGCCGTGGGCCTCTGCGACCTGTCGCACGATCGCGAGCCCCAGGCCCGTGCCGGGCAGGCCGCGGGCGGTCTCGCCGCGGTAGAAGCGGTCGAACAGGTGGGGCAGATCCCCCTCCGGCAGGCCCGGCCCTCGGTCGCGGACCGTGACGCCGGAGAGGTCGACCTCCACGTCGACGGTCGACCCCGGACCGCCGTGCTTGGCGGCGTTCTCCAGCAGGTTGCCGATCGCCCGCGACAGCCGGACCGGGTCGCCCTCGACGACGCTCACCTCACGGTCGAGCGCGAAGGTCGTCCCCGGATGGTTGCGGCGTGCGCGCTCGACCGCCTGCGCCACGACGTCGTCCAGGCGCACGTCCTCGTGGCCGCGCGGCGCCGTGTCGCCGCGGGCGAGCTCGATGACGTCCGCGACGAGGTCCCCGAGCTCCTCGGTCTGCGTGCGCACATCGGTCAGCAGCTGCTCACGGGACTGGGCGTCGAGATCGCCGCCGTCCAGCAGCACCTCGATGTTGGTGCGCAGGCTGGTGATCGGCGTGCGCAGCTCGTGGGACGCGTCGGCGACGAGTTGACGCTGGGCCTGCACCGACTCGGACAGCTCGGCGCGTGAGGCCTGCAGCCGGTCGAGCATGAGGTTGAACCTCCCGGCGAGACGACCGATGTCGTCGGCGGTCCGTACCTCGATGCGCCGGCTGAGGTCGTCGGTCTCGGCGATGTGCTCGGCGGCCTGGGCGACGTCGTGCAGCGGCGCGGTGACGCGACGGGTGACGGAGCGACCGAGCAGCAGCGACACGCCCACGCCGCCCGCGCACACCAGGGCCAGGAACCAGCGGATGCGGTTGAGCACCCGGTCGATGCTGTTCAGGGGACGCGCCAGCTGCACCGCGCCCACGCCGGGAACGCCGAACGTCAGGATCCGCAGCTTCGCCGCGCTCTGCTCGATCGTGCGAAGGGACCGTCCGCGCTGGCGCAGCGCGATCATCTGGTCGATCCCGGACACGGGCAGCGGGATCGCGTCCGGGAACCGCAGGTTGGGTTCGACCGTGCCGTCCGGGCTCACGAGCTGCAGGTACGCGAGGCCGCCCTCCTGGGGACGGAGCTGGGGCAGACCGAGCCGCAGCGGCCGTCCCCCCTGCGGACGGGGCCCGCCCACCTGCTCGATCACGTCGGCCTGTCCGTCGAGCTGATCGTCGATCTGGCCGAGGAGCTCCCCCCGCACGACGACGTAGGCCACCACGCACGCCAGGAGCACGGCCAGGCCGACCGCGCCCGCGCTGGCGACGATCAGGCGTTGGCGCAGGCTCATGGCTCCGACCGCAGGACGTAGCCGACCCCGCGGACCGTGTGCAGCAGCCGCAGCTCGCCCTCCGCTTCGGTCTTGCGCCGCAGGTACCCCATGTAGACGCCCAGGGCGTTGGACGTGGCGCCGAAGTCGTAGCCCCACACCGCGTCGAAGATCTGCGACCGGCTGAGTACCTGTCGTGGATGCTCCAGGAAGTACCGCAGCAGCAGGAACTCGGTCTTGGTCAGCTCCAGGCGGCGGCCGGACCGGGTGACCTCGTGCGCGACCGGATCGAGCTGGAGATCCTCGAAGGTCAGGGGCTCCTCGTGCGCCGTGGACGAGGCCGCTGCCGGCACGTCGAGCCGGCGCAGCAGCGCGCGCAGCCGCGCCTTCAGCTCCCGCAGCGCGAACGGCTTGACCAGGTAGTCGTCGGCGCCAGCGTCGAGTCCCGCGACACGGTCGTCGACCTCGTCCCGCGCCGTGAGGATGAGGATCGGGGTGCGGTCACCGATGTCGCGCAGCCGCCGGCAGACCTCGAGGCCGTCGACGCGCGGCATCGCGATGTCGAGCACCACCGTGTCGAACCGCTGCTCGGAGAGCAGGTCGAGCGCCTCCTGCCCGTCGCCGGCCGACGTCACGTCGAGCCGTTCCAGGCGCAGGGCGCGCGCCACCGCGTCCCGGACGGCCGGATCGTCGTCGACCAGGAGCACGCGGGCGCCCGTCGGCGCGGTGAAGGCGGGACTGTCCGTCATGACGTCGCACGCATGTATCGCACAGCGCGCGGCGCTGCGGCTCCGTTCTTCGAGTGTTCTTCACTGTTTCCTCGGAGAGCCTCACGTAGCGGCGGTTGACTCGCAGCATGTCCTTCCTCTCTCCGCCG
>NZ_JBFIGP010000408.1:0-2536 GCF_041602235.1 Paraconexibacter sp.
GGGCGGCCACATCCTGCTGGTGGGACTCGACGAGCTCGGCCTGCACGGCCCGTACGACGCGGTGCACCACCTCGAGGAGGACGTGCACGACGCGCTCGGCTCCTTCGGCGGCATCGGCGGGTGGCTCACGAACACCGGCGCCTCGGCGCTGCTCGGCGTGTTCGTGGGCGCGGTCATCGTGGCGGTCATGCACCGGCGCGGCGGCGCGGGGCACGGCCACTGAGGGGCGCCCGTCGGCGCGCCGCGCGCCGGGTGAACCAGATACGTCCCGGCAGACGGAACGCGCCTGGTTCACCTGGGAGGGGAGGGGGCACGCCGCGCGGCCGCGAAGCCGCTCGCGCTAGGGTGCCCGCCGTGCGCTCCACCGACGTCGTGATCATCGGCGCCGGCGCCGCCGGCCTGATGTGCGCGATGACCGCCGCCGCTCGCGGGCGACGGGTGCTGCTGCTCGAGCACGCCAACAAGCCGGGCAAGAAGATCCTCATGTCCGGCGGCGGGCGCTGCAACTTCACGAACATGTACGCGGAGCCCGCGAACTTCTCCTCGCAGAACCCGCACTTCTGCAAGTCGGCCCTCGCGCGCTACACCCCGTGGGACTTCATCGCCCTGGTCGAGCGCCACGGCGTGCCCTACCACGAGAAGAAGCTCGGGCAGCTCTTCTGCGACAACAAGTCGAAGGACATCCTCGCGATGCTCCTGCGCGAGTGCGACGACGCCGGCGTCGAGCTGCACCTGAAGACCCCGGTGCAGGAGATCGAGAAGACCGACACCGGCTACCTGCTGAGCACGACCATCGGACCGGTCGAAACGCAGTCGCTCGTCGTCGCGACGGGCGGGCTGTCGATCCCGACCATGGGCGCCACCGGGTTCGGCTACGACGTCGCCTGCCAGTTCGGGCACACGGTGCTCGACACGCGCGCGGGCCTCGTGCCGTTCACCATCACCGACCGCCTCAAGGAACTGTGCACTGAGCTGTCGGGCACCTCGGCGGACTGCGTGGCCGCCTGCAACGGCGAGAGCTTCCGCGAGAACCTCCTGTTCACCCATCGCGGCCTCAGCGGTCCGGCGATCCTGCAGATCTCCTCCTTCTGGCGTCCGGGCGACGCCGTGCGCATAGACCTGCTGCCCGACCGCGACGCCCTGGAGTGGCTGCAGGACCAGCAGACCGCGCGGCCCGACAGCGAGCTGCGGACGGTGCTGAGCGAGGCCTTCACGAAGAAGATGGCGGGACTGCTGGCCGAGCACTGGTTCACGTCCCAGCCGATGAAGCGCTACACCCCAGCCGACCTGCGGGAGATCGCCGACCGGCTGACCGACTGGCGCGTGGTGCCCGCCGGGACCGAGGGCTACCGCACCGCCGAGGTCACGCTCGGCGGCGTCGACACGCGCGACGTGTCGTCCAAGACCATGGAGTCCCGCAAGAGCCCGGGCCTGTACTTCATCGGCGAGGTGCTGGACGTCACCGGCCACCTCGGCGGCTTCAACTTCCAGTGGGCGTGGGCCTCGGGCCACGCGGCCGCGCAGGTCGTCTGAGGCGCCCGGCTCACGACCGCCGTCTCGCCCGGATCACCGCGTCGACCCCGGACCCGGCGACGGACCGAGGACGCTCCTGCGCCACGAGCAGCTCCCACCTGACCGGGTCCAGCACGGCGCGCGCGGCCTGCACCGACACCTGCACCTGCCCCGCGGCCGGCGTCGGCGCTCCGGTGGCCGGGTCGATCGGGCGATGGCCGACGAGGAACAGCGTGCCACCGGCGGCGACCCCACCGGCCAGCCGCGCCACCACCTCCTCCACGGGTCCCGCCGCGTGGACGTACAGGCAGACCACCAGGTCGTAGGCCTCGCGTGGCGGCGTCCAGGTCCCCAGATCGGCCTCGACCCAGTCGACGCGCTCAGCGACGTCCGGCCCCATCGCCTCCGCCGTCGATCGGGCCTGGGCCAAGGCCGTCGCCGCGAAGTCCACGGCCGTGACCCGCCAGCCGCGGTCGGCGAGCCAGAGCGTCTCCGCCCCGTGACCGCAGCCCGCGTCGAGCGCGCGTCCGGGCGGCAGGCCATCGAGCTCGGCGATCAGATGGGCGTTCGGCGGCCTCAGCGCGACGGCCTCCCCGTGGGTGCTCAGCGCATCGGTCCAGCGCTGCTCCCAGGCATCGCGGTCGTGATCGGCCATGGAGCCCATGACAGCAGACCGGCGGGACCCCACGCACAGACAGGACCGATCGCGATCCGCGCGCACGCTACGGTCGCGCCATGCCCGCGATCGAGCAGCGCCTCACCGACCTCGGCCTGACCCTCCCGGAGCTCTTCGGCGGCCCGCCGGGCTTCACGCGCTCCTTCGACCTCGTGCACGTCGACGGTGACCTGGCGTACGTCTCCGGACACGGACCGGTGGACGGGACGACCCTGCTGTCGACGGGCAAGGTCGGGAGCGACGTCACCGAGGAGCAGGCGTACGAGGCCGCGCGGCAGACCGGTCTGTCGATCCTCGCGTCGCTGCGACACGAGCTCGGCTCGCTGGACCGCGTGCAGTCGTGGGTCA
>NZ_JBFIGP010000409.1:0-2513 GCF_041602235.1 Paraconexibacter sp.
GCCGGGCCGATGACCGCGGCCCGGTGGGGCGAGGCGTTCACCCTCATGGAGGACACCCGCGTGCTCGCGACCGGCGGCCTGCAGGGCCTCGGACCAGACGACGTCCTCGCCTCCACGGAGGTGTTCGCGCGCAACACGACCGTCGACATGACCCCGATCTCCTTCGGATCGCAGGCCCTCGGCGCAGGCGGCCCCACGGTCTACAGCGGGATCCGCAACACCGGTGACGCGCCGTTGTTCATCGACCGCTGGCGCCTGGAGGGAGGTCACTTCGACGACTTCGACTTCGGCGCCAACCGCTGCCCCGGGGTCCTGTACCCGGGTGACCGCTGTGCACGCGGCCTGGTGTTCACCCCGACGGCCGCCGGTCCGCGTGAGACCGATCTGCTCGTGATCGCCAACGTCGACGGGGAGAACAGCACCCCCGTCACCGGTCACGCCACCGCCGCGCCGGCCGACGGCGCCCCCGGCCCGACCGGGCCCGCCGGTCCCTCCGGACCCCAGGGCGCGAGCGTCACGGGCCCGGCCGGCGCCGCCGGTGCGGCGGGTCCGAGCGGCCCGCCCGGCGAGCAGGGGGCACAGGGCCCCCGCGGCCTCGGAGGCGCGTACCGCTGCAAGGAGCGCGACCGCACGGGCGCCAAGCGACGCGTGTGCTTCCTGGTGATCTTCCAGGCGCGCGGCATGACCGCGAGGGCGACCATCACCCGCGGTCGGAGCATCCGCCGTGTCCGCGCCCGCAAGCTCACCTCCAACACGGCTGATCTCGCGCTCCCCCGTCTCGTGAAGGGCCGCCGCTACAAGGTCACGATCACGCTGCGCAAGGGCCGCGAGACCTACGTCATCCGGCGCACCATCCGCGCCTGAGCCGTGCGGGACCGGGTCGGCGGCCACGGCCGTCGGCGCGGTCCCGGCACGCCACGCCGCCTACGCCAGCGGCTTGCGCATCATCACGATCTCGCCGGGGTCCGACGATCGGCGGTCGTACTCGACGTAGCCGATCCGCGCGTAGAGCGCGAGGTTCTCGGTCATCGTGGAGTGCGTGTAGAGCAGGATCTCCGGGTGACCGCGGCGGCGTGCCTCGGCCTCGGCGTGCTCGAGCAGCGCGCGACCGACCCCCTTGCCGTGATGGCCGGGGTCGACCGCCACGTTGTCGACCATGAAGCCCCGCTCCTCCTCGTCGAACTCCAGGGCGACCATGCCGACGATGCCGGTGTCGTCCTCGGCCACCGTGACGTCCAGGTCGCGGACGACCTCGGCGTAGTCCTGGGTCATGGGCCGCGGTTCACGACCCATCCGCGGGACGTACTTCCCGTAGGCGTCACGCACGAGCCCGCGCAGGCGGCCGGCATCGTCGACGGAAGCGGGACGGAGGCGCATCCGAGCACCGTAGTGCGGCCAAGGTCGCACGTCCATCGTCCGCGCGAGCTCGCGGGCCGGAGTCTGCTTGCATGGCGGACCTCATGTCTCAGGTCGATCAGCTCCAGGACGCCGAACAGCACGTCGCGCAGATGCAGGAACAGCGGGCCCGCGAGGAGCGCGCGTCCGCCGACGCCGACCTGCGTGCCACGCCACTCGCCGACACCGCGGGCAAGGCGCACACCCCGGTGACCGCGTCGCTGCGCCAGGTCCGCACGATGGTCAACATGCGCACCGGCGTCCTGCCCGACATCCACGAACTCGCGGTCTCGATCAAGGAGACGGGGCTGCTGCACCCCCCGCTCGTGCGCGCCACCGGCGACGCGGAGCGACCGTACGAGCTGCTCGCGGGGCGCCGTCGGTTCGCCGCCATGCAGCTGCTCGACCGGGCCGAGGGCCCCCGGGAGGACTGGCGTTTCACGCTCGTGGCGGACATCTCGCGACGCGAGGCCCTGACGATGCAGTTCGCCGAGAACTTCCACCAGAGCAAGCCCGAGCCGGTCCAGTTCGCGCGCGCGGCCCGGGCGATCATGGCCGAGGACGACTCGCTGACGGCCGCCGACGTCTCCCGCATGGTCGGCGCGCCGGCGAGCTGGACGCGGCGGGCGCTGCGACTGCTCGACCTGCCGCAGCCGATCGTGGACCGCGTCGAGCAGGGCGATCTCTCGTTCACGGTCGCGGACATCGTGCGCCGCGGGATCGAGCGTGGCGACGTCAGCGCCGAGACAGCCACCGAGCTCGTCGAGCAGCACGCGGAGGGAGCGATCAGCGGTGGCTCGCTGAAGCTCGGCGTCGGCTACGTCCCGCCGAAGCCCAAGGACTACGAGCAGCGGTCCAAGGCGCTCGACGAGGCGCGGTGGGCCGCGAAGGACCGTCCCCGTGACGCGGACGCCGACCAGCGCGACTGGGATGCGTCGAGCCCCGACCGGGCGGCACGCGAGCCGGTCCGAGCGTCCCGCACCGACCATGCGGGCGAGCGGTCGCCTCGCCTGCGACGCGACCCCGAGCCCGAGGACCTCGACGCCTACCTGCTCGGCGTCGCGCTGGAGCACCTCGCCTCCCCGCAGCGGCGGGCGGCGCTCGGGATCCGCGGTCCC
>NZ_JBFIGP010000410.1:0-2512 GCF_041602235.1 Paraconexibacter sp.
GTCCAACGCGGCCTCGTCGCTGCAGCTGGGCAAGGACGCGTTCATGAAGATGATGATCGAGTCGTTGCGCCAGCAGGACCCCAGCAACGCCGCCGACAGCAAGGAGTTCGTCCAGCAGCTGTCGCAGATGACCTCGCTGGAGCAGATCACCAACATGGCGACGGCCACGGCGAACCTCGTGACCGAGCAGCGCGAGGCCCGCGCCGTCGGGATGCTGGGGAAGACCGTCGGGTACCTGGCCTCCGACGGCCTGCGGGCCGAAGGCGTCGTCGAAGCCGTCGACCGCAGCAGCGGGTCACCGTTGCTGAAGGTCGGGGGCCGCCTCCTGGACCCCGGAAGCGTGACGGACGTGCGATGAGCTCCGCGGCCGTTCCCAACCTCGCGCTCGTCCCACCCGGCCCCGGCCGGGTCGATCCCTCGACGGCCGTCCAGCGTCCGGTCGCCCCGGCTGCGGCGCCGCAACGCCCGTTCGCGCACGAGCTGCTCGCGCACCGGCCCGACGGGGTCCAGTTCTCCAACCACGCCCTCCAGCGGCTGGGTCGCCGTCAGATCGACGTCGACCAGACCACCCTCGCCCGGCTCGACGGCGGCGTCGCCCGCGCCGCAGCCAAGGGCGCACGCGAAGCGGTCGTCCTCATCGACTCCAGCGCCTTCGTCGTGTCCGTCCGCAACCGGACGGTCATCACCGCCATCGACCGCGACCAGCTTCGCGACCACGTCTTCACCAACATCGACAGCGCCGTCATCGCCTGACGCCGCGACACCAAGGAGAGACAGATGATTCGAGGAATGTTCAGCGCCATCTCCGGCCTGCGCAACCACCAGATCATGCTCGACGTCACGGCGAACAACCTCGCCAACGTGAACACCGTCGGCTTCAAGGGCAGCCGTGCGTCCTTCAAGGACCAGCTGCAGCAGACCTACCAGTTCGGCACCGCGGCTGGACCCACCACGGGAGGCCTCAACGGACGTCAGGTCGGGCTCGGAGTGCAGCTCGGCACGATCGACAACCAGATGGGTTCCGGCTCGCTGCAGGCAACCGGCAATCCTCTCGACGTCGCGATCCAGGGCAACGGCTGGTTCCGCGTCGCCGCCGGCGCCCCGCCCGCCCTGCCCACCACCATCGAGTACACGCGCGCCGGCAACTTCCGGCGCAACGACCAGGGCTTCCTCGTCACCGCCGACGGCTACTACGTGATGGGTCGCACCGGCGCCACCGACGCCTACATCCAGATCCCGCTGGGCGCCACCGACACCATCGTCGGTGAGGACGGGTCGGTCTCCTACATCCCCTCGGGTGGCGGCGCACGCGTCAGCGCCGGCACCATCTCGCTGGCGCAGTTCCCCAACGAGGAGGGGCTGACCCGCATCTCCGGCAACCGCTGGAACAGCGATCCGGCCTCCGGCACGGAGATCGTCGGCGGGCCGGGCGGCACGTTCGGCGTCCTGACCGCGGGCACGCTCGAGATGTCGAACGTCGACCTGGCGGCCGAGTTCACGCAGATGATCGTCGCGCAGCGCGGGTTCCAGGCCAACTCGCGCGTCATCTCCACCAGCGATGAGATGCTGCAGGACCTCGTCAACCTCAAGCGCTGATGATCCGGCTCCACCGGCTCGGGAGGGACGTCGAGCCGTACCTGGTGAACCCCGATCTCATCATGCACGTCGAGGCGATGCCCGACACCCACGTCACCCTGACCACCGGCACGCGCTACGTGGTGCAGGAGACGCCCGACGAGATCATCGCCGCCGTGCGCGCCTGGCGCGTACGGATCCTCGCGGAGGCGCTCGCGATCAGCGGGCGTGCTCCGCTCGCCGGGGTCTGAGCGGCGCGGTCGCGCTGCTCGGCGTGCGCTACGCGGCGCGCGCCCAGCCGGGGCGGGCGCCGTGGTCGCCCCGGTACACGCTCGGAGCGGACCCGTGGCGGAGGCGGAAGGCCTTCGCGAACTGCGCGGGCTGCCGGTAGCCGACCCGTGCCGCCACCTCGCGCACGGGGAGCGTCGTGGTGACGAGCAGCTCCGCGGCGCGGTCCATGCGGATGCGGGCGAGCTCCGCACGGAACGTCGTGCGCTGCTCCTCCATCACGCGCTGGATCTGGCGTCGGCTGGCGAAGGTGTCGGCGGCGATGTCGTGGATCTGGAGGTCCGGCTCACCGAGTCGCTCGTGCAGTCGCTCCATGACTGCCTCGAAGAGCTCCCGGCGGCCCCGGATCGTCGAGGGCCGATGGTTGACGTGGTCCATGTCAGTCATACGGATCACCACAGCGTAAAGCCCAAGCGCTCCGGACCGTCCACACCCTCAAGCGCCGGACGCCGCCGCCGACTACCGGTGCACGAGGCCGTGGCAGGCCCTTCCCCTTCGCGCACCGACCAGGAGTCATTCCCATGTCAGATCCCCAGGACGCCCGACAGCTCGTCGTCTTCACCCTCGGTGACGAGGAGTACGCGCTGCCCATCAGCTACGTCCACGAGATCATCCGCTACACCGCGCCGCGAACCGTCGCGTCGGAGGA
>NZ_JBFIGP010000411.1:0-2487 GCF_041602235.1 Paraconexibacter sp.
CGAGAAGACGTGCTCCGGGGTGCCGGGCGGGACGGTCCCCCGGGCATGCCGCGTCAGCCAGGTCGCGGTCGTCCGCAGGAAGGTCGCCGTGCCCTGCGGGTGCGCGTGGCAGACGACGGCGGCGGCGACGCCGCCCCAGAGCCGGTCGGGGATCAGGCGCGGCGTGAGGTACCAGGGCAGCCAGGGGAACGGGTAGTTGGTGTAGGTGTGCCCGTCGGACGGCATCGGGAAGACGGTGGTGTTCATCACCAGCAGCCCGCTGACGCGGTCCGGGTCCTCGAGCAGCGCGCCGATGCCGATGGGCCCGCCCCAGTCGTGGACGACCAGCACGACGTCCTGCAGGTCGAGGTGGCGGACGAGCTGCAGGACGTTCGCCGCGTGGTGCTGGTCGACCATCTCGAAGTCGGCCTGGTCCGACAGGCCGAACCCGACGTGGTCCATGGCCACGAGCCGCAGCGGCCGGCCGGAGGCGATCAGCCCGTCGCGGATGGCGCGGTACGTGTACGAGCACTCCGGGTTGCCGTGGACGAACAGCACGGTGGCCTGTGGCGCGGTGCCCGGCGCCGTGTGATGGTCGTAGTAGAAGAGCGTCTTGCCCGCGTCCAGGCCGTCCGGGATCGTGAACCAGCGCTCGCTGCCGGGTGGGCAGTAGTCGGACGGCGGGTCCTGGAGTGGGGAGGTGGTGGGAACGTGCATCGTGCGCGGCGCAGCCCGACTCTATGCGAGGTGGGCGGGGCCGGGCGCCGGGTCGTGACGGGCAGGGCACGGCGGCCCCCAGCTTGACCGTGACATCGATCCATGTCACGGTTGAGGCATGGCCCTCCTCGAGAACGCCCCCACCGTGCTCATCGGCGAAGCGCTCGCCTCGCCGGCAGGACCGATCAGCGAGGACGAGCTCGCGAGCCTCTCGGCGCCGCCGCGCATCCCCCTGCCGCGCATCGCGCAGGTCGCCCGGTTCACGACCCGTCAGATCCAGTACGTGTTCGAGTGGAACCGCAAGCTGGGCCAGACCTTCCAGGCGCACGGGGTGGTGGCTGGGCGACCGGTCATCACCTCGCACCCGGACCACGTGAAGTCGCTGTTCACGGCGAAGCCCGATCAGGCGCCGTCGCTCACCGGCGAGTCGCCGCTGCGGCCGATCGTGGGTCCGAACTCCACGCTCACCGCGCTCGGCGAGCGGCACATGCGCCAGCGCAAGCTGCTGCTGCCGCCCTTCCACGGGGAGGCGATCGCCGACTACGTGAGCATGATCAGCGCGGTCACGGAACGTGAGCTCGACCGCTGGCCGGTCGGCAAGCCGTTCGCCCTCGCGCCGCGGATGCAGGCGATCACGCTCGACGTGATCATGTCCGGGATCTTCGGCATCGAGGGCCGGCCGCCGCGGGGCAGCGCCGAATGGCGGTTCCGGACGGCGCTCGTGGGTCTGCTCGCAAGCTCCACGATGCCGCTCGCGAAGGTGTCGGAGTACATGAACGTCGGTCGCGACGAGCCCGTCGGCGGCGTGAAGGTCGGGATGAGCATCCTCGACCGGGCGACGTACGCGGTCATCAGCAAGCGCCGCGCGGAGTCCGATCTGGGCGAGCGCCGCGACGTCATGTCGCTGCTCATGCGCGCCCGGACCGACGAGGGGGAGGCGCTCACCGACAAGGAGCTGCGCGACGAACTGCTGACGCTCGTCCTCGCCGGCCACGAGACCACGGCGAACTCGCTGGCCTGGACGTGGGAGCGGCTGCTGCGCTTCCCGGACGCCCACTCGCGCCTGCGCGACGCGGTCCGCGGTGACGCCGACGACCGCGAGGCGCAGGTCGAGGCCGCGATCCTCGAGGGGATGCGTGTGCGTCCCGTGATCCCCATCATCGGGCGCCGCGTGACCGTTCCCTGGCGGCTGGGCGAGTACGGCGTGCCCGCGGGGACACCGATCACGATGAGCATCCTGCTCCTGCATCACCGCGAGGACCTCTACCCCGATCCGTTCTCGTTCCGTCCCGAGCGGTGGATCGGCCACAAGCCCGGTACCTACGAGTGGATCCCGTTCGGCGGGGGCATCCGGCGCTGCCTGGGCGCCGCCCTGGCGATGGCCGAGCAGCGCGTCGTGCTCGAGGCGATGGTCCGCCGCCTGGACCTGGAGGCGGACCGGCCCGAGCCCGAGCACGCCCGTCACCGCAACGTCACGATGGTCCCCGCCCGCGGAGGGCGGGTGGTGGTGACCGGGCGCGCCTGAGGCGCGAACCTCCGCGCCGGACCCGCGTCAGGCGCGCAGCGCCCGGGGCGGGTCCGGGTCCTCGCCCAGCAGCTCCGAGGCGAGCATCCGCAGGATCCCGACCCGATCCTCGGGGCGCTGCGCGAAGGCGTAGGCGTGTGCCTCGCCGGGACCGCGGATCCCGAGCGCCGCCCGCCGCTGCGGGGAGGCGAGGTGCTCCAGCGCGACGCCGAGCAGGTAGGCGTCGAGGTCCTCGGGCTCGGGGTCGCGTCGCAGGCGAGGCGACC
>NZ_JBFIGP010000412.1:0-2486 GCF_041602235.1 Paraconexibacter sp.
GCCAGGCGCCGACGGACGCCTCGGTCAGCTCGGTCAGGACCTCGGTGAGCGCGGTCATCCGCTCTCCGTGGAACGCCGGCAGCATCAGCCGCCGCTGCTCGAGGTGCTCGTCCTCGTCCAGCAGGAGCACCGAATGGCGACCGAGGACCGGCTCGAGGATCCGGCCCCCCTCGCCGGGGTGCAGCACGTCCGGGGGCGCGGCGAACAGCTCCTTGACGTGGGCGGGATCCGTGAGGCACACGATCGGCGAGCCGACGCCAAGTCGCAGCGTGAACGTCTGGCCGTACCGCTCGCGGCAGTCCTCGAACAGCGACACCGGGTCGCGCAGCCACCGCAGCGTCTGGACGAACTCGGGGCTGGACGGGCCAGGGGGGAGCATGGCGTGAGTGTAGTTGCGCCACGGCGTCCTGGCCAGACAGCCAGTCTCGGTCGGAGGAACGCCGAGAGGGGCGAGTCCCTAATCTTCACCGACCGTGCTCTCGACGATTCTCAGTGCCTTCACCGTTGCGGAGATCCGCAAGAAGCTGCTCTTCACCGCGATGATTCTCGCCCTCTACCGGGTGGGCGCGCACATCCCGGTGCCGGGCGTCAGCCTGGAGGCCGTCCAGTCGGTGCAGGAGCAGTTCGGCGGCGGCGGCATCCTGAACCTGCTGAACGTCTTCAGCGGCGGCGGCTTGTCGCAGTTCGCGATCTTCGCGCTGGGGATCATGCCGTACATCACGGCGTCGATCATCCTGCAGCTGCTCACGGTGGTCGTCCCGTCGCTCGAGAAGCTCTCCAAGGAGGGCGAGGTCGGCCAGGCGCGCATCACCCAGTACACGCGCTACCTCACCGTCGGGCTCGCGTTCGCGCAGGCGATCGGCTTCACGTTCCTGTTCCGCAGCTTCGAGGCCAACGCGGGCCAGTCGATCGTCGAGAAGTTCGACGCGCCACACGTCTTCCTGATCGTGCTCTCCCTCACGGCGGGCACGGTCCTGCTGATGTGGATGGGCGAGCTCATCACGCAGCGCGGCATCGGCAACGGCATCTCGCTGATGATCTTCGCCTCCATCGTCAGCGGCCTGCCGAACGGCATCAGCGCCTGGTGGAACAGCCCGGACCAGGTGTTCCGGGTGATGATGCCGTTCCTGGCGCTCGCCGTCATCGCCGCGATCGTGTTCATCCAGGAGGGCCAGCGCCGCATCCCGGTGCAGTACGCCAAGCGCGTCATCGGGCGCCGCATGAGCGCCGGCGGGCAGACCTACCTGCCGTTGCGCGTGAACATGGCGGGCGTGATCCCGGTCATCTTCGCCGCGTCGATCATGGCGTTCCCGCCGACCATCGGCCAGCTCATCCAGCAGCCGTGGGCCGAGGACGTCGCCGCGTTCTTCAACCCGTCCGACGCCCCGTACCTGATCGGCGAGACGATCTTCATCATCCTCTTCACGTACTTCTACACCGCCGTCACCTTCAACCCGGTGGACCAGGCGGAGAACCTCAAGAAGTACGGCGGCTTCATCCCCGGGGTGCGCCCGGGACGGCCGACCGCGGAGTTCCTGGACCGGGTGCTGGCGCGCCTCACCTTCCCCGGCGCGCTCTATCTCGCCTCGGTCGCCGCGTTCCCGACGCTGCTCATCAACCAGACCAGCGCCAACTTCTTCTTCGGCGGGACGTCGCTGCTGATCGTGGTCGGCGTGGCGCTCGACACGATGAAGCAGCTCGAGGCCCAGTTGATGATGCGCAACTACGAGGGCTTCCTGAAGTGATGCGGGCCCTGGTCGCCACGAACGGCGACACGCCACCGCTCCCGCAGACCCGATAGCCTCACGCCCCCCGTGACCGAGCTGAACCTCATCCTCCTCGGCCCTCCCGGGGCCGGCAAGGGCACCCAGGCCGAACGGCTGCAGCAGGACTTCACGCTGGCCCACATCTCCACCGGGGAGATGCTGCGCCAGGCGAAGGCCGACGGCACCGAGATGGGCCTGAAGGCCCAGGAGTTCATGGACGCCGGCCAGCTCGTGCCCGACGAGGTCGTGATCGGCATCGCGCTGGAGCGCATCAGCAAGGACGACGCCCGCGACGGCTTCCTCCTCGACGGCTTCCCGCGCACCGTGCCGCAGGCGGAAGCGCTGGACGCCGAGATGGCCGGTCTCGAGCGGCGCATCACCGCGGCGATCCTCATCGAGGCGCCCGACGAGGACATCGTGCGCCGGATCAGCGGACGCCGCGTCAGCAAGAGCGGACGCGTCTACCACGTGGAGTTCGACCCGCCCAAGCACGAGGGCCGCTGCGACGTCGACGGCTCCGTGCTCATCCAGCGCGACGACGACAAGCCCGAGACCGTGCGCGAGCGCCTGGCCGTGTATCACCGGCAGACGGCTCCGCTGATCGAGTACTACGACGCCCAGGGTCTGCTGCGGCGGTTCGACGGCACGCGGTCACCCACCGAGGTCCACGACCACATCCGGGCGACCATCGCGACGCTGCGGCTCGAGGACGAGCTCTGA
>NZ_JBFIGP010000413.1:0-2461 GCF_041602235.1 Paraconexibacter sp.
CCCGGGCCGGCAGCGAGCCGACCGCGACGCCGGTCGCCGCGTAGCCTCATCCCGGTGCCCGAGATCCGCATCGACGCGCTCACCGGCCTGAGGACCATCGTCGCCCCCGACCGCGCGACGCGCGGCGGGTCGGGCACGGGGCTGGAGGTCTCCCCGGTACCGGCGCTCGCCGCCGCGGACGATCCCTTCCGCGAGGGCCACGAGCACCAGACTCCCCCGGAGCTGCACGCGGTGAGCAGCGACCCGCATCGCCTGCCCGACACCCCCGGCTGGAGCGTGCGGGTCGTGCCGAACCGCTACCCGGCGCTGCGCCCGGACGCCGCCTCCGACGCGTCCGAGGCATCGGCGCGCCCGGATCTCTTCGGCGCCGTCCCCGCCACCGGCGCCCACGAGGTCCTGATCACCGCCCCCGACCCGGTGATGACCCTCGCCGAGCTGCCGGCCGAGCAGGTCGTGACGGCCGTGGAGGTCTGGCGGCAGCGCATGCGGACCCACGCGGACGCCGCCTACGTGCACCTCCATGTCAACGAGCGCCCGGAGGGCGGCGCCTCGCGCGAGCACACCCACGCGCAGCTCTATGCGATGGACTTCGTCCCCGCGCTCGTCGCGCGCGAGCGGGAGCGGTTCGGCGCGTACGCCACGCAGACGATGGGGAGCAACCTGCTCGGCGACCTCCTCCAGGAGGAGGTGCGGATGCGCGACCGCATCGTCGCCATCGACGACGAGGCGGTGCTCCTCGCGCCGTACGCGTCGCGCGCGCCGTACCAGCTGATGCTCGTGCCGCGCGTGCCCCGCATGCGGTTCGAGGACGAGGGACCGAGCGGCGCCCGGCTGCTGCACGAGGGCCTGAGCCGGCTCGCCCGGCGCTTCGGCGCGCCGCCGCCCCTCACCCTCTGGGTGCGGACCGCGCCGCGCGGCGCCGAGCACTTCTGCTGGCACGTCGACGTGCTGCCCCGCCTGACGCCGCTCGCCGGGCTGGAGCTGGGAACCGGGGTCCACATCACGACCGTCTCCCCCGAGCTCGCCGCAGCCGAGCTGCGCGCCGTCTGACGCCTTGCTGCTGGTCCTGCTGGGCATCATCACCGCGGCCGCCGCCGGCATGGCGTCCGAGCGCCGCTGGGGTGAGCGGGCGGTGGACGGGACGGGGAAGGCGTTCGACGTCCTCCTGTACGGCCTGCTCCCGCTCATCACGTTCTTCGCGGTGACGCGGCTGGAGCTCACCCCGGGGCTCGGCGTCGGGCTGCTGCTGGCCTACAGCGAGCTCGCGATCGTCGGGCTCACGGCGTACGCGGTGTGCCGCAGGGTCCTGGACCTCGGCGATGCCGCCACCGGCGCGGTGGTCGTCAGCAGCATCCTGGCGAACACGGGCTACCTCGGGCTGCCGCTGAGCGCCGCCGTCCTGGGGACCGACGTCATCCCGGAGGCGATCACCTGGGATCTCGCGGTGAGCGTGCCGATGCTGTTCCTGCCGGCCTTCGCGATCGGCGCGGCGCTCGGCACGCGGGCCGGGGGCACGCCGCGTGAGCGGTTGCGGTCCTTCCTGATCCGCAACCCCCCGCTCGTGGCGCTGCTCCTGGCCCTCGTCGCTCCCGACGCCTGGGCTCCGGAGGCGCTCGCCGAGATCGCGCGGTACTCGGCACTGGCCCTCCTGCCGGTCGGCTTCTTCGCCCTCGGCGTCCATCTCCGGCAGGAGGCCGAGGACGGCACGCTGCGGTTCCCGCCGCCCCTGACGCCACCGGTGCTCGTCGTGCTCGCCTCGCGCGTGGTGCTCGCGCCCCTCCTGTTCGCCAGTGGCGCGCTGACCGTGATGGCGCTCACGGCGGTCGAGATCCCCGACGCCTACTTCACGCAGGCCGCCATGCCGTGCGGCATCAACGCGCTGATCGTCGCGCACGTCTACGGGCTCGACCTGCGCATCACGGCCAGCGCCGTCGCCTGGTCGACGACGGCGGTCGTCACCGTCGCCCTGATCGCCGCCGCCGTGACCTAGGCGCGATAGCGTCGCGCCCATGCGAGCGCTCGTGCAGCGGGTCTCCCGGGCGGCGGTCCGGGTCGACGGACGGACCACCGGCGAGATCGGCCCCGGCCTGGTGGTGCTGCTCGGGGTGACGCACGGGGACGACACGACGAGCTGCGACCGGCTCGCGCAGAAGGTCGGTGCGCTGCGCGTGTTCCCCGACGCCGACGGGCGCATGAACGAGCCGGTCGGCGAACGTCCGGTCCTGTGCGTGAGCCAGTTCACGCTGTACGCCGACACCAGCAAGGGGACACGGCCCAGCTACGTCGCGGCGGCACGCCCCGAGGTCGCCGAGCCGCTCTACGAGCGCTTCTGCGCCGCCCTCGACGCGCAGCGCGGCGTGTTCGGCGCGCACATGGAGGTCGAGCTCGTCAACGACGGGCCCGTGACGGTGATGGTGGAGGTCCCGCCGCGAGGGGACTGAGCGGGGGGCCGCCCCTCAGG
>NZ_JBFIGP010000414.1:0-2459 GCF_041602235.1 Paraconexibacter sp.
CTCGTCCCCACGAGGACCGGCGCCACGGCGGCGGGGAGCGTCCGCAGACGCGCCGCCATGACCCAGATGCGGACGGGGCTCATCAAGCCCGCCGCGGGAACTTCGAGAAGTCCGGGGTGCGCTTCTGCTTGTAGGCGTCGCGCCCCTCGGCCGCCTCGTCGGAGCCGTAGAAGAGCAGGTTCGCGTCGTGCGCGAGCTGCTGGATCCCGGCGTAGCCGTCCTCGTGGGCGTGGAAGCTCGACTTCACGAGCCGCAGCGCGAACGGCGACAGGGCGAGCATCTCCCGGCACCAGGACACGGTCTCCTCCTCGAGGCGCTCCAGCGGGACGACCGCGTTGACGAGCCCCATGTCCAGGGCCTCCTGGGCGCCGTACTGCCGGCACAGCAGCCAGATCTCCTTGGCCTTCTTCGTGCCGACGAGGTCACGGAGCAGCGAGGCGCCGAACCCGCCGTCCCAGGAGCCGACGCGGGGGCCGGTCTGCCCGAACCGGGCGTTGTCCGCCGCGATCGTCAGGTCGCAGCACAGGTGCAGCACGTGCCCACCGCCGATCGCGTACCCCGCGACCATCGCCACCACGGGCTTGGGCAGCCGGCGCATCTGGATCTGCAGGTCCGTGACGTGGAACCGTCCGACCTTCGCGCCCTCGGGGATGTAGCCGGTGTCGCCGCGGACGTTCTGGTCGCCGCCGGAGCAGAAGGCGTGGGGCCCCTCGCCGGTGAAGATGATCACGCCCACGTCCTCGTTCTCGCGCGCCCGCTCGAGGGCGTCGGACACGTCGATCAGCGTCTTGGGACGGAACGCGTTGCGGACCTCGGGGCGAGCGATCGTGATCTTGGCGATCCCGTCTCCCGACGTCTCGTAGCGGATGTCCGTGTAGGCGGCATCGGGCGCCGCGTCGGTCCAGGTGACTGCCATGACCCGGCAGGCTATCCACCGCGGCCTGCGCGTAGATTCGTGGGTGATGATGATCGGCTGCTGGGTCCGGTGCGCCGCGCAGGCGCGCCCCACGGTGGAGGCGTTGGACGGCGTGCCGTACGCGGAGCTCGACGCGCGGGCCGACGCGGCCGCTCGAGCGATGCGCGACCGGGGCCTGCGGGCCGGGGACCGCGTCGGGCTGCTGCTGGCGCCCGGAGCGCCGTTCGTCGCGGCGTTCTGGGGCGCGCTGCGGGTGGGCGCTGTCCCGATCCCGGTCTCGACGAGGCTGTCGGCCACCGAGGTCGCGCAGCAGACCGCGACCGCGTCCTTCGTGGTGGACGAGCCGTTGCCGACCCGGACCGCCGGTGCGCCTTTGCCCGTCGTGGCGCACCGCACGCAGGACTGCGCGGTGCTCCTGCACACCTCCGGCACGACGAGCGCCCCGAAGCCCGTCCCGCTCACGTTCGGCAACCTCCTCTGGGCGGCGCAGGGGAGCGCGGTGGCGATCGGGCACCCGCCCGACGAGCGCTGGCTCGCGGCCCTGCCGCTCAACCACGTCGGCGGCCTCTCGATCGTCGTGCGCTCGGCGTTCGCGGGCACGACGGCGGAGGTCCACGACGGGTTCGACGCGCAGCGGATCGTCCAGCGGCTGCTCGCGCCCGACGGCCCCACGGTGATCAGCGTCGTGGCGACGACGCTCGGTCGCCTCCTGGACGCGGGGCTGCGAGAGCCCGCGCGCCTGCGGTGCGCGCTCGCCGGGGGCGGCCCGATCCCGCCCGCCCTGCAGGAGCGGGCGCGGGAGGCCGGCGTCCCGGTCGCGCAGACCTACGGCATGACCGAGACGACGGCCATGGTGAGCGCACAGCGGCCCGGGGACGCGGGCTCCGACGCCGGCCCCCCGCTGTTCTGCACCCGGGTGAGGATCGCGCAGGACGGCGAGATCCTCGTGGCGGGCCCGACGGTCGCGCCGGGGGCGGCGGGCCCGGACGGGTTCCTGCGCACCGGCGACCTCGGCGCGGTGGACGCGGCGGGACGGCTCTCCGTGACGGGCCGCAAGGCCGACACCATCGTGACGGGGGGCGAGAACGTCGCCCCGGCCGAGGTCGAGGCGGTCCTCGAACGGCACCCGGACGTGCTCGAGGCCGCCGTCCTCGGCAGACCGGATCCGCAGTGGGGGGAGGCGGTGGTGGCGGTCGTCGTGCTGCGGGAGGGCGCGACGGCACGTCCCGAGGGGCTCCGTGAGCACTGCGCCCGCTCGCTCGCCCGCTTCAAGGTCCCAAAGCGCGTCGAGATCCGGACGGCCCCGTTGCCGCGGACGGCGTCCGGCAAGCTGCTGCGCCAGGATCTGCCGTAGCCGTCGCCGGCGCGAGAGCGGCGCGCGCGTCTGGGAGACGCGGGTACGATCGGGCCCGATGCTCCGACGTGTCAGCCTCCTCATCGTCAGCGCGGGGGCGGTCGTCGTCGCGCCCTCCGTCGCGTCCGCCGCGACCTTCACGGTCGACCGCACCGCGGCGGCGGGTTGCGCCGCGAACGTGTGCCGCAC
>NZ_JBFIGP010000415.1:0-2437 GCF_041602235.1 Paraconexibacter sp.
CGGCCGCGGGCGCGACCGATCGTGATGCGCACGGATGGACCGCTGCGCCGCTGCCTCACCGTGGTTCGGGTGTACGCCGTACGCCGGTGGGCGAGTCCCGCTCCCTCGTCCTCGTAGAGCACGAACTGCCCGCGCGAGCCGCGGAAGGCGTCGACGCGCAGCAGCCCCGGCGACGGCACGGCCGGGCCGCCGTCCGACGGGTCCGTGACCACCGCGGCCCCGGCGCGGACGAGCACCGCCATCCGGGACAGCGGAACGGCCCGGGTGCGCGTCGCCGGCCCGCGGAAGCGCTCGCCGGTGAACCAGTCGATCCAGGTGCCGGGCGGGATCCACTGCTGGACGGTCGCCGGGTCGCCCGGTCCGACGACCGGGGCGACCACGATGTCCGGGCCGAACGTGCGCTGGGTCGGGTGCTCGTAGGCCGCCTTCTGGCCCGGCCAGGTCAGGTAGAGCGGGCCGGTGATCGGCAGGCCCGTGTCGCGCGCACGCCGTGCGAGCGTGTAGGTCGTGGGCACGAGGGCGTTGCGCAGCCGCAGCGCGTCCGCCGCCGCGTCGCCGGCCGGACCCGGGTACTCCCAGGGCAGGCGCTTGCCGTGGTGGGAGTGCAGGCGGTTCAGCGGCTCGAACGTCGCGAACTGCACCCATCGTGCGTACATCTCGTCCGGGACGACGTTGCTCTGGCCCGCGATCTGCCCGCTGCACTGCCCGGCGATCGGCTGGCCGGCGAACGAGCCGATGTCGTGCGACACGTACGGCAGGCCGATCGCCGCGGCGGCCGAGGTCATCTGCGCCTCGAACTCGAGCACGTCCCAGGTCGCGCACGTGTCCCCCGTGAACTGCACGGTCGAGCGGTGCTCGGCCAGCGCCCCCACCCCGCCGTCCGGGTTCTGGCGGTCGCCGTAGACCCCGTCGGGCAGGAACGAGGCCCCGATCCGGGAGAACGACGGCCACCGCTCCCCCCTGCTCGCCTGGTACGCGGCGTAGCGCGAGTTGATCCAGGCGTCGGGGTTCAGGCCCGGAGCCCGCGCGGAGTCCTGGGCCTCGCAGCACCAGTCCAGCCAGAAGGCGTCGACCCCCGCGTCGGCGAACGGCCGGTGGAGATCGAAGTAGGCCTGCAGGTGGCTGCTCTTCGTCCAGTCGAACACCTTGCACTGGCCCGTCGGGTCGGCCTGGAGCACCCGGCACATCCCGTCGTCGGTCCCCAGCGGACCGGTCTTCGCCTCCACGGCGGGAAGCGCCGGGTCGTTGGTGTTGATCGACGGGTGGATGTTCGCCGCGACGAGGATCCCCTCGCCCTCGGCCCAGTCCAGGAACTCCGCGGGGTCCGGGAACAGGTCGCGGTTCCAGTCCCACCCGTTCCAGCTGTAGGGCTGGCCGGGCGCGCCGACGACCTGCGCGGCGATCGCGGCGCCGACGGGATCCGCCTGGCGCTTGTAGTCCGTGTCCAGCGAGACCATCCCCAGCGGGATGCCACGCGAGCGGAACTCGTGCGCGACGTCCTGCAGGTCGGACGCCGAGTACGGGACCCACTTCGAGTACCAGACGCCGAACGACGCGCGGTCCAGCAGCGGTGCGGCGCCGGTCATCGTCCGCAGGTCACGGAGCGCGCGCCGCAGGTCGCTGCCGTAGGCGAAGACGTACCAGTCGCGTCGCGACCCGGCGCCGTCGGGGCGGATCTCGAACCCGGGCTCGGCCGGCGTGCGCACGACGGTCTCCGTGTCGTCGACCGCGTGCCAGCCGTCACGCGCCAGGACACCGGGGTGCAGCGGCACCGGACCGGTGGCCAGGTCGAGTGCGCGCGTCCATCCGCCCAGGGCCTGCCGCTCCGCCCGCGGATCGACGCCGACCTCGACGGTCCGGCGCCCGTCGCGGAACCGCAGGCGCAAGGTGTCGGGAGTGAAGGCCTGGGTTCCCCGACGCCAGCGCAGCGTGAGCCGCGAGGTCCTGATCTCCCGCCACCCGTTGCGCACCCGCGTCGACACGCGGACGCGCGCGGGGCGCCGGCGTACGGTGGTGAGGGTCGGGCGATCCTCGAACCGCGCTCCCGGCACGTACTCCGCACGCACCAGCGAGGCGCTGAGGACCGTGAACCGCGCGTTGCCGTCCCGGACGGTGGTGGCAGCCGCAGCGCCCGCGGGAGCCGTCAGCGCCGTGAGCGCCACGACGAGGGCCCCGCACCAGCGGGACCGTGCGCGTACGCCCGTGCGGTGCGAACGTGACAACGACCTCATGCGCGGCACAGTCTAGGTCCCGGACGTGCACACCGGGCCCCTCGGTGCCCGGCCGCCCGACCGTAGACTTCCTGGACGACGTCCGCAGGCGCAGGCGTCCATGAGCCCGCGACACCCGTATCCCGACCATGACCTCGCCGTCCGTCCTCGTCTCGATGCTGAACCGCCTCGGCGGCCGGACGGACTCGGTCGCGGCGAGCCGTGAC
>NZ_JBFIGP010000416.1:0-2422 GCF_041602235.1 Paraconexibacter sp.
GACGTTCGCGGCGCTCGACGCGGAGCAGGTCGAGCTCGTGGTGGTGGACGACGGCTCGACCGACGGGACCCGCGAGGCGCTCGTCGATCTCGCGGCGGCCGACCCGCGTCTGATCGTGGTGGAGCTCAGCCGCAACTTCGGACACCAGGCGGCGATCACCGCCGGCCTGGACATCGCGCGCGGGAACGCGGTCGTGATGATCGACGGGGACCTCCAGGACCCGCCGGAGCTGATCCCGGCGCTGCTCGAGCACTGGCGCGCGGGGTCCGACGTGGTGAGCGCGGTCAGGGTGCTGCGGGAGGGCGAGACCCGGTTCAAGCTGCGGACCTCCCGCACGTTCTACCGGGTGATGTCGCGCCTGGCGGACATCGAGCTGCAGGAGGACGCGGGCGACTTCCGCCTGCTCGACCGGCATGCGCTCGACGGGCTGCTCGCGATGCCCGAGCGCAACCGCTACCTGCGGGGCATGACGTCCTGGCTCGGGTTCACCCAGACCACGGTGCCCTACGAGCGGGCCGCGCGGCAGGCGGGCGAGACGAAGTTCTCGGCGCGGGCCATGGTCCGCTTCGCGCTCGACGCGATCGTGTCGTTCTCCCACGTGCCGCTGCAGATCGCGACGCTCGTCGGATTCGTGTGCGCGTCGCTGGCGTTCCTGGCGATCCCGGTCGCCATCGGCTTCCGCATCGCGGGCCAGTTCGTGCCCGGCATCACCACGACCGTCATCGCCGTGCTGCTGCTCGGCGGGGTCCAGCTCATCGCGATCGGCGTGATCGGCGAGTACGTGGGCAGGATCTACGACGAGGTCAAGCAGCGGCCGCTGTACCTCGTGCGACGGATCAGCAACCGACGCCCGCCTGGCCGCGAGCACGCCGAGCGGGACGGCGGCGAGGAGGGGCCCGCGGGATGAGGGTCGCCATCGTCGGGGCCGGCGTCGCCGGGCTCACGGCGGCACACCACCTGTGCCGGGCCGGTCACGCGTGCGACGTGTACGAGCGCTGGCCCGGGCTCGGCGGGATGGCGGCGACGCTCGACGTGGGGGACGGCCACCGCCTGGAGCGCTACTACCACCACTGGTTCACGAGCGACCGGGACATCGTGGAGCTGTGCGAGGACGTGGGGGGCGGACCGGTCGAGTGGCATCCGTCGTCGATGGGGTTCTTCGTCGATGGTCGCACCTGGCCGTTCACGAGCCCGTGGCACCTGCTCACGTTCCGCCCGCTGCGCCTCCGGGAGCGGCTCCGCATGGGGCTCGCGGTCCTGCGGCTGCAGCGGGCCGACCTGCCCGTCGGCGCCTACGAGCAGCAGACGGCGCGCGAGTGGATCCTGCGGGAGATGGGCGAGGGTCCGTACGCGAAGGTCTGGGGGCCGCTGCTGGCGGGCAAGTTCGGGTCCCGCGCCGGCGACGTCTCGATGTCCTGGCTGTGGGCGAAGCTGATGCTCCGGCGCCGGTTGGAGGGACGGGCGGCCCGCGAGGAGCTGCTCGGGTACCCCAGCGGATCGTTCGAGCCGCTGTTCGCGGCGCTCCGGGATTCGATCGAGCGCAGCGGCGGCCGGGTCCTCATCGACCGTCCGGTCGCGCGCATCGCGCAGGCCCAGGACGGTGCCGGGTTCCTCGTCACCGGCGCCGCGCCCGGGTCGTTCCGCCGCGGGCACGACCCGCGGGCGTTCACGGCCGACGGGGACCCGGAGCGCTACGACGGCGTGATCGCGACCGTGCCCAACGACATCTTCCTCGGGGCCCTCGACGAGGACCTCGCCGCCCGGCTCGGATCCGACTACGTCGGGCGACTGCGGGGGGTCGAGTACCACACGGCACTGTGCCTGCTGCTCGAGCTCGACCGGCGGTTCTCGCCCTACTACTGGATCAACATCGCCGACCCGGACCTGCCCTTCGTCGGGCTGGTCGAGCACACCAACCTGGTGGATCCTGGCCGTTACGGCGGGCGGCGGTTCCTCTACGTCGCCAACTACCTGGACGCCGACCACGAGCTGCTCGCGTTCTCGCCCGAGGAGCTGCTCGACCGCTACACGCCGGGACTGCGGAAGGTCTGCCCGGAGTTCGACCGGTCGTGGGTCGAGCGCTCGTGGCTGTTCCGCGAGCCCGCGGCCCAGCCGATCGTCACCGTCGGCTACCGGGAGCGGATCCCCCCGCTGGACACCGGTGTCCGGGGCCTGGTCCTGGCGAACACCACCCAGATCTACCCCGAGGATCGCGGCACCAACTACGCGGTGCGCCTGGGTGCCGACGCGGCGGCGCTGCTGCTGGCTCAGGACCGCGCGCCGGCGACCTCGGCGTAGACCGCCCACGTCTCGCGGGCGGCGTCCTCCCAGGTCCACGGCGGCGGGGCGGGCGCGGGACGCTCCGCCGCGGCGCCCGCCGCGAGCAGGCCGGCGAGGTCGTCCGTCGCGACGAACGTCGCCC
>NZ_JBFIGP010000417.1:0-2398 GCF_041602235.1 Paraconexibacter sp.
CGCAGGGCGCGTGACCACGGTGTGGTCCTTCGTGGAGGCCGAGGACTCCAGCCCCGGCGTGATGATCCGCGGCTGGGCCCCCGGACTCACCAGCCCCACGGCGCAGGAGCGGGTCAACGTCACCATCCCGCTGGAGCAGCGTCGCCCGGACGTCGCCGTCGGCGCGGGGGACCGCATCGTCGTCGGGTGGTCGGGCCGCGGTGCCGCGTCGACCAGCAGCGACGCGCTGGCGCGGCGCGCCGTCGCGCCGACGCCCCCGGCTCCACCGGCTCCACCGGACCCCGGCGGGCCACCGCCCGCCCCGGCGACGCCCGGAACGTCCACGCCCACGACGCCGCCGGCCGGCAGCACCCCACTGCCGGCCGCGCCCAGCCCGGTCCCCTCCCCGACCCGCCCGACGCCGGCGGGAGTCACGGCGTCGTCGGTCATCAAGCTGCCGAGTGCGAGGAAATGCGTGTCGCGACGCCGGTTCCGCATCCGGCTCGTGATCCCGAAGGGCCTGGCGGTCAAGTCGGCGACGGTCTCCGTCAACGGCAAGCGCGTGAAGGTGGTGAAGGGCTCACGTCTGCGTTCGGCGGTCGACCTGCGCGGCCTGCCGAAGGGGCGCTTCACCGTCAAGGTCGTGGTCACGCCGAAGTCCGGCAAGTCGCTGCGCTCCCAGCGGCGCTACCGGACGTGCACGCCCAGGGCGCGGTCCCGGTAGCGCGGTCGCTCACCCGCTCGAAGGGCCGTGAAGTGCCCCCGCGAGCTCCGGCTCGCTGCCGCGACGTCCGGCAGCGCCGGAGCGCACGAAGTCCGCGCAGCGCTCGCCGATCATGATCGTCGGCGCGTGCGTGTTGCCGCGGGTGATGGTCGGCATCGCCGATGCGTCCCCCACGCGGAGGCCTTCCACGCCGTGGACACGGAGCTGGGCGTCGCAGGCGCCGTCCTGCGGGGAGCCGATCCGCGCGGTGCAGGCCGGGTGGTACGTGTGCTCGACGGTCCCCCGGATGTACTCACCGATCGCCTCGGCGGTCCGGACCCACGGACCCGGGTTGATCTCCATGCCGCACATGTCGCGTAGCGCCGGCTGCGCGGCGACCTCGCGGGCGCGCTCGATCCCGGTCGCGATCGCCGCGACCTCGGTCGGGTCGCTGAGCATGCGCAACTTGACACGCGCCTTCTCGGTCGGGTCGCCCGACCGGACCATCACCGAGCCACGGCTCGTCGGCGCGATGTAGGACAGCCCGATCGAGAACGCCGGACGCGGATGCTGGCGCTTGCCGTGCTCCCAGAAGAACAGCGGGGCGATCACGAACTCCATGTCGGGAGCCGGGAGGGACGGGTCGGTCCGGAAGAACGCGAGTGCTTCGCCGACGTTGCTCGAGAGCTTGCCCTTCCGGGTGGCGACCCAGCGTGCGAGGTGCTTGGGGTGAGCGATGTCGGCCAGGCCGACGTCGGCTCCTTCGAGCTCCCAGTTGACGAACTGGAAGGGGTGCTCCATGAGGTTGCGGCCGACTGCCGGAAGATCGACCTCGACCGAGATGCCGACGCTCCGCAGGTGCTCGGCCGGTCCGATGCCGGAGCGCTGCAGGATCTCGGGAGTCCCGAAGGCCCCGGCGCAGAGGATGACGTCACCGGTGGCTCGAAAGGTCTCGCGGTTCCTGCCGAACGAGACCTCGACGCCGTCCGCGCGACCGTCGCGCAGCAGGACACGGTGCACGAGCGCTCCGGTGCGGACGGTGAGGTTCGGGCGCTTGCGCGCCGGCTGCAGGAACGCGGTCGCGGTGTCGTGGCGCACGCCGTTGCGCTGGTTGACCTGCGTGAACGTCACGCCCTCCTGCTGCTCACCGTTGATGTCGTCGCGCCGCTCGAAGCCGGCTTCGACGCACGCGTCGACCACCCGGCGGGTGACCGGATCGGGAGTCACGGTGCACACGCTCATCGGACCGTCGGTCCCGTGGTAGGTGCCGGCCAGGTCGGCGTTGCGCTCCGAGCGCTTGAAGAACGGGAGCACCTCCTCGGCCGACCAGCCGTCGGCACCCTGCTCGACCCAGGAGTCGTAGTCGTAGGCGTTCCCGCGGACGTACATCATCGCGTTCATCGAGGAGCAGCCCCCGAGCAGCTTGCCGCGCGGCTCGTGCAGGCTGCGCCCGAAGAGGTTCTCCTCCGGCTCGGTCCAGTACTCCCAGTCGAGCTTGGTGCCGAACTGGTTGGAGAACGCCGCCGGCGCCTTCACCGACAGCCGCCGATTGTGTCCGCCGGCCTCGAGCAGGAGGACCCTGCGGTCCGGGTCCTCGCTCAACCTGGCGGCGACGACGCAGCCTGCTGCCCCGCCGCCGATGACGATGTTGTCGTACGTCTGGCTCATGGATCCTCTCCTCGTCGGCTGCTGGTGCTGGGAGCTCAGGCGCCGCCG
>NZ_JBFIGP010000418.1:0-2396 GCF_041602235.1 Paraconexibacter sp.
ACGAAACGCGCCCTCGGCGGGACGGGCGGCGTGAACGCCCACGACGGGCTCGGCGTGTCGCGCGTCCTCGAGTTCACCACGGCGCCGGGGGCCACCCGGGTCGTGTGCGAGGACCGGTACGTCGCCGCGTCTCGGTTCGGGCGCTACCAGGTCGTGTCCGCCGACGGACCGGTCTCCAAGGCGATCCTCGCCGCCTTCGTCCTGGGTGGCCTCTCGCTGGCGGGCGGCGTGCTCTGGCTCGTGATCCTGTTCCGGCGCCAGAGCGCCACCGGCTGACGGCGGCCACCGGCGCATCGCGAGATCGATCCTCGCCGCGACGTCGATGTCCCGGTGACCTGGGCGCGGAAGGTGTGGACGTCCACCCCCAGGTCGATCCGCTCTCGCGTGACCGCGTGCTTGGTACCTCCTACGGGTCCGTCCGCGCCACCGACGTGAAGTCGCGCATCCCGGCATCGGCGCGCTCCTGCTCGTCCGCGTGGTCGCGGCGTCGTGCCCAGGCGCGCTGGGACAGCGGGTAGGCGTAGTCCCGCAGGCGGTTGAGCAGCCCGGTCGGCTCGAGGCCGCCGCCACAGTTGAAGGGGTTGAATCGGAGGGCGTCGAGCGTGTCGGGCAGCGGATCGCGGATCCGCAGCTCGCCCACTCGGGTGAAGCTTCCGGTGGGGCGCGCGATCACGAGCTCGAAGCGCAGCGCACCCGTGGCCGCTGCGCGCGCGAGGCGGTCGAACTCGTCATCTCCGCCAGGGCGGGGCGAGTCGGCGACCGGCCGCACCGCGATCACGAACCGCTCGCTCCCCGCGCGGTAGAGCAAGGACGACGAGTAGAGCCTCTGTTGGACGTCACCGGCGGGGAGGAAGACGTGCCTCAGCCCCGGCGCCCCGGTGGAGCTGACCGCGAGGACGTCCTGGTGATGGCCTGCGCCGTACGCGTCCGGCACGCGGATCGCCACCCCGAGCAGATCCGGCAGTGGCCGAGGGAGGCCCAGCGACCGGGAGAAGCGCACCAGCGCTGGGTGCGTTGCCGCTGTCCTCAGCAAGCTCGAGCCGCTCGGAGCCCCGTCTCCACCGTCCATGGCCAGCTCGGCGCCATACGTGACGCCGTGCGGATGGACGGCCTTGCCGCTCCGCAACCACGCGAGCGAGGCGAGGACGCCGCCCACTGCGAGGCCGGCCGCGTCGACAGCCACCCGGGTTGGGGCCGACAGGCCTCGCCGGGCGTGGTGTCCGAGATCGGGCATGGCAGCGGACTACCCGGGCTGACCGCTCATGACGCTCGCGGACGGACCGTGCAGCGAACAGCCCTTGCCGGATGTCACGTTCGCCGCAGCTCGGCCGCGCGCACGGCGGACCGTCGCGGCACGGCCGCGGTCGCGGCTCCCGCCGCGAGACGCCGGAGCCTCAGGCCGCGGTGGGTTCGCTCGCGACGTCCCGCGTCGCGTCGGCGTCCCCGCCGGCGATCGGCTCGATGCGTACGGCGACCGCGTTGAACGCGGCGTTCCCGCTGAGCGCATCCACGACCGACGCGTCGGTGATGTCGTTCATGCTCGCGCCGGCCTTCGCCGCCGCTCCCTTCCACCCGACCCCGGCGCGGGTGTGGCCGAAGCCGTGGGGCACCGATACGACGCCCGGGCGGATCTCGTCGGAGATCTCGACCGGCACCTCGATCGCGCCGACCCGCGACGCCACGCGCACGTTGTCGCCCTCGCTGATCCCCCGCGCGGACGCGTCATCCGGGTGGAGGATGGCCGTGCAGCGGTCCGCGCCCTTCATCAGCCGCGGACTGTTGTGCATCCATGAGTTGTTGGACCGCAACTGACGGCGGCCGATCAGCGTGAGGTCGAAGCCGGACTCCGCGGCCATCTCCCGCTCGGCGGCGAGCGCCTCGAGCTCCTCCGCGGCCGCGAGCAGCGCAGGCGTCGTCAGCCGCAGCCGCTTCTTGGGCGTCCTCATCAGGCTGGCGAGCCGCGGCTGCAGCGGCCCGAGGTCGATCCCGTGGACGGACTCCTTGACCTTCCCCATCGTCAGCGATCCGAAGGGCCCGCGGGCCAGGAGACCGTACGGCCCCGTGCGCAGCGCGAGGTCCCCGATGCGCTCCGGGGTGGCGACCGCGCCGACGAGGCTGACGAGCCCGTTCTGGATGCGACCGGCCAGGCCCCCGCCCAGACGGCCGGCGAGCGCCCACAGGATCTGCCAGTCCGTCCGGCCGTCCGGCGGCGGCGGGACGGCGGCCGGGTTGGGACGGATGTGGTTGTGGACGGAGACGGCGGGGAAGACGAAGTCGACGTCGGAGCGCTCGAGGTGCGAGACCGGAGGCAGGATCACGTGCGCGTGGCGGGTCGTCTCGGTGATGTACATGTCGACCGCGACGTAGTGCTCGAGCTCGGCGAGCGCCTCGTCGAG
>NZ_JBFIGP010000419.1:0-2380 GCF_041602235.1 Paraconexibacter sp.
AGAGGTAGAGGGTGCTCAGGCTGTCAGCCGGCGCTTCCGATCTCGACGATGTCGAAGCCGCCGCCGGGTCCGCCCTGGGTCAGGTCCTGGAAGGACCCGAGCGTCGTGAGCGCCGGTGCTTCGTACGGGGTGCCCTCACCGTGATCCGCGTCACGCGGAGAGGTCTCTGCCGGGATGGAGTCCATACGGCAGACTAGGCCCGTCGGGTGAGGGAATGCAAGCCCGGCCACGTGCCCATGAGCCTCGGTTCGCATGATGCTGCGTCAGGTCGCGTCGAGAGCGACACCCTTGGCGCGTTCGGCTTCGCCCTGCCCGGCCTGCGTGACCGGTGGCTCGGCCCTGCGCAGGCGGCATGGCCTCGCGTCGAGATCCGCGAGATCGATGCGCCACCGTGTCACGACGCGCGCCCGATCAGAACCGACACGTCGGCAGCATGGACGTCCCCCGACGGGAACCGCTTCGAACTGCACCGTCCGACGGGGAGCGTGGAGATCCGTGGACCGCGTCCGTTCCCGCAGCAGGCGCTCGTCCATCCCTGGCTCGGGATGATCTGCGCCGTGTGGGCCCACTGGCTGGGCCGGCCCGCCTTCCACGCAGGAGCCTTCTGCCACGGGGGGCGCGCGTTCGCCGTCGTGGGAGACACCGGCGCCGGTAAGAGCACGTTCATCGCTGCGGTCGCGGCGCGGGGGTACGACGTCTTCTGCGACGACACGCTGATCCTGGACGACGGTCGCTGTCTCAGCGGGCCGCGGTGCGTCGACCTCCGGGGTGACACCGCGCAGCGCCTGGGCCTGGAGGTCGAGACCGTCCCGCTGCCGGCGACCGGGCGACAGCGCGTGGGTCTGTCCGCCGC
Organism: Paraconexibacter sp.; assembly: GCF_041602235.1. GTDB lineage: Bacteria > Actinomycetota > Thermoleophilia > Solirubrobacterales > Solirubrobacteraceae > Paraconexibacter. The sequence goes on from NZ_JBFIGP010000419.1 coordinate 854, forward strand.
GCCGGACCCGACCGACCTCGGCGGGTGGCTCTACCTGCGGTGGAGCGACGGGATCGGGGTCCGTCGCATGCCGGCGCAGGAACGCCTCGCCCGCCTGGGAGCCGTCCGCGGCTGGCACCGCGCCGGCACGCGCTCGGCAGCCACGCTCCTCGATCTCGCTGCCCTGCCGGCGTGGGAGGTGAGCCGTCCGCGGGATTGGGGCTCCGTCGACCACGTGCTCGACGAGGTCCTCGAGGAGCTAGCCGTGGTCGGCTAGCCAGGCGGCCTGCAGCAGCAGGGCGGCCGGGTAGGGGTTCGCGTCGGTCCAGGCTGCGCGCACGCGTTCGGGGTCCACGACCTCAGTGTCGAGCCCTCGGCCGTCCCAGCGCTCCGCGAACGTGAGCGACGTGGGGGTGACGAACGCCGCGTCGAAGATCGCCTTCGTCGTGCGTGCGACGAGCGCAGCGGGGAGAGCCTCGCCCGCGATGGTCGCGAGGATCCGGTTGCGGTCGCCCGCACCCCACCTCCCGCCCAGACGTCCCAGCGACGCGACGAACCCCCGATCCAGCAGCGGATGCTGCACCCGGGCGCCGTGGTCGGCCCCGAGCCTGTCGTACGTCTCGACGCCGACCCGAAGACGACGCAGCCGGGGCTGCTCGTCCAGCCAGGACGCCCAGGTGCGGGCCCGGCGCGTGGCCAGGTCGATCGTCGTCCGCCGGTACGCGACCGCGGCGTCGGGCGTCAGCCAGGGGCGCGGCACGGGGGGGCGGGCGTATCCCAGCCACGTGCGACGGACTGCCCGCGGCGCGAGGGCCGCCGCAAGTCGCAGGCCGTCCCGCGGACGGGCCGCGACCCGTCGCGCCAGCACCTCCGCGAGGTGGGCGCCCGGCCACAGGCACATCAGGTGGTCGCCACCGTGACCGGTCATCAACGTCCCGCCCCGAGCGCGTTCGATCAGGGGGACCATCGCGTGGCAGTTGCTCGGGAACAGGACACCGTGACGCAGGAGATGTCGCTGTGCGACCGGGCCGACGAGATCGAGGTCGTCCTCGAGCGTCACGATGTCCCAGTCGGTGAGCCCGAGGTGGGCGACGACCCGCTCCTGGTACTCCTGCTCCTCGGTGGCTCCCGACGCCCTGAAGCGCAGGGTCACGGGCAGCGGCGGGCGCAAGCCCTCGTCCCGGGCAGCGCTCGTCGCCGCCGCCAGCACGAGGGACGAGTCCAGCCCACCCGAGAAGGCGACCAGGCAGGGACCGCTGCGCAGTGCCGGCAGCATGGCCGACCGCAGGGCCCGGAACGGGTCCCCGTCGGCGTGGACCGGCGCGGAGTGTTCCGGTTCGACCACGTCGAACGGCAAGCCGACCGCGGTCTCGAGCGCCGACAGCCCGGAAGCGCGTGCTGCGGCCTGCGGACCGGTACTGCGGACGTCGTCGCGGGTCCGGTCGAAGGCCATGACGACCATCCTGCCGGACTCCGCCCAGGGGGGCGACACGCGGCGCGCTGTCACCACGCGCGGGTTACCCTTCCACCCGTGTCCGCGATCCGCCT
>NZ_JBFIGP010000420.1:0-2365 GCF_041602235.1 Paraconexibacter sp.
AGGATCGCTTCCGGCGCGACGTGCGTCCCCGGCAGCACGATCGACTCCTTCAGGCACGCGCCGTCACCGACCACGGCCTCGTCGCCGAGCACGAGCGGGCCCTGGAGACGGACGTTCTTGCCGATCCGCACGTCGCGACCGATCCACACGGGCGGTTCGATGAGCTCGACGCCGTCGAACTGCGACCCGTCACCGACGACGAGGCCCTCCTCGATCGCCTCACCCTGCGCCTTGAGGTCCAGGCCGCCGGTGATCGCGTCGAAGGTCCCCTGCTTGAGCTCGTCCAGCGAGCCCACGTCGTTCCAGTACTCGTCGCCGATGTCGTGCACGTGGAACGGGACGTCGTGGGCCAGCAGCGCCGGGAAGACGTCGTTGGCGAAGTCCACGAACTCCGTGTCGGGGAAGTAGTCGAAGATCTCCTGCTCGAACAGGTAGATGCAGGTGTTCGCCAGGTTGCTGAGCGCCTCGTCGGGGTGCGGCTTCTCCTGGAACGCGCTGATGCGCCCCTCGGCGTCGTGCACGATCACGCCGTACTCCTGCGTGTCGCTCACCTGCTTCGCCGCGATGGTGGCGATCCCCCCGTTGCGACGGTGCGACTCCAGGAACCGGGCGATGTCGATGTCGGTCAGCGCGTCACCCGAGAAGATCAGGAAGGTGCCGGTCCCGAGGTGCTCACGGCATCGGCGCACGCCGCCGGCCGTGCCCGACAGCTCCTCCTCGTACACGTAGGTGATGCTGTCGCCGAAGTAGTCGCGGATCGTGTCCGGGAAGTAGTGGAGGTTCGCGACGATGTCCTTGACGCCCGCGCGCCGGATGTGGTCGACGATGTGGGCCATGACCGGGCGGTCCAGGACCGGGACCATCGGCTTGGGGATCTCGTGGGTGAGCGGCCGCAGGCGGGTTCCGAGTCCCGCCGCGAGAACCTGTGCAGGGATATCCATGGTCGCCGCAGACCGTACCCGGACGGGCGGCGTCGTAGTGTTGCGACATGTCGCTGCCGCCCGGCCCGAACGCCCCTGCCATCCTCCAGACGGCAGCGCTCATGCGGGACCCGCACGGGTTCTTCGAGCGGCTGCACCGTCGGCACGGATGGGCGGTCACGATCCGGATCCTCAGCGAGGGGCGGATCGTCAGCGTCGCCGACCCCGACTGGGCGAAGGCGACCTTCGCGAACACGGACGCGCTCAGTGCGGGCCAGGCGGCCAACACGCTGGAGCCGATCGTCGGGCGCTACTCCCTCCTGACGCTCGACGGCTCCGAGCACCTCCGCCAGCGCAAGCTGCTGCTGCCGCCGTTCCACGGGGACGCACTGCGCGGATACGAGGACACGATCCGCCAGATCGCGGCGGCCGAGGCGGCCGCGTGGCCGCTGCGGACGCCGTTCGGCCTCCACGCCGCCATGCAGCGCGCGACGCTGCAGATGATCCTGCGCATCGTGTTCGGCGTCGACGACCCGGCGCTCCTGGAGCGCTTCGTGACGCTCCAGCACAGGCTGGTCCGGCTCGCGAACGTCGCGGTCCTGCCCGCCCGCCTGCGCGCCGACGTCGGCGGCCGCGCGACGCCGGGAGGTCGGTTCCACGCCGCGATGCGCGAGTTCGACGGGTTGATCGGCGCCCAGATCAGCCGTCGCAGGGCCGAGATGGCGCACGGCGACCACGAGCACGCCCCCGACGTGCTGGGCCTCCTGCTGCAGGCCCGCGACGAGGACGGCACGCCGATGACGGACACCGAACTGCGCGACGAGCTCGTGACCCTGCTGGTGGCGGGTCACGAGACGACGGCGACCGCGCTCGCCTGGACGTTCGATCTGCTCCTGCACGACGCGGATGCGCTGCGCGCGGCGACCGACGCGGCACGGAGCGGTGACGGCGCCTATCTGGAAGCGGTCGGGAAGGAGGCGCTGCGGCTGCGCCCGGTGATCTTCAGCCACGGGCGGATCACGCAGCGGGAGGTGACGATCCTCGGCTGGACGATGCCCGCAGGCACCCGGCTGTGGGCGCCCTATCCGGTGCTGCACCGCGATCCCGCCCTGTGGGACGGGCCGCAGGACTGGCGGCCCGAGCGCTGGCTGGACGGCGGCGCCACCAACGGCGGTGCGGCCCCCTACTCGTGGCTGCCCTTCGGGGGCGGCGTGCGCCGCTGCATCGGTGCGGCGTTCGCCCTGCTGGAGATGCGGCTCCTGCTGCAGGAGGTCCTGGCCGCCGTCACGCTGGAGGCGGCCGGTCCGCCGGAGCGCGCGGTGCTGCGCAACGTCGTGGCCGCGCCCCGCCGCGGCGTGCAGGTCGTGCGGACCGCCTGACGCGGCCCGCCCCTCCCTCAGGGGGCGGGGTCCCAGCTTGTGCGGTAGGCGGTCTGCTCGTCCGTG
>NZ_JBFIGP010000421.1:0-2348 GCF_041602235.1 Paraconexibacter sp.
GCCTGGGGTGGTCGGGGGCAACTTCGCGCTGCGCTTCGACGGGGCCGACCGCTTCAGCCGACTGCTCACCGCGTGGTACGCCCTGCAGCGGCGCGGCGGCTGGTACTACGGCGACAGCAGCGTGTGGTGCACGCGATCCGCCCTGCGGTCCCTCGGCGGGTTCCGCGAGATCCCGATCATGGACGACGCCGACTTCGTCCGCAGGCTGGAGCGCCTCGGTCCGACCGTGTGCCTGCCGGGCCCGGCGACGACCTCGTCCCGCCGCTGGCGGACCGCCGGGATCCTGCGAACGTGGGTCGCCTGGGGCGTGATCCGGTGGCTGTTCGCCGTCGGCGTCCCGGCCGATCGGCTGGCGCACCTGTACCGCGCGGTCCGCTGAGCGGCGCGGCTCAGAGCTCGAGCTTGAGCTGCGCCGTCGGGCGGCGTCGCTGCGTCGGCTCGATCGAGGACGCCGCGGGTGCGCCCGCCGCCCGGTAGACGCAGACCACGTCCCGGAGCGACAGCGGGCCGCTGGGGCGTCCGTCGCAGCGCTCGACGGTCAATCGTCCCAGCCGGGACCCGGTGACCACCGCGTAGAACTGCACGACCGGCAGCCCCCCGCCACGCGCCAGCACGACGTCGCCCGTTCGGATGTGCACGCCGTCTGAAAGGGTCTCGTCGACCATCGCTGGATCGATCCTTCCACACCCGGGGGCGGACCCCTGCGCGCGATGTGCCCGGGCCGTAGCATCGCCACATGCTGCGCCGGTTGCTTGCTGCCCTGCGGGACCTCGAGATCCGCACCCGACCGGAGCACCCGGACCTCACCGCCGCGCTCAGCCGGCGGTGGGACGAGCTGCCCGCCCACGTCAAGGGCCCGCGGCAGATGCTGGGCACGCGGACGGCGGGGTGCGAGGGGACCCACGGCGTCTTCCCGAGGTGCGACCTGGCCTGCACGCCGTGCTACCACGCCAGGAGCGCGAACGCGGTCCGGACCGACGGCGCGCACACCGTCGCCGAGATCGACCGGCAGTTCGCCTACCTGCGTGCACGCCGCGGGCCGGGCCAGTACGCCCAGCTCATCGGCGGCGAGGTGACCCTCCTGGACGCCGAGGACCACGCCCGCGCGCTCACAGCGCTCCACGCGCACGAGCGCAAGCCCATGTCGATGAGCCACGGCGACTTCGACTACACCTACCTCGCGGCACTGGCGCTCGATCCGCGGACCGCGGCCCCGCGCTTCCGGCACCTGAGCTTCGCCGGGCACTTCGACTCGATGATGTTCGGCCGCCGTGGTCTGCGCCGCCCGCCCGACGAGGCGTCGCTGCACCCGTTCCGGCAGGCCTTCTGCGACATGTTCGCGCGCCTGGAACGGGAGCACGGGGTCACGAGCTACCTCGCGCACAACATGACGGTGACCCCGCGCAACCTCGGCGAGGTCGCGGAGGTCGTGCGCGCGTGCCGGGACATGGGCTTCCGCATGTTCAGCTTCCAGCCCGCGGCGTTCATCGGCAACGAGGCCCGCTGGAAGGACGAGTACCGGTCCTGCTCCGGCGACGACGTCTGGGCCGAGATCGAGCGCGGCGTGGGCGCCCGCCTGCACTTCCGGGCCTTGCAGATCGGCGACGAGCGGTGCAACCGGACCGCGTACGGCGCGTTCGTCGGCGAGCGCTACGTCCCCCTGCTCGACGAGGACGACCCGCGGGACGAGGCCGCGCTCGTGGCGTTCGTCCGGGCGTTCGGCGGGCTGGACTTCGCCGCCGCGCGCGGGCTCGTGGCGGTGCGGGTCCTCAGGGGCGTGGCCCGGCACCCGGTCATCGTGCCCCGGGCCCTCGGGGCGGCGCGACGGTTCACGCGCCGGGCCGGCGGTCCCCGGGCGCTGCTGCGCTCACCGCCTCGGCCGGTGACCTACGTCATGCACTCCTTCATGGACGCGCGCCACGTGCGGCCCGCCTGGACCGCGCTGCGCGCGGGCCGCCACGAGGACCCGGACCCGGAGATCCAGGAGACCATCGACCGGCTGCGCGCCTGCTCGTACGCGATGAGCCACCCCGAGGAGGACGTGCTCGTGCCGGCGTGCGCCCAGCACAGCGTCCTCGATCCGCTGGAGAACCGTGCGCTGCTGGACCTGCTCGGCCCGCACGTCGGCGCGGGCGAGCGTGTACGCGCCGCGGACGGGCCCTCGACCTGACCGCGCGGTCCGCGGCCGCGGTTCGCCCGTACGTCAGGTGCATGCTGCATCCGACGCCGTCGACCACCGCACCCGACCCCAGCGCCGCCGAGCGCAAGACCGACCACGTGCGCATCGCCGCGCAGCCCGGCGTCGAGCACCTGTCCGGGACTGGCCTCGATCGGGTGCGCCTGCGACA
>NZ_JBFIGP010000422.1:0-2343 GCF_041602235.1 Paraconexibacter sp.
GTCATCAAGGCGTGCCTGGAGCTCGGCAAGGACCCGGCCGAGACGATCGCGATCTTCCGGATCCCCGGCGCCTGGGAGGACGAGGGCTTCAAGATCCTCGACAAGTACGGCATCGAGTACTGCGACCGCTCCGTCTCCCTCTGGGACGCGGCCGGCCGCGCCGTCGCCAAGATCCAGGGAGCCGCAGCATGAGCATCCTCATCAACGAGAACACCACGTTCATCATCCAGGGCATCACCGGGCGCGAGGCCATCAACCTCACGCGTGAGTGCCTGGACTACGGCTCCAAGATCGTCGGCGGCGTCACGCCGGGCCGCAAGGGCCGCGAGGTCCACGGCGTGCCCGTGTTCGACACCATCGAGCAGCTCATCGAGGCAGGCGGCGGCGCCATCCCGGACGGGTCGGTCGTGACCGTGCCCCCTGCCGGCACCAAGGACGCCGTCTTCGAGGCGCTCTACGCAGGCATCAAGACGATCGTCATCGTCACCGAGCGCATCCCGCGCCGGGACGTCGCCGCGATGGTCGAGCTCGCTAACGAGCGGGACGCTCGCATCATCGGGCCGAACTGCCTGGGCCTCATCGTGCCGGGCGTCGCCAAGATGGGCGGCATCGGCGGTCCCGCCAAGAACGCCGCGCAGGCCTACCAGCCGGGCGCGGTCGGCGTGATGAGCCGCTCCGGCGGCATGACGACCGAGATCTCCTCGACCCTGACGGCCGCCGGTCTCGGCGTGTCGACGGCGGTCTCGATCGGCGGCGACGCGATCATCGGCTCCACCTACGCAGAGCTCATGCCGTACTTCGAGGCCGACGAGCAGACGCAGGCCATCGTCATCTACACCGAGCCGGGCGGCCGCATGGAGGCCCAGCTCTCCGCGTGGGTCAAGGAGAACGACTCGCGGCTCCCGATCATCGCGTTCATGGCCGGCAAGTTCATGGACGACGACGAGATGCAGGGCATGTCCTTCGGCCACGCCGGCACCATCGTGGAGGGCAAGGAGGACAGCGCGACCGAGAAGATCGCGCGGTTGCAGGAGGCCGGGATCCCGGTGGTCGAGCGGATCGACGAGATCCCCGAGATGGTCAAGAAGGCCATCGCCGAGAGGAGCGCAGCATGAGGAAGGACGACGTGTTCATCGCGGTCGAGGTGAGCGACGCGGTCGCCTCCGACCCGGCGCTCGGCGCGAAGCTCGACGAGGTCTGCCCCGTCGGCATCTTCAAGGGCACCGACGGCGGCGTCGACATCGTCCAGGAGAACCTCGACGAGTGCGTGCTCTGCGGCCTCTGCTACGACGCGGTGCCCGCGGGCGGCGTGTCGGTCCTGAAGCTGTACGAGGACGGGGTCGCGCTGCGCTAGCAGCCGTCCCGTCGCCGGTCCTGATCCCCGGTGCCTGAGCTTCCCGAGGTGGAGGCAGCGCGCGCGCTCATCGAGGCACGCGCGCTGCACCGGGAGATCGCCGCGGTCGACGACCGCGACTCCTACGTGTGCCGGCCGCACGGTCCCGGCGAGCTCGCCGACGCGCTGTGCGGGCGCACGCTCACGGCGGCGTGCCGCATCGGCAAGTCCATGTGGTGCGAGACCGATGGCGGCGACGGGCCCTCCCTGGGCCTGCACCTGGGCATGGCCGGGCGCATCATCGTCGACGACCACTACGCCGGGGACCCGGTCGGCGACGGCCCCACGAGCGGCTACAGCGGCGCGGCCGGGCATCCCGATCCGGGCTTCGCGACGAACCCGCAGTGGGCGAGGTTCACCCTCGGCTTCGCGGACGGCGGCGAGCTGCTGCTCTTCGACAAGCGCCGCCTCGGCCGCGCGGTCCTGGATCCGCGTCTCGACGCCCTGGGCCCCGATGCGCTGGAGGTCGGCAAGGCGGAGCTCGCCGCCCGCGTGGGCTCCGGCGCGGCGCCGCTGAAGGCGCGGATCATGGACCAGTCCGTGATCGCCGGTGTCGGGAACCTCCTGGCCGACGAGACGCTGTGGCAGGCCTCCCTCTCCCCCGTGCGTCCGGCCGGCGAGCTCGACGCCGAGGAGCTCGCGCGCCTGTGGACGGTGATGCGGCGGACGACGCGCGCCGCGATCAAGCGTGGCGGCGTCCACACCGGCGAGCTGATCCCCCACCGCCGCCGTGGCGGCACGTGTCCGCGCTGCGCCGCGGACCTCGTCCGGGCGACGGTGGGCGGCCGGACCACCTGGTGGTGCCCGGTCGAGCAGACCTGAGGGGCGGACGCGCGCGCTCGGTCAGCCCAGCGCGTGCTCGGGCGCCCACACCGTGTGGGTCCCGCTCGAGATCCGCTCCGGCAGCAGCACCCGCGCGATCGGCCCCCCGCTGATGTCGGCCGCGTCGA
>NZ_JBFIGP010000423.1:0-2341 GCF_041602235.1 Paraconexibacter sp.
CACCGTGTCCGTCCTCGCCGCGGACGGCGTCCTCTTCATCGAGGTGGCCGACACGGGTCCGGGCGGCGCCGATCCCGAGGGCTCGGGCCTGACCGGACTGCGGCGCCGGGTCGAGGCCCTGGACGGCCGCCTGGCGGTCGCGGACCTCCCGGCGGGCGGGACCCGGGTCCGGGCGGAGCTCCCGTGCGGGTAGTCATCGCCGAGGACCACGTGCTGCTCCGCGAGGGACTCGTGTCCCTCCTGCGCGACGCGGACATCGAGGTCGTCGCGCAGGTCGAGGACGCCGAAGGCCTGCTGCGCGTCCTCGCCGGCCACAAGCCGGACCTCGCCATCGTCGACGTCCGCCTCCCGCCGAGCTTCACCGACGAGGGCATCCGCGCCGCGATCGAGGCGCGGAGACGCTGGCCGGACCTCGGCGTGCTGGTCCTCTCCCAGCACGTGGAGGAGGCCTACAGCTCCGAGCTGCTCGCCGGGGGCGGCGGCGGGCTGGGCTACCTGCTCAAGGAGCGCATCGGTGAGGTGACGGAGTTCGTCGACGCGGTGCACCGCGTCGCGGACGGCGGCACCGCCCTGGACCGCGAGGTGGTGGCGCAGCTCGTCAGGCCGGCCACGGACGGCGAGCCCGGTCGTCTCCGCGACCTCACGCCGCGGGAGCGCGACGTGCTCGAGCTCATGGCGGAGGGACGGTCCAACGCGGCGATCGCGCGCGAGCTGGTCGTCACCCCGGGGGCCGTGGAGAAGCACGTCACGAGCATCTTCGGGAAGCTCGACCTGCCCGCGTCCGGCGACGACCATCGCCGCGTGCTCGCCGTACTCGCCTGGTTGCAGGACGAGCGGTAAGGGGGCTATCCCTACCCCACTCGGTGGGCTCCCCCAGCGCGCTCGTGGGCCGCACCGACGACGATCGTCGTGTGACGCTGCTCGAGACCTCCCCGCCGCCGGCACCCCCGGCCGGCCCCACCCGCGACGACGTGCAGCCGTGCGCGAACGAGTCGCTGGACCGCTTCCTCACCGGCGTGGTCACCGTGGTCCCGATCCTGGCGCTCGGCGTCGTCGCGTGGCAGCTGTGGAGCTCGCTGCTGCACCCGAGCGACCTGATCGTGCTCGCGATCATGTACTCGACGACCTGCCTGGGCATCACCGTCGGCTTCCACCGCCTCTTCACCCATCGCAGCTTCAAGACCACGCCCGCCGTCCGCGGCGTGCTGGCCGCCCTGGGCTCGATGGCGATCGAGGGCCCCGTGATCTCGTGGGTCGCCGACCACCGCAAGCACCACGCCTTCTCGGACCACGAAGGGGATCCGCACTCCCCCCACCTGCACGGTCACGGGTTCCGCGGCGCGCTGCACGGGCTCTTCCACGCACACGTCGGGTGGATCTTCCTGCACGATCAGCGCGGGTCCCACGACCGCTACGCCCCCGACCTCCAGGCGGACCCGGTCGTCTCGTTCGTCAACCGCACGTTCCTCTTCTGGGTCCTGCTCGGGCTGGCGCTGCCCTTCGGGCTCGGCTGGCTGATCGGCGGCTCGCTCGCGACGGCGCTCACCGGCCTGCTGTGGGGTGGCGCGGTGCGGATGCTGCTGCTGCACCACATCACGTACTCGATCAACTCGATCTGCCACGTGTTCGGTCGCAAGGCCTACGACACGGGCGACGAGTCGCGGAACGTCGGCTGGCTGGCGATCTTCTCGATGGGCGAGTCCTGGCACAACAACCATCACGCGTTCCCGACCTCCGCCCACCACGGGCTGCGCTGGTACCAGGTCGACCTGTCCGCGCTCCTCATCCGCGCGCTGGAGCGGACCGGCCTGGCGTGGGACGTCGTGCGCCCGTCGGACGACAAGCTCGCGGCGAAGGCCCGCTGAGCATCCCGTCCGCGGGCCCGCGGACAACACCGCGGGCGGCCTTGGTGTCGCGGACCCAAGCCGCCGCGCCGGGACGCCTCTAGCGTCACGGCATGCCCGATCGCATCAACCGCTGCTACCGCCTCCGTCGCCGCCCGCGCGGTGAGGTCACCGCCGAGGATCTGACCCTGGTGGAGGAGGAGGTCCCGCCGCTGACGGACGGCCAGGCCCTGATCCGCACCCTGGTGCTGTCGATCGACCCGACCAACCGCATCTGGATGAGCGAGCTGCGCGGCTACATGCCGCCGGTGCCGCTGGGAGCGGTGATGCGGGGGATCGGCATCGGCCAGGTCGTGGAGTCCCGGCGCACCGACCTGCCGGAGGGCGCCTTCGTCACCGGGTTCCTCGGGTGGCAGAGCCTGTGCCTCGCGGACGACGCGACCCTCGAAGCGCCCCTGACCCTCCTGCCCGATCCGCTCCCGGCACCGCTGACCGCA
>NZ_JBFIGP010000424.1:0-2300 GCF_041602235.1 Paraconexibacter sp.
CGGGCGACGACCGGTTCGTGCTCACGAACACCGGCCGGGTGGCGATCGCGGTGGCGGGCGGTGCCGGGACGGACACCATCCAGGCGACCGGCACGGGGTTCCTCCTGAGCGACGCCCGGCTGATCGGGACGGTCCCGGCCTCGCTGCGCGAGATCGAGCGGGCCGAGCTCACCGGCACCGCCGCCGGTGACACCTTCGACGCGAGGTCCTTCTCGGGGTCGGTGGTCCTCGAGGGGCTTGGAGGGAACGACCAGCTCCTCGCCGGTGCGGGGGCGTCCTCCCTGCTCGGCGGGTCCGGGGACGACACGCTCGAGGGCGGCGCCGGCGGCGACGTCCTGCTCGGGGGTGACGGCACCGACACGCTCAAGGGCAACGGTGGCGCCGACACCCTGGAGGGGGCGGCCGGGAACGACGGGATGGACGGCGGACCCGGATCGGACACGGTGAAGGTGGGCGCGGACGCCGACATCACGCTGACCGACGCCGCCGTGACCGGTGACGGCGCCGACACCCTCACCGCGGTCGAGGCCGCCGCCCTGACCACCGGTCCGGGCGCGCACACGGTGGATGCCACCGGCTTCACCGGGGCCACTCGCATCACCGGGGGGCCGGCCGACGACGTCCTGCTCGGCGGATCCGGGCCCGACGTCATCCGCGGCGGCGCCGGGAACGACCTCGTCCGCGGCAACCTCGGCCGGGACGACCTCGGTGGAGACGCCGGCATCGACACGCTGAGCTACGCGGGCATGTCCTCACCGGTCGGCGTGGCGCTCGGCGCGCCGAGCGGCGGTCCCGCCGACGAGCCCGACACGCTCGCTGCGGACTTCGAGATCCTCGAGGGGGGGACGGCCGGGGACAGCCTGACGGGCGACGCCGGTCCCAACACGCTGCTCGGAGGGCCCGGCAACGATGCGCTGGCCGGTGGGGGAGGCGACGACTCCATCGTGGGCGGGGACGGAACGGACACGGTCGTCGCCGTCGGCGATGTCGACCTCGTCCTCACCCCGACCGCGCTGACGGGTCTCGGCACCGACGCGCTGAGCACGATCGAGGCCGCCGCCCTCGCGGTCGGGCCGGGGCCGCACACGGTGAACGCCACGGCGTTCACGGGCCCGGCGCAGATCACCGGCGGCCCTGCGGCCGACGTGCTGCTCGGCGGTTCCGGACCGGACCTCATCCGCGGGGCGGGCGGGGACGATCTCGTCCGCGGCGGTCCCGGACGGGACGACCTCGGCGGTGACGCCGGGAGCGACACCCTCAGCTACGCCGACGCCACGACGCCGGTCGTCGCCGCTCTCGGCGCGCCGTCGGGCGGACCGACGGCGGACCCCGATGTCCTGGCGGCGGACTTCGAGCACCTGGAGGGCGGCTCCTCGCGTGATCGCCTGACGGGCGACGGCGGGCCGAACGTCCTCCGGGGCGGCCCTGGGAACGATGTCCTGGACGGGGCGGGTGGGCCCGACGTCCACGAGGGCGGACCGGGCAACGACGCGCTGCTCGGCGGCCCGGGCGGGCCCGGGGACGGCGATGTCCACAGCGGCGGTGACGGCATCGACATGATCAACTACGGAGGCCGCACCACCGGCGTCCGCGTCACGGTCGGTGTCGGCGCCGACGACGGGAGCCCCGGCGAGGGCGACGACGTCCGCGGCGACATCGAGACGGTCGTCGGATCGAAGGCAGCCGACGTGATCGTCGCCGCGCCGGCGGGGGCCTCGTCGCGCAGCAGCCTGCGTGCCGGTGCGACCGGGAAGCTCTTCCTCGTGGCGGGCCTCTCCGGGAACGACCGCATCACCGGCGGGCCCGGCAACGACGCGCTCGGGGGAGGCAAGGGCAACGACGTCGTGGACGGAGGGCCCGGCAATGACGTCCTCGGCGGTGGCTCGGGCAAGGACAAGCTCAAGGGCGCGGCGGGCAACGACCGGATCTACGGGCACAAGGGGGCGGACGACATCGACGGCGGTGCCGGGGACGACGTGGGCTTCAGCCTCGACGAGGAGGCCGACGAGGTCGACTGCGGGCCAGGCTCAGACCTGATGCTCGGCGACCCCAAGGACGTCCCGGCGCTCGCCAAGCTGGCGAAGCTGAAGCCGGGGAAGAGCCCCAAGCCCTCGTCGGGCTCGACCCGTCCCGTGTCCTCGGGGTGCGACAACACGGTCGCGAAGCCCGACAAGCCCAAGGCGCCCGGAGCGACCCCCTCGGGCGGCGACCAGACCTGCAGCGACGGGGACGCGATCTGGGGGAACGAGGGTGACGGCGCCGGGTGCGACCCGTTCGACCCGAACGAGACGCTCGACCCG
>NZ_JBFIGP010000425.1:0-2295 GCF_041602235.1 Paraconexibacter sp.
GCCGGGCGGGACGGGTTGGCGGACCCACTCCGGGCCCGGGAGCTGCCAGCGCGTGTCGGTGGCCGGGCGGTCCTGCTGCCAGCTGTAGGCGCCGAAGACCGTGTTGGCGCCGGACACGTCGAAGTCGTACAGGCGCGTGAACAGCTCGGCGCGGCGGCTGACGGCGAACACCGTGGACCCGGCGGCCGCCAGCGACACCAGCGGGACCGTGCCCCGACGCGGGCCGCACACCTCCCGGCTCTCGTCGTTGGGCAGCCACGGGTCGAGGTACGTGATGCGCCGCCCCCCGGACCGCAGCACGTAGACGGTCGCCACGCCGATCGGCGCCTGCTCGCGGCCCGAGGTGTCGAGGAACCGCTCGTCGCTGTCGAACGAGGACGTCGCCCACGCGCGCGCGTCGGGGAACATCGCCATCCCCACGCCTGTCCAGAAGTACGGGCCCCAGCGCCAGGTCCAGCGCTCCGGGGACAGGTCGCCCGCCAGGTTGTGCGTGTAGATCTGGCGTTCCGGCCCGAGGACGAGGAGCAGGCGCCGGTCGACCGAGATCTCCGTGATCGAGCCGTCCAGGCACTCCGGCAGCCTCATGACGCGCCACGGCTCCGTGGGCGTGATCACGCCGTCCTTGGCGGGCCGCGCGTACAGGGCACCGTCCCGCAGCGCGAAGGCGTAGCCCTCGCTGACCCCTTCCGTGCGCGTCTGGAAGGCGATCGCGTCCGGCAGCGTCCTCGCGACGGCGGCGCTCGCGACGGCTCCCAGCCGATCGGCCCGTTGCCCGGCGATCGAGTCGGTCGTCGGCACCTCGCCGCCGACCAGCAGCCCGCTGCGCCCCGCCGCCAGGGACAGGCATCGCGGGTCGCTCGGGGCCGAGGCGCTGGCGACCCCTGGGAGCCCGCTCCCGCAGGCGGCGGTCGTCGCGAGTGCTGCCAGGAGCGTGCGGACCGCGCGGCGAGAGACCATGAACCGGAGTGTAGGTGGGGGTGGCGTCACAGGACCTGGTCGATCGCCGCTGTGGCTACGGCGATACTGGCCCGGTGTCGGAGAACCTCTGCGCCATGCTCACCGGAGGGTCCCCGCGATCCCTCGGACGAACGGCTGAAGTGGTCGGTCAGGTGCTTGCCGACCGTTCCCAGCTCGGCGAGCTGTTCGCCTGCATCGCCAGCCCGGATGCCGTCGTTCGGATGCGGGCCGCCGACGCGCTCGAGAAGGTATGTCGCCGGCAACCCGGCTGGTTCGAACCGTGGCTGAGCGAAGTACTCACGGAGGTCGGCAGGTCGTCCCAACCGTCGTTGCAGTGGCACACGGCGCAGATCCTGGGTCACCTCCACAGCCGCCTCGACCGTGATCAGCGACGACGATCCGTGATCTTGCTGCAGAGCTACCTGACCGGGTCGCGGGACTGGATCGTGCTCAACGCGACGATGGGGACCCTCGCTGCGTGGGCGCGCGAAGACGTGGCCCTCGTACGGTGGCTACGACCGGAGTTGGAGCGCCTGACGGCCGACGAGCGCGGGTCGGTCCGCCGGAGAGCGACGAAGCTCCTGGCCACGCTCCCGAGTTGAGCCGTCGGTCACGGGTCGAACCCGACGTCCTCCACCTCCCACGCCGCCATCGCGGCTCCGCACACCGGACACGTCCACGGGTGAGCACCGGTGCGGCGCACCTCCTCGTGGAAGTCGGCGCCCTCCTCGCGGAAGGTCGTCTCGCAGACGTGGCAACGGCCGACGCTCGCGGCCGGGGCCGGCAGCAGGGTCAGGTCCACGTAGTCGTCGGCGAACCACAGGCGGGTGTGACCGACGCTGCGCGCCCAGCGGGTGATCCGCTCGCGGGCGGCGGGCGTGTCGGAGTCGAACTTGAACCGCACGAGGACCTCGCGGTCGCCGCTGTCCTCGTCGGTCGTGATCTCCAGCGACGCGAGGGCCACGCCGGGCGGCAGCGCCGCGCCAGTCGCGTAGTACCAGCCGCGGCACGCGCCGCCGCGGTCGAAGCGGTTGACGTACAGCAGCCCGTCGGCCTCGCGGAAGACCGCGCGGTGGTACGTGACGGAGGTGTTCTGGAAGGGGGAGCGACGCATCACACATCCAGTCGCGCGGGGTCCCGCGGGTGTGACGACGACCGCTTCACCCACGGAGCGGGTCCGCCGACCGGCACCGTCACCCGACGCGGATAGCCTCCGGGACCGATGGCCGGACTGGACACCAACCGGGGCGCGAAGCGTGCCCGCGAAGTTCGCGAGGAGTTCGGGCTGGGACCGATCGCGCCGATCGACTGCCTCCTGACCGTGGTGGAGCAGGAGGC
>NZ_JBFIGP010000426.1:0-2264 GCF_041602235.1 Paraconexibacter sp.
GCATCACCGGGTGGTGGATGTTCGGGGTGTTCGCGCTCTCCGGCATGAAGATCATGTCCGGCGAGTGCTCACGCGCCGCCTGTCCGACGATGTCCTCGATGTGGCGCAGGTTGCGCTGCACCTCACCGCGACGGACGGCCAGTTGGATGGCGACGACGCGCTTCGTCGGCGTGCTCCGGCCCGGGCTCATGCCGCCACCGGTCCCGGAGCGGCGGGGCCTGACCCGCGGTCGGCGCCCGAGGCGGACACCGCCGCCGGCACGGAGTCGCCGATGCCGAGGTCGTCGACCTTCGCGGTGGGCACGGCCTGGAGCGCCCGTGCGGGCCGCAACGGCGGCCAGTTCCAGTCGGTGCGTTCGGACCGCGACTGGCGGGCGTTGCGGAACCGCGGGAACAGCTCCTCGCGCCAGATGCCGGCGTCGATGCGGATCTCCTCGATCGCCTCGCCGAGGATCGCCCGGCGGTCGGCGCCACGACGCAGCATCGCCTTGGTCGCGAACGTCGCGCCGACGAGCGGGTTCAGGACGTGGTGGGGTGCCCGGACGCGGTCGAACATGTGCAGCAGCTTGGACGGCTCGGCGCCGTCCCAGGCCGCGAAGACCTCGCGGTGCAGCGGGCTGACCTCGAAGATCCGCGACTCGCGGTTGCCCCAGTGGTAGGTCGCCATGCATTCGCGATCCCGGCGCTCCTCGACCGCGCGGAGCGCGGCGTCGAGCGCCCTGGGGTCGTCGAGCACCGGGGCCGCCGCCTCACCCCACAGCCGCCCGAACCGCATCGCGTCGCGCATGCCCTGCCCGATGATGGGGTCCTTGAAGTGCCCGGCGTCACCGGCGAGCGCCCAGCCCGGGCCGCTGGAGCGGCGGAAGAACGCCGGGTTGTCGGCGGTCGAGCGCAGCTTCGAGAAGTTCGTGGCGCCTTCGAGCCGGTCGCGGACGGACGGGCACTCGCGCAGCATCTCCTCCCACATCCCCTCCGGGTCCTTGCGCCACCGGGGGATGTCCTCCTTGGGCCCCATGAACAGGCACAGGACCCGGTCGTCGGGGCACGGGAAGATCAGCGCGTGGGTCTTGCCCCGCCGCAGCTGGATCAGGCGGTCGCGCCAGACCGTGCCGACCTTGGGATCGTCCATGTAGAAGAACGCGCACGCCCGGTGGTTGTCCGAGCCGCGGTAGGGCCGCTCGCTGCCGACGAGGCGCGCCACGGTGGAGCGGCGGCCGTCGGCGCCGATGAGCACCTTGCAGGAGACGGTCTCCTCCTCGCCGTCGGGACCACGCAGCACCACGCCCGCCACACGACCGTTCTCCCAGACGAGGCTCTCGCAGGAGGTGCGCTCGCACAGCTCGACGCCGGCCTCGAGCGCCGTCTCGACGAGGGCGTTGTCGAAGTGCGGTCGCGGGACGCAGATGCCGTAGTCGATCCCGTCGACCTCGGCGAACTTCCCGAGGCACGGGATGTCCTCGCCCTGCACCATGCCGTAGTGGGCCTTCGGCGGATCGCAGGCGAGCACCCGCTCGAGCGCGCCGAGCTTGTCGATCTCGGCGACCGCCGACGGGAAGTTCACGTGGGTGGACAGCGTGTCCGAGGGGAACGCCGCGCGATCGACCATGAGCACGGAGCGCCCGGCGCGCGCGAGGGCGATCGCCGCACCCGACCCCGCGCAGCGGGCCCCCACGACCACGGCGTCGTACTGGGATGAACTCGTCATGTCCCCACCGTAGGACCGAAACCCGCCCGCGCCATCACCACGCGGGGTGCTCCTTGTCCCGCAGGGGGGTTATTCGCCCTTCTCGCGGGCTCCCGCAGGCGGTTGGATCACCCCATGAGCACCATTGCCACCCCTCCCTCCGAGGCCGGCGCGGCCAACGACCAGCCGCCGCGGCTCGCCGACATCGACCTGATCGGCTCGGACCGGGCGCTGATCTCCGCGCTCGGTGCGTACGGCGCCGGCGCGCTGGAGGCCGAGGCCCGGGCGTTCGGGCGTCTCGCGGGCAGCACGTCGCTCCTGGACGCCGGCTTCGCCGCGAACGAGCACCCGCCCGAGCACGTGCCCTACGACCGCTCGGGTGTCATGACCGACGCGATCGCGTTCCACCCGGGATGGCACGAGGTCCTGGGCACCGCGGTCGAGGGTGCGGTGGCCGGAGGGGCCTGGGCCGACGACCGCGCCGGCGCCCACGTCGCGCGCGCCGCGAAGTTCATCGCCATCGCGCAGGCGGAGGCGGGCGTGACCTGCCCGATCGCGATGACACACTCCTCGGTGCCCGC
>NZ_JBFIGP010000427.1:0-2244 GCF_041602235.1 Paraconexibacter sp.
CTGGGTGGCCGGAGCCTCGACCCCCGCCGACTACACGCTCCAGGCTCGCGACATCGCGGGCAGCGAGCGGTCCGGGGTGGTGTCGTTCGTCAACGACACCGCCGCACCGGCCGGCGGGGCGCTGACGGTCAACGGCGTCGGTGCCGGCAGCGGGGGGACAGCGAGCAGCACGTCGTCCACGAGCTTCCCGATCGACGGTCGCAGCGACTACACCGAGGCCAGGACCGCGACGCAGTCGGGCCTGGGCTCCAGCGTGCTGACCGTGCAGTCGGCAACGCTCACCGGCGGCGTCTGCGGCACGGCGGGATCGGGCGGTCCGTTCACCACGCCGGTGACGATCACCGGCACCGCGCAGCCCGCCGGCATCACGGCCGGCTCCTGCTACACCTACGCGCTCAGCGGTGTCGACGCGGTCGGCAACGCGTCGACGGTCAGCACCACGGTCGCCGTGAACGCCCCGTAGGGCTGGTGCGCTGAAGCGTCGCCCTACTCGGTGTAGGGCACGTAGCGGTGGTGCAGCATCAGGTGGTTGCCGTCCGGATCGGCGAAGAACGCCATGTGGCAGACACCGGTGTCGAGCGTCTCGCCGAAGAAGGTGACGCCCTGCGCCTCGAGCGCGGCGCGGGCCGCCGGCACGTCGTCGACGCCCAGCGGCCAGGGGTTGCCCTGCTGGGCGACGAACGGCATGCCCATCTTCTCGGGCTCCCAGATGCCGAAGCAGGTGTCGCCGGCCCACTGCTCGTACTCGGCGTGCTCGTCAGGGCGCAGGCCGAGCACCTCGCGGTAGAAGGTCCGCGCTCGGTCGGCGTCCTGGGAGGGGATGCCCATGAAGTCCAGTCGCTTGATCACGCTCATGCGAAGAGCCTCGCGACGTGCCCGGTGCGATGCAAGTCGCAGCACCGGGCCGGTGCACCGCGCGTCCGCGCTTGGCCGCGCTTGCGCTCGCCTGGGAGAATCGGACGGGGCCGACACCGAGGCGGACACATGACGGCGAGCGCTGGACCTCAGACGGTCGAGACGACGGAGCTGCTGGCGGCAGCGGGAGCGCAGCTCGGCCGGCGTGCCTGGGCGCAGGCGCGAGCGCTCTACGAGCAGGCGCTCACCGCGCAGGAGACCGCCGAGGGGCTGGAGGGCGTCGCGGTCGCCGCGTGGTGGCTGGACGACGTCGACACCGCCATCCGCGCGCGCGAGCGCGCCTACGTGCTGCGACGCGAGCGGGGGCAGACCGTCGAGGCGGCCCGCATCGCGGGCTTCCTCGCCTGGGACTACGGCGCGATGCGGGGGGTGACCGCCGTCGCCCGCGGCTGGCTGCAGCGCGCCCACCGGCTGCTCGAGGGGGTCGGACCGTCCGCTGAGCAGGCCTGGCTGCCGCTGATCGAGGCGTCCTTCCATCTCGACAGCGACGCCACCGAGGTCCTGCGGCTGAGCACGGTGGCGGCCGACCACGCCCGCGCGCACGGCGGGCTGGACATCGAGATGACCGCGCGCACGCTGCAGGGTCTGGCGCTGGTGAGCCTCGGACGGGTGGAGGAGGGCATGCGGCTGTTGGACGAGGGGACCGCCGCAGCGACCGTCGGTGAGCTGCACGACCCGATCGCGATCGGCTCCTGCTGCTGCAACATGATCATCGCCTGCGAGCGGTCCCGGGACTTCGACCGGGCCGGCCAGTGGTGCGAGCAGCTCGCCGCCTTCTGCGAGCGGACCGGGCAGCGCCCGCTCCTGGCCCTGTGCCGCGCCCACCACGCCACCGTGCTGATGATGCGCGGCGACTGGCCGCAGGCGCAGGAGGACTTCGCGTGGGCGGCCGGCGCGCTCTCGACGCTGCGCCCGCCGCTGGCGGGGTACGCGCGCGCCCGCCTCGCGCAGTTGCGCTTGCGTCAGGGGAGGCTCGGCGAGGCCCGGGACCTCCTGGGCCAGTCCGCGGCCCACGTGCTCACCCCGCTGGTCCAGGCCGAGGTCGACCTCGACGACGGTGAGCTGGCCGGTGCGCTCAGCGGCGCGCAGCGGTACCTGCGGTCGCTCGCCGGCGGGCAGGCCATCGAGAGCGCCGCGGCGCTCGAAGTCCTGGTGACGGTCCGGGGCCGGCTCGGGCAGCTACCGGAGGCCCGTGAGGCCCACGAGCTGCTGGCTGCGATCGCCCACGCCGTCCCGACCGACGCGCTCGGCGCGGCGGAGCGGTGCGCCGCCGGACGGATCGCCCTCGCCGAGGAGCAGCCGGACAGCGCCGCCACCGCGTTCGAGGAC
>NZ_JBFIGP010000428.1:0-2232 GCF_041602235.1 Paraconexibacter sp.
ACGCAGGGTTCGGCTCGCCGCTCTCGCCCCGCGAGCACGCGCGCGAGCGGGCGATGCGCCGGTCCCGGCATCACGACGCGGAGCTGGTGACCGCTGACGGCCTGATGCCCGTGGAGCTGCACTGGCACATCACGCCCGCCCCGGCGATCCGTGCGACCCTGCCGATCGCGGCGTTCTGGCAGTGCTCCCGCACGAGCGCCGCCACCGGCCATACCGTGCCCTCACCCGAGCACCTGCTGCTGCACCTGTGCCTGCACTTCACCACCGGGCGCGAGGTGCGCAGCGAGGGCGCGCTCTCCCAGCTCCGTGACATCGCCTGGACGCTCGACCGCGAGGACGTCGACGGAGATCTCTTCGTGACGGTCGCGCGGGACGCGCGGGTGGCCGGCCGCTGCTACCTGGCGCTGTTCAGCGCCGACGCCCTCGGGCTGGGCGTCCCGGCCGGCCTGCTCGACGCGCTGCGACCCGCGTCGTTCGACACCGCCACCGGGCACCGGTTCGTCGCCGAGCGCGTGCTGACCGAGACCGCGCGCGCCCCCGCCGACACGGACCTGCTCACCCCTGAGGGCATCCGCCGCCTGCTGCGGTGGGGACGCCACTACCTCCCGACCGGCCGCGACGGACCCGAGCCGCTCAGCCGCCCGCAGGCGATCCTCAGGACGCCCGTCCACGCCCTACGCCATCGCCGGGAGCTCGCCTATGACCGCGAGCTCTCCCGCTGGGTCGAGCAGGTCACGACACCGGTGACCGGGAGCGCCACGTGACCACGCGGCCCCTGAAGCCCGCCGACGGCGTCCTCGCGCAGCCCGCGCACGGCGAGACCGTGCTGCTGCGCCTCAGCGACGGCGCCTACTTCACGCTCGACGACGTCAGCGCGCACATCTGGGAGCACTGCGACGGCGCGCGCACCACCGAGGATCTGGTCGAGGTCATCTGCGCGACGTTCGACGCCCCGCCCGACGTCGTGCGCCGGGACGTCCGGGCGTTCCTCGACGAGATGGTCAGCGAGGGCCTCCTTGTCGAAGCTCCGTGATCGAGCCGTTCTCCTGCTCGACGTCCGATCCGTCAAGGAAGCGCTCGTCCTGCTGCAGATCCACGCCGTCGCGATGGCCGTGCCGCTGGTGATGCGGCTGTCGCTGCCGCGGCTCGGACGCGTCGTCGTCCGCCCCGCGCGCCGGTCGCGCCGCGCCCCGCATCCGGACCCGGAGCGACTCCGCGACCTCGTGACCCTCGCGCAGCGCACGGGGGCGCCGCTCGTGCGGACCGGCTGCGTCACCCGCGGCGTGACCCTCCTGTGGCTGCTGCGCCGTCGCGGCCTCGACGTCCAGTTGGCCTTCGGCATCGGCGGGCCCGCGGACGACCACTACGGCCACTGCTGGCTGGTCCGCGACGACCGCCCCTACCTCGAGCCGAACCACTCCGACGGGCGCTTCGTCGAGCAGTACCGCATCCCGACGACCACGCCGGTGGCGCGATGACCCGCGACTACGGCTTCCAGGGTCTGCGGGTGCGCGTCGCCGTGGAGGACCCCGGCGTGGCGACCGCGCTCGATCGACGGCTCCGCGGGTGCCCCCCCTCCGCCGCGGACGCTCCACTCGCGCATCTGCACTACGCGGTGGGCCGAGGCCGCCCCGCGCCGGACGACGACCCCGCGTGGCGGTCCGTCTACGACACCCCCGACGGGAGTCTCGAGCACCGGGCCGAGAGCGACGAGCTCCGCGCGTGCCTCTCCGGCGTCCGGCTCGACGCCGACCTGCGGGCGCGGACCGCCACCATCACCGCCCCCGGGCTGGACGACCGCGCACGGTACCTGGCCGCCCACCCACTGACGACGCTGACGCTCAACGAGCTCGTCAAGCGCCAGGGTCGCTTCGCCGTGCACGCCGGCTGCGTCGCCCACGAGGACCGCGGGGTCCTCATCGCGGGGACCAGCGGTGCGGGCAAGTCGACCCTCACGCTCACGCTGGCCCTGGCGGGGATGGCCTACGTCTCCGACGACATGGTCTACCTCGACGGGCAGGACGTGGTGGGTTTCGCCGACGCCGCCGGGGTCATGCCCGACGCGGGCGCGCGCTTCCCCGAGCTGCAGCTCGCGGTCGCCGACGAGCCCCCGGCCGGCTTTCGCAAGCACCTGATCCGCGTCGAGGAGCGCTTTGCGATCGAGGTCGTCGACCGGTGCCGGCCCGTCGCGGTGGTCTTCCCCGAGCTCCGCGACGAGGAGGCGACGCTCAC
>NZ_JBFIGP010000429.1:0-2226 GCF_041602235.1 Paraconexibacter sp.
CGCCTTCCGCGAAAGACCGCTCACAGCGGCCAGCGTGCGACGGATTTGCGGGAGGGCCCGGGGAAATTCCTGGATCGTGCGACGCAGGGCATCGTCGCGTGAGGCGACCGCGGTAGCAGTCTCATTCGTCGCGCGGATCAGCGTGCGCAGCGCATCCCCGCGACGTCCGACGGCGTTCAGGACGCGGGCCCCGTCGTCGACGAGCGTCACGACCGAGTCGCGCTGCTCGCGGAGGGCCACCGTCGCCGGCAGGCCCAGGTCGACGGCTTCGGTGAGCCCGGAGAGGATCGAGTTGACGTCGTCGCCCCGGCCGTCCAGCCCTCGGCCGAAGGCGCGCAACGTGCTCTGGAGCGACGCCCGAGTGTCCTTGTCCAGGGTGTTGAGGATCTTGTCCAGCGGCACCGTCTCGCGGGCGGCGTCGGGCGGCAGCAGGCCGCCGTCCTCGATGCGACCCGTCGTCGGCGTTCCCGGGTCCACCTCGAGGTAGCTCTCGCCCAGCAGTGTGCGCAGCCGGGTCTCGACTCGGGCATCGCGATAGACGTCCTGATGCTCGGGCTTCAGGTCCATGGTCACCAGCGAGCGCTGGCCCTTCACGCGGATATCGTCGACCCGGCCGATCTTGACGCCGGCGCGGCGCACGTCGGAGCCGGTCACCAGCTGCAGGGGCTCGTCGACGAGCACGGACACCTTGTACTGCGCCGCGGAGACGCCGGGCACGCGACCGCCGGCCAGCACGGTGTACATGGTCGCGAAGACCGCGATCACCGCTACCGAGTAGACGACGAGCGCAAGGATCTTCGGGAGGCGCTGGCGGTTGGTCACGGCGTGCCCTTGGTCGTCGTCGGGTTCTTGTAGCAGGGCCGCAGGCGACGCCAGCTCGGCTCGTTCACGAGTGCGCCGACCGCGAACAGCCCCTCGCCGGCCGTGGCGCGAGCGACGGTCCGAAAGCCGTCGTAGAACTTCGTGAGCGACATCGTGTGCTCGAAGAAGTTCTCGACCGGCTCGAAGCAGGGCGGCAGCTTGGCCACCGAGCTGTCCACCGGCTTGACCTGGCCGCGCAGTGTGCGCACGGCCCGTGTGAGGTCGGCGGTCGTCCCCGGCAGGGTCTGGGCCAGCGACGTGAGACGGGTCACCGGCCGTTCCAGGGCGCGCACGGTCGGGCGCCCGATCTCGCTGACGTCGCTGAGGGCGTTCAGCGCCGGGGCGAGCTCACCCGCCGCCGGCACCAGCGCCCGCAGCGCCGGGTCGAGATGACTGCGCGCCTGGTCCAGCCGGACGGTGGCGCTGCGCAGCGCCTGGATCGTCCCGGGAAGCTCCCGCAGGGTCCCTGAGAGCGCGGTGTCGCGCCGGGCGAGCTCGCCCATCACCTGGTTGCCCGAGGTGACGAGCGACGAGATCTGCGTCTCGCGCCGGGCGAGCTCGTCGCTCAGCGTCCCGGTGTTGGTCACGACGCGTCGGACGAGCGTCGACCGCTCGGTGGTGACGTCGGTCAGCCGCTTGAGCGAGGTGAAGAAGGGCTCGAACTCCGCCAGCGCGGCCCGCAGGTCGGCGCCCTTATCGGGCAGGCCACGGCCGAGCTCGTCGATGAGCGTCGCCATGCTCTCGCGCGTCGGCTTGTTGAAGACCTGCAGCACCCGGGAGATGTCGACCGGGGACGCCGTCTGCCGGCCGGGAACGACGACGTCCCCGTCGATCTCGCCTGCGGACGGCGTGCCGCGCCGCTCGATCGCGACGAACTTGTCGTCCAGCGGGGAGACCGGACGGATCCGGAAGGTCGCGTCGCGATAGAGCGCCCCGTGCTTGCGGTCGATCTCCATCGTCAGCACGGCGCGGCCGTTGCGCAGCTCGACGTCCGAGACCACGCCGATCCGCACGCCGGCCAGGCGGACCTGGTTCTTCCCCGGCGAGACACCCTTGGCGTCGTCGAACGCGGCGCGGACCGTGTAGGTCTCGACCCAGGGCTTCTGGAAGTTCAGGTTGCGCAGGATGCCCACGCCTGCCACGACACCCATCGCGCTCGCCACGATCAGCAGGATGAAAGGCGTTCGTGCGCGCCGGATCTCGAGGCGCAGTCGATCGTTGTTGAACAGTCTCATCCGCCGCCATCCTCCGACTGGTCTTCCTCAGGTCCGAACTCCGGCTGCTCGCCCGGCCGTGCCAGCAGCGTCCCGAGGTACGTGCCCAGGTTCTGACACACCGCCAGACGCTCGTCGTTGGGGTCGGTGA
>NZ_JBFIGP010000430.1:0-2217 GCF_041602235.1 Paraconexibacter sp.
CGGTACCCGGTGCCGACGAACAGCCCGTCCACCACGGCGCGTCGGGTCTCCTCGGGGCGGATCACGTCGTGGATGACAGCCAGCGAGGCAGCTGTGAACGGGCTGAACGCGCTGTGCATCTCGCGCTCGAGCTCGTTCGCGAGCGCTTCGGCGGCTGCCTCGCCCTCGGCGGCCCGGGTCTCGGCGATCCTCCGGTGGTGGACGACGCGCACGGCGTTGTCGGCTGCCATGAAGCCGATCTCCGCGTTGGGCCACGCGACCACGAAGTCGGTGCCCAACGCCGGGCCGCCCATGGCGATGTAGCCGAAGCCGAACGCCTTGCGCAGCACCACGGTGACCTTGGGGACCGGGGAGCGAGCCAGCGCAGTGAACAGCTCGACGACCCGGCCCGTGATGTCCTCGCGCTCGGCGTCCAACCCGATCATCACGCCGGGGAGGTCCTGCAGGAACACGAGCGGCAGTCCGAACGCCGTGCACAGGTCCACGAGCCCGATCGCCTTGCGTAGCGCCTGAGCGTCGAGCACGCCGCCACGGAACTTCGGCTGGTTGGCGAGCACGCCGACGGGCTGCCCTTCGACCCGGGCGAGCCCGACGACCATGCTGCGCCCGTACGTCGGTCGTAGCTCGAAGAACGTCTCGGCATCCACCACCGCGTCGATGACGCGCCGTACGTCGTAGCCGCGGCGGCCGCGGTCGGGAACGATGTCCGACAGCGTCTCACTCGACGTGCCCGGCCCGACCGGGGCCGAGACGGGAGCCGAACGCGTCGCATTGGACGGCAGGTAGGACAGGAACCTCACGATGGCCGCGATCGCCGCGTGCTCGTCCGGTTCCACGCGGTGCACGACTCCGGTCGTGCGGGCGGTCATCGCTTCACCTCCCAGTTCGGCGTGCGTGGCGGCCGCACCTGTCGACGCCGTGACGAGCGCCGGCCCGGACAGGGCGACGGAGCCGGCCGCCGTCATCGAGACGAAGTCCGACGAGGCCGCCCAGAACGCCGGGTCCCCGTATGCGTTGCCGAGGATCGCAGTGGCTCGCGGGATCCGGTCCTCCATCACCCGGATCCCGAGGAAGTGCTCGCCCTCGTCGGTGCCCGCCGATGCGGCGAAGTCCGAGCCCAGCAGATCGGGCAGGCGGCCGCCGTTCGCATCGCCGAGCATGACGAGGGGAAAGCCCTTGCGCGCGGCGAGGCTCATGATCTGGCCCTGCTTGCGCGACGCGACCTTGCCGGTCGTGCCGGCCAGGACGGTGGCATCGCCTGCGATGACGCACACCTTGCGGCCCTCGATCGTGCCGACCCCCGTCACGGAGGCATCGGCGGGCGCGCGTTCGCCGACCTCGGGCCGGTCGGAGTGCGCGAGTTGGCCGATCTCGACGAACGACGACGAGTCCACCAATGCGGCGATGCGCTCACGGGCGGTCAGCAGGCCCTTGGCGTGATGGGCGGCCACACGATCCGGTCCGCCCTGTCCGAGCGCCAGGGCGCGGCGTCGCTCGAGTTCGGCGACCGCGGCCTCCTTGGACACCTCTCCAGGCAGCGGCTGGTCGTCGGATCGGTCCACCGCTGGATCGTACAAGTCGTCCGGGCGTTACGACCGAAAGATCGCGCACTGAGCCCTCCGGGAGCGTGGCGACGGCGCTGTACAGTGTGCTCGGAGATCGATCCACCGGCGGCGTGGCCGCCTCCGGCCAGCCACAGGAGCAGCCGTGTCGTCCGTGACCAGGAAGTCGGGTGGCCGCCGCAAGGCGCGCCGCGAAGCAATCGTCACCGACATGCTGCGGGTGGTCGAGGAGCTCATGGAGGACGGTGCGAGCTTCGCCGACATCACCGTCGAGCAGCTCATCACCGAGGCGGGTATCTCTCGCTCGACCTTCTACGTCTACTTCGAGGACAAGGGCGTCCTGCTCCTGGCGCTCGCCGAGGATGTCGTCGGCCGGCTCATCGACGCCGCGAGGGTCTGGTGGGAGCTGCCGCCTGACGGAACCAGGGCCGACGTCGAGAGCGCCCTGCGGGGTATCGCGGACGTCTATGCGCAGCATGCGTCGATCTGGAGCGCGCTCGTGGACACGTCGGCGTACGACCCCAACGTCCGTGCGTCGTTCCGGGGCGTGGTGGCACTCGCCATCGAGGGAGTGAGCCGCCACATCCGCGAGGGGCAGAAGGCCGGGACGGTCCGCGCTGGGCTCGATCCGAAGCGCACCGCTGCCTGGCTGACC
>NZ_JBFIGP010000431.1:0-2214 GCF_041602235.1 Paraconexibacter sp.
AGGCACCATGTCCGCAGATTCCTCAGAGCAGTTGAAGGGCGGGCCGCTGGCGGCCGCCATCTCGACGATGGTGGTCACCGTGCTGGCGGAGCACGTCGGCCGGGGACCGACGAAGGCCAGGGCCTACCTGCACGACGAGCTCATCACGGTCGTGGTCCGCGACGGGCTGACGGTGGGCGAGCTGACGCTCCGCGACACCGGACGGCCGGACACCGCGCTCGCCTCGCGCGCGGCGCTCCACGCCGCCGTCCAAGATCGACTCGTCGAGGAACTCGAGCCTCTCATCGAGCAGCGCGTCGTGACCGTCCTGAGCGATCAGCGGCTCGATCCCGACGTCGGCGTGTTCTGCTTCGTGCTGGGCCAGGAGGCCGCCACCACGACGAACTGACGTCGCCGAGGTGCCGATCTCGGCTTCCGGGGCGCAGCCGCATAGGATCTCGCCGTGGAGACCACCACGCACCTCCTCGGCACCGTGCCCGTGTTCGAGGCACTTGGGCCCGCCGATCTCGAACGGGTCGCACAGGTCGCCGTGCCGCGACGCTTCCCCGCGCAGCACGTGATCTTCCGCGAGGGCGACGCGTCGGACACCTGCTACATCGTCCGCCAGGGTCATGCGCGCGCCATCAGCGAGCATGCCGACGGGCGCTCGATCGCCCTGGCGCACTTCGGTCCGGGGGACATCTTCGGCGAGCTCGCGATGTTCGACGACGAGACGCGGTCGGCGACGGTGGAGGCGCTCGACGACGTCGAGACCCTCGCGATCCTGGGATCCGACATGCACCGGCTCATGCGCGAGCACCCGGACATCGCCGTACGGCTGGTGGTCGGGCTCGGCCGGCGGCTGCGCGAGGCCAACGCCCGGCTGGCACGCCAGTCCTTCCAGACGGTGCAGAGCCGGGTCGCCGAGGTGCTGGTGCAGCTCGTCGAGCAGGCGCGCGCCGAGGGCGCGGGGGAGCGCGACGTGCTCGTCAAGATCACCCAGGCCGACATCGCGCAGCTGGCCGGATCCTCGCGGGAGTCGGCGAGCCGCTTCCTGGCCGTCCTGGAACGCGCCGGCGTCGTGACGCAGGGCCGAGGCCGCGTGACGGTCCACGAGCCCGAGTCGCTGCGGGGCTACATCTACTGATGCCGCAGGCGGAGTCCGAGTTCTCGGCCGGCGGGGTCGTGGTCCGCGACGGCCGGTGCGTCGTCATCGTGCCCACCCGCCGTGCCGCGGACGGCTCGAAGGTCCTCGCGCTGCCGAAGGGCCACCCCGACGACGGGGAGTCGCCCGAGCAGGCGGCACTCCGCGAGGTGCGTGAGGAGGCGGGGGTCACGTGCGTCGTCCGCCAGCCGCTCGGCGAGGTGCGCTACTGGTACCAGCGCGGGGGACGGCGCATCGCGAAGGTCGTCGCGTTCTTCCTGCTCGACTACGTGGACGGCGATCCCGCGGACCACGATCACGAGGTGGAGGACGCCCGCTGGGTCCCCCTGGAGCAGGCTGCCGAGACCCTGACCTACGACGGCGAGCGCGAGATGGCCACAAAGGCGCTGTCGATCCTGCGAGCCAGCGAGTAGGGTCCACGGGATGCAGGTGCTGAACTTCTACTCGACGATCTTCGCCGACCAGCTCAAGCGGGGGCGCAAGACCGCGACGATCCGCCTGGGCGACAAGTCGCACAAGTACAAGAAGAACCAGGCGGTGATGGTCACCATCGGGTACCAGCACTCGCCGCGCGAGAAGATCTTCGACGCGGTCATCGACCAGGTCGAGGTCAAGCGCGTCAAGGACCTCACGCCCCGGGACATCGAGCACGACAACCCCGAGTTCCGTCGCCACGAGGAGATGATCCACTTCCTCGAGCAGATCTACGGCAAGTCGGTGACGATGGACGACATCGTCACGGTCGTGCGGTTCTCCCAGATCATCGAGAACCCGCCGACGTTCACCGATCGCCTGCACGGCATCGGCGGCGCCCAGAACTGACCGGGCCCGGGCGCCCGCTACAGGCCCCAGGAGCGGTACAGCGCGTCGGCCTGATCCGGGCGCGCGTACCGGTGATCGGACCGCAGCGGCCCGTCCTCGCGCGCGAACGCGATGTCGATCTGGGCGAGCTGCCCGTCGAGCGGGCGCAGGTGCCCGTTGTAGAGGTCGGCGACGGCCCAGCCGTGCTCGGCCATCCACCCGACGACCTCGGCGAGCTGCGCCGCGCCCGGGTTCAGCGCGAACAGCGA
>NZ_JBFIGP010000432.1:0-2212 GCF_041602235.1 Paraconexibacter sp.
GCGATGGTGGCCGACGCCAAGCTCTAGACTGAAGGAACCATGGATCGCAAGCTCGCACGCAAGAACGTCCGGTCGGGGATGATCACGACCGCCGTCGTCATGTTCATGTTCGGTATGACCTTCGTCGCCGCCTACATCTACGTCGCATGAGCGATCTCGAGCCCACCGTCCCCCCCGCCGGCGAGGAGATCTACCTCCCCGAAGGCAGCCTGCAGCCGCTGCTCCTGACCCTCGGGGTCACCGCCGCGCTGCTCGGCCTCACCGTCTCGTGGTACCTGTGCGGGGCCGGCGTGATCCTGTCCGTCTGGGTCATCGTCCGCTGGATCCAGGACACGCGCAAGGAGATCGACTCCTTCCCGGCGGACTCCGGCCACCACTAGCGCCGGACCGCCAGCGAGCAGGCCTCGAAGGGCGTCCGTGCAGGGCGCCCTTCTCTCGTTGGTGCCCTGTGCCGGACGAGCCCCCGCCCGGGACGACGCCGCGCGAGAGCACCGCCCCGGACCCCGGCTCGGGCGCGCGGCGGTGAACCGCCGCGCCGTGGATCGGTCGTGACCCGGCGGCGGCCCGTCAGGCGCGCACCGCCGGCGCGTCGCAGGTGGCGCCGTCACCGGTCCACACCCGCACGATGTCGCGCACCGACAGGACGCCGATGATGTCGCCCCCGTCGAGCACGATCAGGTGCCGGAAACCACCGGTGACCATCGCGGACGCCGCTTCCTCCAGCGACCAGTCGGGCGCGGCGTAGACGGTCTCGGTGGTGAGGTGCGCGCCGACGAGCTCGACGTCGGGATCCTCCCCCTGGCCGATGGAGCGCAGGATGTCGCGCTCCGTGATGATGCCCGGCCCGGCGGCCTCGGGATCGAGCACCACGGCCGCGCCGACGCCTCGAGAGCCCATCTGCCTCGCGGCTTCGCGGAGCGTGTGCCCGGGTCCGACGGTCAAGACTACGGTGCTCATACCCTCGCGTACCTGCATCCCCCGTCCTCTCTTTGTGTTGATCGTTGCAAGTCCACCGTACCCGGACAGGCGGCGCCAGACAACCCGCACCGGCGCCAACTCGTCTCCCGCGAACGTCGCCGCGCCAACTTGACACCCTGTCGGGCTAGGACGCATCCGGGCGGGTAGAGCCCTCGTAGGAACCCCGATGCAACGTCCAGCCACCGTCCGCCACCGCACCAGCCTCTACGACGAGGCGTGCTCGATCGTCGAGGCCGAGTACGGCGACGACCTCGCCCTCGACGACATCGCTCGACGTGTCGCCTCCTCCCGCCGCCAGTTGCAGCGCGCCTACGCGGAGATCGGCCAGACCACGTTCCGGGACCATCTGACGGCCGTCCGCATGGATCGCGCCGCCGATCTGCTGCGCGCCCGGACGCTGACGGTGCGGGAGATCGCGCAGCGCGTCGGCTACCGCCAGCCCGCGCAGTTCGCCAAGGCGTTCCGGCGCCAACACGGTCTCGCGCCCTCCGAGTACCGCGCCCGCGAGCGGTTCGCCGGACCGCAGGCTGCGGCGCAACTGGCGGCCTGAGACGGCACCGGCGCCCGTAGGGCGCCGCACCGTGCGACCCGGCCCCACCCGGTACACCCGGCCGGCGTAGGTACCTGGCGCACCGCAGCGCGTTGCGTCCCGTCCCCTCCGCCACATAGGATCGCGCTCAATGGGTGGAGACACGCGTAAGCCGCGCCGTCAGGCGATCGTGACCATGTTCGCGATCGGACTGGCCGCGTCAGTGCTGGGGATCATCTTCGGGCTGCTGATCGACTGGTTCCCAGCACAGGGCTCGACACAGGCCGACAAGATCGACACGTTGTGGGACGTCCTGCTGATCTGCTCCGTGCCGGTGTTCGTCCTCGTGACCTGCGTGGTCCTCTTCTCGATCGTCGAGTTCCGGCAGAAGCCCGGTGAGGAGAACCTGGACGGCCCGCCGATCCACGGCAACACCCGCCTGGAGATCATCTGGACGGCCATCCCGGCGGTCATGCTCGTGACGCTCTGCACCTACGCCGCGATCACTCTGCAGGACATCGAGGAGGCTCCGGCCAGCGGCCAGGAGGCGCGGGTCACGGTCACCGGCGAGCAGTTCACCTGGACCTTCGAGTACACCGGGGCGGACGGCAAGAAGTTCAGCACCAACCAGCTCTACGTCGAGCAGGGCAAGAGCGTGCGGTTCGACGTCAAGTCCAAGGACGTGATCCACGACTTCTGGGTCCC
>NZ_JBFIGP010000433.1:0-2198 GCF_041602235.1 Paraconexibacter sp.
ACCGAGGCGGAGTCCGGGTCCGACGCGGGCGCGATGCGCTCGAAGGTCGTCGAGGGCGGGTCCGACGCCCACGTGCGGATCGACGGCACGAAGCAGTGGATCACCAACGGCACCTACGCGCAGACCTTCACGGTGTTCGCCCGCGACCCGGAGGCGCGCGACAAGCCCAGCGGCTTCGTGGTGCGCGCCGGGGCCGAGGGGTTCTCGATCACGCGCAAGGAGGAGAAGCTCGGGCAGCACTCCTCCAACACCGCCGACCTCCTGTTCGAGCGCACGCCCGCCGAGCGCCTGGGTCCGCCCGGCGCGGGCATGCGCATCGCGCTGTCGACCCTCGACGGCGGGCGCATCGGGATCGCCGCCCAGGCCGTCGGGATCGCGCAGGCCGCGCTCGACGTCGCGACCGCCTACGCCAAGGAGCGCCACGCCTTCGGCCGTCCGATCGGCGGGTTCCAGGCGATCTCGCAGAAGCTCGCCGACATGCAGACGGAGATCGCCGCGGCCCGCGCGCTGGTGCACCGGGCCGCGCGGCTGAAGGACGCCGGCAAGCCGCACACCGTCGAGGGCGCGCAGGCCAAGCTGTTCGCCAGCCGCGTCGCCCGGCACTGGACCGGCGAGGCGATCCAGGTGCTCGGCGGCTACGGCTACACCAAGGAGTTCCCGGTGGAGCGGTACTACCGCGACGCCAAGATCACCGAGATCTACGAGGGGACGAGCGAGATCCAGCGGCTCGTGATCGCCCGGGCCCTGCTCGGCGAGATCGTCGGCACCGCCTAGGCGGGCCGGCCCCGACTTCATCCCAACGAGAGAGAGCGAATGTTCACCACGAGGTTCACCGAGACGTTCGGTATCGAGCACCCCATCGTCCAGGGCGGCATGCAGTGGGTCGGCCGGGCGGAACTGGTAGCCGCCGTCGCCAACGCGGGCGCGCTCGGCCACATCACCGCGCTGACCCAGCCGACGCCTGAGGATCTCGTGAAGGAGATCGAGCGCTGCCGGGAGCTGACCGACAAGCCGTTCGGGGTCAACCTCACGATCCTCCCGGCGATCACGCCTCCGCCGTACATGGAGTACGCGCAGGCGATCGTCGACTCCGGCGTGAAGTACGTGGAGACGGCGGGCAACAACCCGACCGAGTTCCTCGAGATCTTCAAGCCCGCCGGCATCAAGACGATCCACAAGGCCACCACGGTGCGGCACGCGCTGAAGGCCCAGCAGATCGGGGTCGACGCGGTCTCGATCGACGGCTTCGACTGCGCCGGGCACCCGGGCGAGGACGACGTCACCAACCTCATCCTGATCCCGCGAGCGGCCGACCAGCTCGACATCCCGATCATCGCCTCGGGCGGGATCTCCGACGCCCGTGGCATGGTCGCCGCGCTCGCGCTCGGGGCCGACGCGATCAACATGGGCACGCGGTTCATGGCCACTGCCGAATCCCCGATCCACGACAGGGTCAAGGACCATCTCGTGCAGGCCGACGAGCGGATGACCGACCACATCTTCCGGTCGTTCCGCAACACCGCCCGCGTGGCGAAGAACAGCGTCTCGCAGGAGGTCATCCGGATCGAGAAGGAGGGCGGGCAGTTCGAGGACGTCCGCGAGCTCGTCTCCGGGGCACGCGGCAGGACCGTCTACGAGACCGGCGACACCGACGCCGGCATCTGGTCCGCCGGGCTCTCCCAGGCGCTGATCGAGGACGTCCCGACCTGCCAGGAGCTGGTGGACCGGATGATCACCGAGGCCGAGGAGATCATCAACGACCGCCTGGCCGGACTGCTGAACACGCCGGTCGCCGGCTGAGGAAACCCCGAAGCGGTGTGTCGGCGGTTGGCGCCGACACACCTTTACGCGCGACGGGCGGGCGCGATAGACATAGGCAGTCAGTGCTCATCACCCGCGCACCCATCCGAACCCCTGAGAGGGAGCTGTCCTGATGCTCGAAGGTCTCATGCAGAACGACCACCCGCTGACCGTGGGGATGATCCTGCGGCGGATGCGCACGGTGAACGGAGCCTCCGAGGTGGTGACGCTGCGGGCGCCCGGCCAGCTCGACCGCACCACCTACCGCGAGGTCGGCGACCGCTGCGACCTGCTCGCCGCCGGACTCGCGTCGCTGGGCGTCGGCGAGGGCGACCGCGTCGGCACGTTCATGTGGAACTCGCAGGAGCACCTCGAGGCCTACTACGCCATCCCGGCGA
>NZ_JBFIGP010000434.1:0-2195 GCF_041602235.1 Paraconexibacter sp.
GACGTCGTGCGGTTCAGCTCGATCCGCGGCTTCAAGGGGCTGGAGGCGGCGGTCGTCGTGATGTGCGAGATGGAGGATCTCGACAGCTCCTCGATGGACCATCAGCTCTACGTCGGGATGTCGCGGGCGCGCAACCACGTGGTGCTGGTGGCGCCCGCCGGCGGCGCCGCGTAGTCCCACGTCGAGACGCCACCGCCCATGCGCCTCTACCTCGACGACACGCGGCCCGCCCCCGACGGCTGGACGCTCGCCCGCACAGCGCGCGAAGCGATCGCCGTCCTGCAGCGCACACCCGTCGACGAGCTGTCGCTCGATTACGACCTGCCGGGGGAGGACGGCACGGCCGTCACCGCATGGATGACGCGTGAGCGCGTGTGGCCGCTCGTCAGCGTGTCCGTGCACTCGTCCAACCCGCGCGGCGCGCTCGCGTTGAGCGAAGCGATCGAGCAGAGTCGGCTGTTCAGTGCCCCGCCGGGCGATCTGCGGCGGTTCGTGCGTCCCGGCATCGGGACCGACGGTGCCCCGAACGGCCCCTTCGCGTGGTACGGCGAGGCGACGCTGGAGTTCGACGGCTACTGCGGTCCCGTGCGCGACGCGCCCGGCCGCCCCGACGGGCAGGCGGTCTGCGTCATCACCGCCCACAACCCCGGTAGCGCCGTCATCGACGCCGACGAGAACGCGCACGCCAACGAGCGGCTCCGGGCACGGCTCGAGCACCTCGGCGCCGTCGCCGAGGAGGCCGGTGGCGGCGCCGCCGACGGCTCCCACTGGGAAGAGAGCTTCGCCGTCCGCGACGTGCCCGTGGAGGCCGTGCGCCTGCTCGGGCGGGACTTCGGGCAGCGCGCGATCTTCGTCGCGGACCGGCACGGCATCACGATCCGTGACTGTCGCCCGCTGTGGTTCCAGGACGGGCGCGAGAAGCTGCACGTGAAGGACGTCTGCGAGTCCCCGAGCGCGGCTCGGGCGGTGGCCGAGGCACTGAGCGATCACCGCCGCGGCGAACTCAGCGAGGACCAGACCGACGCCGTCATCACGGCGAACTGCCCGGGTCTGGACCCGCTCTGGGTTCGTCGGCTGCCGCCGCACGTGCTCCTCGTGCCCTGACCTCAGCGCACCCAGCGCCGCAGCGCCCTCGCCGGAAGGAACAGCTGCCTCGACGTACGTCGATGACGAGTCCTCACGCGCTGGACGCCCTCGGCGGCCCCCACAGCCGTCGTTCGACGTCATCGAGATGCACCCACGGACCACCGCTCCACGGGTCAGGGCGAATGTCGAGCCGATCCCGTTCGGGGTCGTCCTCGCGCA
The DNA here is from genome assembly GCF_041602235.1 of Paraconexibacter sp. Classification (GTDB taxonomy): domain Bacteria; phylum Actinomycetota; class Thermoleophilia; order Solirubrobacterales; family Solirubrobacteraceae; genus Paraconexibacter. Next base: position 1,306 of record NZ_JBFIGP010000434.1, read on the forward strand.
CCTGGTCGAAGAGGCGCCGTGCGGTCGATACCGCGATCGCGCGAAGCAGCAGCGGCCAGCGGTCGTCTCCCGCCATCCGGCTCGCGGCCGCGTAGGCCGCCCAGCTGTCCCGCCCGAGGTAGAGCATCGCGCCGGCCGCACGCGCGAGGTCCGACTGCGGCGAGGTCGGCGTCGCCCGATCGAGCGCCGCGTGGGCGAGCCGGGTGGCGGCTGGGCCGCAGCCGCGCAGGACGATCGTGGCGCTCGCCGGATCGATGCTGCCGAACCAGACCCGCTGCGACAGGTCGGCGTCGACGGTTCTCGGTGTCCCGAGCAGCAGGACGCGCGACCAGCTGTCGATCGCCGGGTCGCGGACGATCTCCCGCAGCAGTTCGACACCGACGACGCGCCGGAGGTTCGGGGATCGCGCCAGCACCCACCACGTCGCCCCGCGCGCCCCTGGCTCCGACGCCAGTGCCAGGCGACAGGCCTCGTCTGCGGCCACGGCGGATTCCTCGTCCTCGTGGAGCCGCGCGGCCGCCCTGAGAAGGGCCGGGGGACCGGGCTCCTCGTCGGGTTCCGGGGCGACCACCTTACGCGGCAGCCGGCTCCACCTGCGTGGCTCGTCACGGCCGCAGAGGCGCTCGCCGGCGTCGCCGGCCAGGGCGGCGGCGTCCCACGCCGCGCCCAACGGCAGTCCGGACGTGCCGCTCGGGTCAGCGGCGAGCGCGGCCTTGACCGTCGCGCCGAGACTGCGGATCGCCGCGTCGGTCGTGAGGTCGACGAGCGGCGCCAGGTGCGCACACGAACCGGCAGGCGCCACGTCGAGCGTCACCGCTGTCGTCCAGACGGCGGCGGGCCGCACGCGCTCGAGCCCTTCGAAGCGAGCGAGCGCCGACACCGGGTCGCCC
>NZ_JBFIGP010000435.1:0-2187 GCF_041602235.1 Paraconexibacter sp.
CCCCTGCACCGTCGCCGCGGGCGGCAGGTCCCGCAGCAGGAACTGCGCGAAGGCCCGCACGCGCGGCTCACGCCAGGCGAGGTACTCCGCCCACGGCAGGAACCGCACCTGGTCCGAGAGGCCGTACTTGGTGGTCTTCGCCGGCGGGTTGGTCTCGTAGCCGTACTCGGTGATCCAGACGTCGCGCAGCCCGGTGGCCAGCCGCTTGCGGGCGACCAGACGGCTCAGCAGCTTGGTCATGCGTGGCAGCGCGCCGAGCGGGACGTCGTCGGGCTGACGAGCCGACGGCCGCGCGTCCGGCGGGGTGCTCAGCGAGTACGGGTGGATCGTGAAGCCGTCGCCGGGGACCTTCGTGAACCCCTGGCACTCCTTGGTCCTCAGCGGCCGGAGCTTGCCGTCGACGCACGCCAGCTCCCGCAGGAACCGCAGCGGCGAGACACCGCGTCCGTTGGTGCCCTTGGAGGCCAGGCCACCGATGAGGACCTTGGCCCCGGCCTGCTCGGTGCGGATCCCGGCCACCGCGGTCCGCACCATCCTGCGGTAGGAGGCGGGACTGCCACGCTCGCCGCGCGCGGACTGCGGCATGAGGAACGCCGGGTGGTTCGGCTCGTTCCACAGCGAGAACAGCTGCACGCGCGGCAGCGGTCCCTCCGACGGCGCGGTCGCCGGGGGCGGCGGATCGTCCGCACCGAAGAGCTGCTCCAGGAGGTTGCTGTCCTGGGAGGGCGGGACCGGCTCGACGGCAGCCGGGGGCGTGAAGGATCCGTTGTAGCGACGGGCGAGCGCCCGGGCGAAGCGTCCGTAGGCGTCGGCGTCGACGTCCGTCCGGGCGCGCGGGCCCTCGGTGTCGGTGGTCGCCCACAGGGGTGCCCAGAAGGCGATGTCCAGCAGCACGCGCAGGCCTCGCGCGTCCGCCTGCCGGACCACCCGGTCCAGGGCGGTGAAGCGGGCCTGCTCGTAGGCGGCGGGGTCGGTCTGATCGAACTCGCCCGGCTGCGTCCTGTCGTCCGCCCCTCGGGTCAGCACGGACCATCCGGCCGTGACGCGGACCGTGTCCACGCCGAGATCCCGGAGCCGGTCCAGCGAGGCGGCGACCTCCGACTCGGGCTTGTGCAGCAGCTGGGCGTCGTCCTGGACGACGGTCCACAGCGGGCCGCGGGCATGCGCTATCGCCGGCAGCGACAGCAGCGCCATCACGATCGTGGTGCAGTACAGCGCGAACCCTCGTGGTCGCAGCATCGGTCCCCTCCCTGTCCCTGGTGTCGCCGGTTACTGCTGCGGAACGGTCTCCTGGGGCTCCTCCTGCCGGGAGCCCCAGACGTAGACGACCGCGAGCCCCAGCACCGCGCCGGGGATCGCCTCCATCGCCGTCAGGATGTCGGTGTCCGAACGGCCCGGGACGTCGAATCCGTGGATCGCCAGGCCGAACACGATCGAGCCGATCAGGGCGCCGAGGAACGCACCGACGATGCCGCCCGCGAACCGGTCCGGCACGAAGACCGTGAAGTGCCAGATCGCGAGGCCCATCGTCACCCAGGTGAACATGCCCATGTCGTCGTCTCCTACCGTGGGCGCCCGTGGCGCTTGTTGCGGGGACCCTTGCGCTTCTCGCGCTTGGGCGTGTCCTTCATGACGAGGTCCTCCGGCGCCGCGTCGGCCGTCGGATCGGCCGTGGCGGTCGGCGGCGCGTCGGCGTGGAGGTCACGCACCATCTGGTCGAACTCGGACTTGCTCACGCCTTGCGCGGGATCGTCGGAGAGCCGGGCCGGGCCGCGGGCACGGGTCGCCTTCGCGGGCGCCTCGACCGCCGCGCTGCCCTCCGCGTAGGCCGGGACCACGCCGCCGTTGGCCGCCGCGATCCGCAGGCGCCGGCGGCGGTACACCGACTCCCGTTCCTTCCACGCCGTGAGGACCGGCGAGGCGATGAAGATCGAGGAGTAGGTGCCCGAGGCGATGCCGACCAGCAGCGCGACCGCGAAGTCCCGCAGCGTCTCGCCGCCGAACAGCAGCAGGATGAGGATCGGCAGCGCGGTCGACAGCGTCGTCGCGAGCGAGCGGACGATGACCTCGCTCATCGAGCGGTTCACGATCTGCGAGAACGCCGCCCGCGGCATGCGCGGGAGGTTCTCGCGGATGCGGTCGAACACGATGATCGTGTCGTAGAGGGAGTAGCCGAGGATGGTGAGC
>NZ_JBFIGP010000436.1:0-2182 GCF_041602235.1 Paraconexibacter sp.
CGACGGTGGGGACGTTCACCGCTTCGCAGGGCCAGGTGACGATCTCCTGCGCACAACAGCCCTTCGGGCCGCGGCGCGGGCGCGACGTGCTGCGCGACGAGCAGTCGTTCTTCGTCACGCAGGGGGCGCCTGGCGCCGGCCTCCTTGCGTGGCTGGCCCTGTTCGGCGGCATCGGTGCGATCGTCCTCGCGGTACCGAGCTTCGGCGCCTGGCGGGCCGGTCACCTGCGGCCTTCCTGAGTGCGGGCCCCGCCGTTCCCAGCCGCACGGGGAGAGGCCCTATGGTTGGACAGGCGATGACCAAGACGCCGGAGCCCCGAGCCTTGAAGAAGCGCGACTACCTCGCCGAGCTGTCGCGCCTGCAGACCGAGATGGTGCGCCTTCAGTCGTGGATCGTGCATCACGGGCTTCGCGTGGTGGTGCTGTTCGAGGGGCGCGACACCGCCGGCAAGGGCGGCATCATCAAGCGCATCACCGACCGGACGAGCCCCCGTGTCGTCCGGACCGTGGCGCTCGGCACACCGACCGAACGCGAGCGCACCCAGTGGTACTTCCAGCGCTACGTCGCCCATCTCCCGGCCGCCGGAGAGATGGTGCTGTTCGACCGCAGCTGGTACAACCGCGCCGGCGTCGAGCGGGTCATGGGCTTCTGCACCGACGAGGAGTACCAGGAGTTCATGCGGTCGGCCCCGAGCTTCGAGCGCATGCTCACGCGGTCCGGGATCATCCTCATCAAGTACTGGCTCTCGGTGAGCGACGAGGAGCAGGAGCGGCGGTTCGAGGCCCGGCTGAAGGATCCGGCCAAGCGGTGGAAGCTCAGCGCGATGGACCTCGAGGCCCGGGCGCGGTGGGTCGACTACGCCGAGGCGAAGGACGAGATGTTCGCCTACACGGACATCAAGGAGGTGCCGTGGTTCGTGCTCGACGCCGACGACAAGCGCACGGCGCGGCTGAACCTCATGACCCACCTGCTCGAGCAGATCCCGCACGACGACCTGCCGTCCCCCAAGCTCGAGCTGCCTCCCCGGCAGGACCGCAAATACGTGCGGCCTCCGGCGGACACGCAGACGTACGTGCCGCAGTACTTCGTGCCGGCATGAGGTGTCCGTCCTGAGCCAGGCCGCCGAGCGCCGGCGTGCCTAGGGCTTGAAGACCATCAGGGCGAGGACGCCGATCAGGGCGATGGCTGAGGCGTAGTTGAGCGCCTGGGCCCGACGGTCGGACAGGAGCGCCCGCAGCTCGGGTGTGGCCGGCTGGTCGTCGTCGCTCAACTGCTGCGCGAGCATCCGCGCCTGCTTGGGTCGCTGGCCGCCGACGGCGCCGAGGATCAGCGCCACGGTGAACAGCGCGATCGCGGAGCTCAGCCAGCCCGTGTCGAGCGGGAGGTCCTCGAGCGTGACGAGCCAGCTGCCGCCGCCGATGACGAGCACCGTGCCGGGCGCGACGAGCAGGACGCCCACGCGGGCGAGCGACAGGACGACGGCGATCTCCGACGGCTGCTCGCGGCGCTTGGCGAGTCCGTGGGCCGCGCCGGCCAGGACGACGCCGGAGACGAGGGCGAGTACTCCGAACAGGTGCAGGAACAGCGCGACGTCGTGGGCTCGTGGCATGCGGGTGGTCCTCGGGCGGGGGCGGGACAGGGCCGGCGTGGCCGCCCGGATCATAGGTCTCGTCGAACGAGCGGTGATCGATGAGTGAGAAGTCCCCACGTCAGTAATTGATCAGAGTATGTTTCCAATCAATTGCCATGCCGCGCTCCTACGACATGAGCAAACGAGCGCTCGCTCGTGAAGCGACACGGCGCCGGATCGTCGAGGCGACGGCGAAGCTCCACGGTGAACGCGGGGTCCTCGGTACCTCGTGGCAGGACATCGCCAAAGAGGCCGACGTGGCGGTGGCCACCGTCTACGCACACTTCCCGTCGCTCGACGAGCTGCTTCCGGCGTGCGGGGCGCTCGTCATGCAGCGCGTCCGGCCGCCCGACCCGGACGGGTCGGACGAGGTCATCGGCGATGCCGTCGATCTGCAGGTCCGCCTCGAGCGCGTCGCCGACGAGCTCTTCACGTTCTACGACCGCGGGGGCCCGCACATCGAGGTCGACGTGCGGGAGCGCGAGCTGCCCGGGATGCGTGAGTGGGAGGCCTACCTCGAGGACCTCGTCACGGCCCGCGTCCGCGCGGCCG
>NZ_JBFIGP010000437.1:0-2182 GCF_041602235.1 Paraconexibacter sp.
GAGGTCGGCGCGTGTGCTGTCCCTCATGAGCTTCCAAGGCATGCGCTGGTGATGGACGCAGGCCGGCGCGGCGGTCGCGCGTCGGAGCAGGACGTAGTCGAGCTTCTCACGGGAGTTGGAGTTGCTGCGGATGTTGCGCGGTTCGTAGGTGTGACCACGATCCGAGGCCGAGTGCTCGTAGCTCCACAGGTCGCGGAACCCGAAGTCGTTGTCGAGCGCGCTGTTGGTCCCGAGTTGCTGGGCCCATTCGTCGTTGCCGTGGATGACGTTCAGGTCGCCCATGAACACGGCATCGCGGCCGCCGGCTTGGCCGCGTGGGAGCCAGCGGTCCATGAATGCGCGTACCTCGTCGAACTGCTTTGCGCGAGCGGCGCGGGTCGCGGCGTTCGCGCCCCCGTAGTCAGCCTGCATATGCGTGAACAGGACGTCCAGAGGCCGACCGGTCGCCGTGTTGGCGAGGCGGACGAGCCCGATGCCCTTCTCGGCGTTGCAGTCAGCGAATGCCTTGCCGCCGTTGCTGCACGCCTGGAACTCATGGAAGGCCACCGAGCATCCAGCGGGGCTCGAGGATGCGCACTCGCTTGGCTGGACGTTCGGCATCGGGATCGTCTTGAACCTCGACACGAGCATGAGACCCGAGTCCTGTGCTCCGGCGGTGCCGCCGTCGAGTTGCGGGATCCGTGTCGGAAAGACCGAGGCCGGGAGCTCGCTGAGCAGCCCTTCGCGCATCGAGTCCGCGAACACCTCGTTGAACGCGGCCACGTCGTAGCCGGCCGAGCGGACGCGAATGCCGATGTCCTTGCCGCGGGCCTCGTTGCTGCGCCCGTAGTCGTACTCGATCCCGGTGACGAGCTGCGGCAGCCCTTGCACGTTGTAGCTCAGGATCTTGTACGGCGCCGCACTGGCCTCTGCGGCTCCCACCCCGAGCACCAGCAACGCAATGGACAGCGAACGACGCAGCACGGCGGTCTCCCCTCGGTGACGGTCAGGCGATTGTGCCCAACCGTCATGGCGAAGACATCAGGGTCAGCCCCGAAATGCGTACCGGCGGTGCGCCGGGGTCACGGGTCGATCGTCAGGAACGAGAACGTGAGGTTGGGCGGGTCGGCGTTGACGCCGGTGTCGTTGCAGATGCGGTAGCGGCCTTCGCCTGCGGCCGGGTTGGCCTCTCCCCGCATGCTCCAGCCGGCAACCCCGGCGTCGCGGACGTGGTAGACGACGGTCGTGGACCCCGCGGCCGCGCCCAGGGCGATCTCGTCGATCGTGTTGGAGCACGTCCCGTTGGTGATGGTCCCGCCGAGGTTGACCGTGTGCTCGAGCTGGATCGTCATGCCGAGCTCGCTGAGCGTGATCGCCTTGGACGCCACCTTCGCGGAGGTCACCGCGCCCGACGCCAGCTCGCTGGTGCCGACCGCGCCGGCACCGATGTCCTGGGAGCCGATGTCGTTGTCGAGGATCTTGCTGCTGGTGACGGCGCCGCTGGCGATCTCGGCGGACCCGACGCCGTTGGTGGCGATGTCGACGGCTGCGACGGTGTTGTCGAAGATCGACGTGGAGGTCACCTTGCCGGTCCCGATCGTCGGGTTCGGATACGTGCCCGCCAGGTCGCCGCCGGCCGGTGTGCCGTCGATCGGGCCGGGCGGTCCCTGCGCGCCGGGGGGGCCTTGCGCGCCGGGGGGCCCTTGCGCACCGTCGCTACCGGTCGCGCCCGGGGGTCCCTGCGCACCGTCGGCGCCCGCCGGTCCCTGCGCGCCGACCGCACCGGCAGGGCCCGCGGGCCCCGCGGGCCCTGCGGCCCCAGGCGCACTCGACTGGCCCTGCAGCGTCGACTTGGCGTCGTCCGAGAGGTCGGACGGGCCGACCGACCCGTCGCGCAGGTCGGTGCCGGTGAGGGTGCCGTTCTTCACGTCCACGCCGGTCAGGCTGCTGTTGCGCACGTCGGCGCCGGTGAGCGAGCTGTTCCGCACGTCGCTGCCCCGGAGCGAGCTGTTGCGCACGTCGGCGCCGGTGACGGAGCCGTTCTTGATCTGGCTGGAGCTGGTGATCAGCACGCGCGCGGCGATCGCGTTCCCGGTGAGCGACAGGATCAGGGCGATGCAGGCGACGATCATCGCCGGACTCGGGCGGTGGCGGCCGAACTTCTGCATGGTGGTCCCCTCGGGTGGTGAAGGCGGCGGCTGGA
>NZ_JBFIGP010000438.1:0-2180 GCF_041602235.1 Paraconexibacter sp.
GATCGTCGCGACAGCGAGGGCGGCCACGCACATCATGAAGGTGTTGAGGGTGTTCTTGGCGCGGACGAGGCCCGCGTAGAACAGCGCCAGCGCCGGCGTCATGAGCAGCACCAGCGCCGTCGCGACGAGCATCCAGGCGGTGTCGCCCGTGTCCACTCCGGGAGCCACGGTCACCCCTCCTTGGTCGGCGTGACCGCCGCGACGTCGGACTCCCCGCTGCGGATACGCACGACCTGCTCCAGCGGGACCACGAAGATCTTGCCGTCGCCGACCTCCCCCGTCAGGGCGCCTTGACGGAGCGCCGAGATCGTGGGCTCGACGAACTCGTCCGAGACGGCGATCTCGAACCGCGTCTTGTCGGCCATGCCCATCTGGACCGTCGTGCCGCGATACGTCTCGACCCGCTCGACCTCGCCGCCGTGCCCCTGGACCCGGCTCATCGTGAGGCCGCGGACGTCGGCGCGATAGAGCGCGGTGAGGACGTCGTTCGTCTTCTCGGGACGGACGATCCCGATCACCAGTTTCATGTGGTTCTCCCTGCGTGGTTGACCCTGCGTGTGACGCGCCGCACACCCTCACCCGCCCGTCCCGCCGGGTCTTTGGCCACAGGGATGAACCGAGCGGGCATCGTTTGTCCCGTTGGTGAACCCGCGGCACCCCCGACCCCTGGACGGCGCGCGGGCACGGTGGCATGCTCGGTGCATGTCGGACATCTGGGACGGCGTCGCTGCGAGCTGGGAGCGCAACGCCCAGTTCGTCGACGCGCAACTGCAGGACGCCACGCAGCTCCTGCTCGACGAGGCGGCCGTGACGTCCGGAGACACGGTGATCGAGCTGGCGTGCGGCCCCGGCGGCGCGGGCCTGGCGGCCGCGGAGCGGATCGGCGCGACCGGCAGCGTCCTGCTGGCCGACGTCGCGCCCGACATGGTCGCCGCCGCGGCGAGGCGTGCCGCGGCGCACCCGAACGTGACGACAGCGGTGTTCGACCAGCTGGCGATCGACCGGCCGGACGCCAGTGCCGACGCGATCATCAGCCGGCTGGGCCTGATGTTCGCCCCGGAGCCCGCGACGGCCGTCCGCGAAGCCGCACGGGTCCTGCGTCCGGACGGCCGGTACGCGGCGATGACGTGGGGCCCTCGCAGCCAGAACGCGTGGCTCGGCCTGATCCTCGACGAGGTCGGCCGGCAGTTCGACATCGAGTTCCCCCCGCCTGAGGTCCCCGGGCCGTTCTCGCTGCAGGACGCCGGCGGGCTGGCCGCGGCCATGGGCGAGGGCGGGCTGCAGGACGTCCGGGTGACCACCATGGATGCCCCGATGCGCGTCACGTCGCTCGACGACTGGTGGGAGCGCGTCACGTCGCTCGCGGGCCCGCTCACCGTGGCGCTCGCGGCGATGGAGCCCGACGTCCGCCAGGCGATCCGCGAGCGCTCGCTCGCCGCCGGACGGGCCGCCGCCCAGGACGACGGCGACGGTCTCGCGCTGACGGGAACGGTGCTCGTCGCCTCCGGCCGGCGCGACGCGTGAGCCCGCCGCTCAGCTCTGCTTGACGACTGCGTAGACCACCCGCTCGGCGACCTCCGTGACGACGTCGCCGATGCGCTCGCAGCGCCGGTAGAGCTCGCGGAGCCCGATCCGTCCCGTCCGGTCCTCGAGCGTCAGCAGCCCGGCCATCCCCCGGGCGTACGCGGCGTCGAGTGCCGACACCGACCGCAGGGCCTCGTCGGCGGCCGCCGTCGCCGCGTCCCCGTCGTCGCCGCCGCCGTCCCCGTGCAGCGCCGCGAGCGCGGCGTCCAGGCACCACACGGCCGCCCGCAGGTGGCCGGCCATCTCCACCACGCCGGGATCGGGGCGCGTGGCCATCACGGTCGCCTCGCCGACCACGTCGTGCACGTAGTCGAGGATGCGGTCGATGCCGCGCGACAGCGCGAAGATGTCCTCCGGCTCCAGCGGCGTGACGAACGCCGCCCGCACTTCGCCCAGGACCGCCCGGGCGGCGACGTTGCCCCTCATCTCCGCGTGCCGGATCCGTTCCGCCGCCGCGGGATCCCCATCCCGTGCCCAGGCCTGGAACGCCTCGACGCCCTCGCCCGTCACCGCGAGCTGACGGCGCAGGGCGGCGACGAGATCCGGCGTCCCGGGCAGGAACCAGCGGCGCTTGGTCACGTCATGCCCCTCACGAC
>NZ_JBFIGP010000439.1:0-2168 GCF_041602235.1 Paraconexibacter sp.
GCGGTCCGCGGCGCGGTACCCGGCACCGCGGACCGTCTCGACGATGCCCGCGCCGAGCTTGCGTCGCAGGGCGCGGATGTGGACGTCGACGACGTTGGAGCTCGGTTCGGCCGCGTGGTCCCAGCAGTGCTCGAGCAGGGCATAGCGGTCGACGACGGCGCCATCGGCGAGCGCGAGGTGCTCGAGGACGGCGAACTCCTTGGACGTGAGGGGGACGAGGACGCCATCGTCCAGGACGCGCCGGCGACCGCGATCGATCTCCACCGTGCCGAGCCGCAGGACCTCCCGGGGAGCGAGCGGTGCGCGGCGCAGCAGGGCCTGCACGCGCGCCAGCAGCTCTGCTGCCGCGAACGGCTTGGTGAGGTAGTCGTCGGCGCCGGCTCCCAGCCCGTCGACGACCGCCTCGGTGCCGTCGAGCGCGGTCAGCACGATCACCGGCAGCGCCCGTCCCTCGCGCCGCCAGGCGGCGCACAGCTCCAGGCCGTCGCCGTCGGGCAGGCGTCGGTCCAGGACGCAGGCGTCGTACTCGTGCATGTCCGCGAGCAGCGAGGCCTGGGCGATCGACGGGGCGTGGTCACACGCGAAGCCTCCGGCGCGCAGCGTGCTCCCGACGGACCGCGCCAGCTCGGGTTCGTCTTCGACCAGGAGGATCCGCACGTCTTCATCTTCGCTTCATCGTGCACGTAGCACCATCGCCGCATGCGAACTTCCTCGACGGCACTCACCGTCCTCCTCGCGATCGCGGCCGTGCCGGGAGCGGCGCACGCGGCGACCGGCCCGACGCTGCGCGTGGCGGGCGGCGCCCCGGTGGCGTCCGTCTCGAGCCCGTGGACGGTGGCCCTGGTCAGCGCCGGGGAGCCCGCGGTGGACGGGCAGTTCTGCGGCGGCAGCGTCATCGGACCGCGCCACGTGCTGACGGCCGCCCACTGCGTGGCGGGCCTGAAGGCGTCGCGCATCACGGTGGTGTCGGGCCGCCCTCGCCTGTCCGACGAGTCGACCGGCCAGCGGACGGGAGTGGCGCGCATCGCCGTCGACCCCGAGTGGAACGACGCCACCGGGAGCGCCGACACCGCGGTGCTGACCCTGACGCGTGAGGTGGCGGCCCCGGCGGTGAGCCTGGCCCGGTCGGGTGACGGCGCCGGGACCCGCGCGGTGGTGTCCGGATGGGGACGGACCTCGGCGGACCCGGACGACGAGGGGTCCGACGTGCTGCGGGAGGTGGCCGTCACGGTGCGCAGCCATGGGGCCTGCCGCGCGTCCTACGGCGAGGACTACCGGCGCTCCGTGATGCTCTGCGCCGGCACCGCGAGGGCCGACGCGTGCGAGGGTGACTCGGGTGGTCCGCTGGTCGTCGCCGGGCCCGGCGGCCGCGCGGCGCAGATCGGGGTCGTGTCCTTCGGCGCCGACGAGTGCGCGACGGGCGATGCGCCCGGCATGTACACGCGGGTCAGTGATCGGGCGGCCTGGATCTCGCGGACGGCTGGGCTCGACGGGGGGGTCTCGACCCCGCAGCCGGCCGTCGGCGGGGCGCGACCGGCGCTCCTGAAGCGCGCGCGGTTCGGGCGGATCTGGTGCCCGGGGGCGCGGTGCAGCGTGGAGGTGCGGGTCAGCGACAGCGTCGGTGCCGTCCGCCTGGCGGTCCGGGCGCTGCGGCCTGCGTCGAGGAGTCGGGGCAGGGCGGACCGTCGGGTCGACGCCCGCAAGGTGGGCCGCGGGCGGTGGATCGCGTCGATCGACCTGCCGTACGGCCACGTGCGTCTGTCGGCGGTGGCGTTGCGCCCGGACGGTCGGCGCGCGGCCCGTCCGGCCCGCCTCGCGGTCCAGGTCGACTGAGCGCCTTGCGGACTCGACACCATGTCGGACATACTGTCGGACATGGACTCCGCCTCCGTCATCCGCACGCCCGACGACCTGACCGCCGAGTGGCTGTCCGCCGTCCTGCGGCGGCCCGGCCTGACCATCGACCGCACGGAGCGCATCGGCACCGGGCAGATGAGCCAGAGCCACCGCGTCACCTTCAGCGAGGGAGGCGGCGCCCCCGAGACCGTCGTGGTCAAGCTCGCCTCCGACGACCCGACCAGCCGCGCGACGGGCGTCGGCATGGGTGCCTACTACCGTGAGATCGCCTTCTACCGCCATCTCGCCGGGCGCATCGGCGGGCCGCTCCC
>NZ_JBFIGP010000440.1:0-2138 GCF_041602235.1 Paraconexibacter sp.
CAGGACCGCGTCGAGGATGTCCCCTCCGACGTTGTCGAAGTAGATGTCGACGCCCTTCGGCGCCAGGTCGCGCAGCGCCTTGGCGACGTCCGCGTCCTTGTAGTCGATGGCGGCGTCGAACCCGAACTCCTCGATGATCATCCGGCACTTCTCCTCGCCGCCGGCGATGCCGATGACGTGACACCCCTTGAGCTTCGCGATCTGCCCGACGACGCTGCCCACGGCTCCCGCGGCGCCCGACACCACGACGGTGTCGCCCTCCACCGGCTTCGCCTCCTCCAGCAGCCCGAAGTAGGCCGTCATTCCCGTCATCCCCAGGACCCCGAGATACGTCGGCAACGCCGCCAGGTCCGGGTCGACCACCGTCACGCCGGACCCGTCGGACGTCGCGTACTCCTGCGCCCCGAAGACCCCCGAGACGTACGCCCCGACGGGGAAGGCGTCGTTGGCCGACGCCACGACCTCGCCGACCGCGAGCGCCCGCATGATCTCGCCGATCCCGACCGGCGGGATGTAGGAGCGCCCTTCGTTCATCCACCCGCGCATCGCCGGGTCCAGCGAGAGGTACAGGACCTTCACGAGAAAGGTGCCCGCGTCCGGGCTCGCGGTCGGATCGATCTCCTCCTCGGTGAACGACCAGTTCTGGTCATCGGGCAGGCCGACAGGGCGTGATGCGAGGCGGAGCTGGTGGTTCACGACGGGCATGGGACTCCGAGCGGACGGGGGGCGGGACGAGCCCTGAGACTAGTGACCACGAGCCGCCGTAACTCCCCGGGTCCGAACCCGTTGCATCCGCACATCAACTGCTGGAGGATCCGATCATGCGCTCATACCGTCGTCGTCTCGTCGCTCTGGTGTCGTCGACGGTGCTCGCGGTGCCCGGGGTCGCGGCAGCGGCCCCGACGGTCACGACGCTCGACGGCCCGAGCGCGGACGTCAGGATCGCCGGCGGCATCGACATCGCGGCCGACGGCACGGGGGCGCTCACCTACATCAAGGCCGACGGCGGGGTCGACCACGTGTTCGTCAGCCGCCTGTCGGGCGGCTCGTGGAGCGCACCGCAGCGCGTCGACGTCGCGCCGGCGCTGGCGGCACGCGACGCCAAGGTCGCGGCCTACCCGGGTGGCGGCACCGTGGTCACCTGGCTGCACGGGGCCGGGGACGGTCACCTGCGGTCCGCGATCTCCACGGCGACGGGACAGCCCTTCCAGATCGCCGACGTGGTCGATCTCGCGGTGGTCAAGGCCTACGACCTCGACGTCGCGCCCGACGGGACCGGGTACGTGTCCTTCACCGAGGGGTTCAACGTGCGCGCCGCCCGCCTGTCCGGCGGCGCCTGGACGCAGATCGGCGGCGCCACGGCGGTCGACCCGGCAGGCATCCTGGACCGGACACCGGGGGCCGAGGCCGCGGACCCGGGCGGCCAGAACGAGTCGGACATCGCCGCCTACGACGGGGGTGCGGTGATGATCTGGTCCGAGACCGACGGCGGGCAGCGCGACGTCATCGCACGGCGGCTGACCGGCACCGCGGTCGGCCCGGCGCAGGAGCTCAGCGTGGACGTCCTCGGCGGGAAGCCTCGCGGCGACCTGACGGACATGCCGGACGTCGCGGTCGGCCCCGACGGCACCGCGTGGACGACCTTCCGTCACGGCCAGCTCCACGGCGCGACCGACCGGCCGCGCATCGTGACCCGCTCGATCTCGCCCGCCGGCACGGTCGGAGCGCCGCAGATCGTCGACGGCCTGCCCGACGCGCCGACCGAAGGCGCCGAGTTCCCGGCCGTGGACCTCAGCCCCGACGGGAACCACGGACTCGTCGTCACGCCCCGACAGCTCACCTTCCACACGTTCGGCTCCCGCCTGTCGGGCGGCGCCTGGGCGCAGGGCACCCCGGTCAGCTCCGGCACACCCACCGCCGGACGTCCCGCCGCGACCGCGGTCGGCAGCACCGGGTTCGGGGTCATCGCCTGGAGCCGGGTGGAAGGCGCATCGGAGTCCGTCGAAGCGGTGTCGGGCGCGGGCGTCCTGGCGGCTCCCTCCGAGCGGCTGTCCGTCGACGGGGCCGGGGAGATCGCGTTCAACGACACGGAGACCGTGACCGCCGGGGCCGACAGCACCGGCACCACCCACGTCCTG
>NZ_JBFIGP010000441.1:0-2133 GCF_041602235.1 Paraconexibacter sp.
ACCTCGGTGCCGATCGACAGCGACGAGCTGACCAACGCCCTCGACGCCGACACCAGGACGTTCTTCAACATCCTGACGACGGGCAGTGCCGAGGCCCTGAAGGGGCGGGGCAAGGACCTGCGCGCGCTCTTCGCAGCGCTGGGGCCGACCGCCGAGGACCTGCGGTCCGTGAGCGGGGCGCTCGCCGAGCGGCGACGCCAGCTGCGCCGTCTCGTCGGCAACCTGGCGATCCTGACGCGCGAGGTCGGCACGCGAGACGTCGAGATCGCTCGCCTGGTCGAGTCCGGCAACGCGACGGTGAGCGCCCTCGCCAGCGAGGAGGCGGCGCTGCGCCGCTCGGTGCGCAAGCTGCCGGGAACGCTGCGCGCCACGGATCGCGCCATCTCCTCGGCGCGCGACTTCGCGCAGGAGCTCGAGCCCACCGCGAAGGCCCTGCTGCCGGCAGCGAAGGTGACCCCGACGGCGCTGCGCGCGGCGAGGCCGCTGGTCGACGAGGCCGTCCCGATCCTGCAGAAGCAGCTGCGTCCGCTCGTGCGCGAGGCGCAGCCGCTGGCTCGCGACCTGGCACCCACGACCCGCGACCTCAACGCGGTGACCCCCGCGCTGACGACCTCCTTCCAGGTCCTGAACTACATCGTCAACACGCTCGCCTACAACCCGCCGGGGGACAAGGACGAGGGGTACCTGTTCTGGGTGGCGTGGTTCGCCCACAACGGGATGTCCTTCCTGACCAACGACGACGCCAACGGCGCGTTCTGGCGCGGCCTCGGGGCGTTCGACTGCAACCAGACGCCGGCCCTCGTGCCACAGCTCGCTCCCATCCTCCACTCCATCGGCACCGCGCTGCCGGTCTGCTGACACCGCACCATGGGAACCCGACCTCCAGCCCTCTCGCAGATCATCATCGCCGTGGTGTTCGCCCTCTCGGTGTTCGGCTTCACCCTGTTCGTGTGGAAGAGCTTCGGCGGCACGGTGCCGCTGGAGCCCAAGGGGTACGAGGTGAGGATGCTGTTCGGTCGCGACGCGGCGCAGCTGACCTCCAACGCCTCGGTGCGCATCGCGGGCGTACCCGTGGGGCGCGTGGTGTCGACCAGGCCGATCGGCACGAAGATCGAGGCCACCGTCGACCTGCAGCGCCGCTACGCACCGCTGCCCAGCGACGCCCGCGCGATCATCCGCTCCAAGACGCTGCTCGGCGAGTCGTTCATCGAGCTGACACCGGGCACGCGCGGCACGACGCCCGTGGCGGACGGGGGGCTGCTCCCGCCGGGCAACATCCAGGCCGCCGAGGGGCTGGACGACGTGCTCGGCAGCTTCGACGCACCGACCCGCAAGGCGCTGAAGGGGTTCCTCCAGGACGTCAGTGTCGCCCTGGACGGTCGCAGCGCCGACATCTCGGCGGTCCTGGGGAACGCGGCTCCGGCCGCCCGCGACCTGCGGCGTGTCCTCACCGTCGTCGACGCCCAGCGGCCGGCGCTCCGGGCGCTGATCCGGGACTCCGCCACGACCCTCGAGACGATCGCCCAGCGCGAGGCGGACGTCCGCGAGCTGGTCGTCGCCGGCGATGAGGTGCTGGATGCCACCGCGCAGCGCACCTCGCAGCTGACGGCGACCGTGAAGGAGCTCCCCGGGTTCCTGCGGGAGGCCCGGGCCTTCGCGGGCGAGGTCGAGGGTGTCTCGGTCGATGCCGCGCCCTCGCTGCGGACCCTGCGTCCGGTCGCCTCGCGACTGAAGCCCGGCCTCGAGGAGGCGGTGCTCCTGGGACCGACGCTCGAGCGTGTCGCACGCGGCCTGGACCCGGTCATCTCGCAGGCGCGGACCGGCCTCCCGGCGCTGACGAGCATCGTGAAGGCGGCGGGGCCGCTCACGGACGTGCTGGACTCCGCGGGCCGCGACCTGGTGCCTGTCGTGCAGCTCCTGGACGCCTACAAGGACGACGCGGTCGCCGCGTCCGCCAACATCGCGGCGGCGACGAACTACACGACGCCGGGACCGGACGGCAAGCCCATGCGCGCACTGCGGGTGCTGTCGCCGCTCTGGCCGGAGGGGCTCGTCGGAGCCGAGCGGCGGTCACCGACCAACCGCTACAACCCCTACCACGAGCCCGGCGGGCTGGGCAAGATGGTCACGGGG
>NZ_JBFIGP010000442.1:0-2106 GCF_041602235.1 Paraconexibacter sp.
GCGGGCCGCGGCGATCTCCGTCTGCATGTCGGCGAGCTTCTGCGAGATCGCCTGGAACCCGCCGATCGGACGGCCGAAGGCGTGGCGCTCCTTGGCGTAGGCGGTCGCGACGTCGAGCGCGGCCTGGGCGATCCCGACGGCCTGGGCGGCGATCCCGATGCGCCCGCCGTCGAGGGTCGACAGCGCGATGCGCATGCCCGCGCCGGGCGGGCCCAGCCGCTCGGCGGGCGTGCGCTCGAACAGGAGGTCGGCGGTGTTGGAGGAGTGCTGCCCGAGCTTCTCCTCCTCGCGCGTGATCGAGAACCCCTCGGCCCCGGCGCGCACCACGAAGCCGCTGGGCTTGTCGCGCGCCTCCGGGTCGCGGGCGAACACCGTGAAGGTCTGGGCGTAGGTGCCGTTGGTGATCCACTGCTTCGTGCCGTCGATCCGCACGTGGGCGTCGGACCCGCCCTCGACGACCTTCGAGCGCATCGCGCCCGCGTCGGACCCGGACTCCGCCTCGGTGAGCGCGAAGGCGGCGAGCTCTCGCCCCTCGGCGAGCGGACGGACGAGCCGCTCGATCTGCTCGTCGCTGCCGTTGAGGAGGATCGGCATGGTGCCTGCCCCGGAGTGGACCGCCATCGTGGTGCCCAGGCCCGCGTCCCCGCGGGAGAGCTCCTCCAGCACCAGCGCGTAGCTGAGGTAGTCCGAGCCGGCCCCGCCGTGCTCCTCGGGGATGCAGACGCCCATCAGCCCGAGCTCCCCGAGCTGCTTGACCACCTCGGCCGGGAAGGTGTGATCGCGGTCCCACGCCTTGGCCTGGGGGACGACCACCTCGTCGGTGAACCGCTTCGCGAGATCGCGGATCTCGCGCTGCTCGTCGGTGAACTCGTCGGCGGAGGCGGGCGCGATGGTCATGAGACGGTGAACCGTAGTGATGCGGTGGCTCACGAGCATCACCCGACCGGGCGCGCTTGGTCTCTCCAGGGGAGGAGCGGACCCGCCGAACGGCGGGGTGGCCGCCCGGGCGATCTTCCTCCCCCGAAGGTGGCAGGTGCTCTTGCTTCCGTGCGCCACGGGCGAGAGGGTCGGCCCATGACCGATCCCAGCATTGTCGGCGGCTGCCTGTGTGGCGCCGTCCGGTACCGCGCCGAAGGGGAGCCCGCCGCCGTGGCGCTCTGCCACTGCGAGGACTGCCAGCGCCAGAGCGGCGCCGCCTTCTCGGTGAACGTCCTGGTGGGGACCGAGACGCTCGTGATCGACGGCGCGGAGTCGCTCAAGGTCTTCGAGACGACCGGCACGGACACGGGGCAGCCCCGTCAGCGCCGCTTCTGCGGGACGTGCGGCTCCCCGATCGTCAGCGAGCTCGCGGAGATGGAGGGCATGGTGGCGATCAAGGCCGGCACGCTCGACGACCGCTCCTGGATCGAGCCCGAGATGGCGGTGTGGACCGAGCGCAAGCATCCGTGGCTGACCGCCGACATCGAGCTCGGCGAGTTCCCGCGGGACCTGCCGACGTAGGGCTTAGGGTCATGGCGTGGCCGATCCCGCGACCATGACCATCGAGGAGCTCTCCGAGCGCGTCGGCGTCACCGTCCGCAACATCCGCGCCTACCAGGCGCAGGGACTCGTCCCGGCGCCGGAGCGCTCGGGCCGGGTCGCGCTGTACGGCCCCGACCATCTCGCCCGGATCGAGCTGGTGCGTGACCTGCGCGCCCAGGGCTTCGGGCTGCCCGCGATCGAGCGGCTCGTGCGGTGGGGCGAGGGCATCGCGCCGACCGAGCTGCGCGCGTTCGCCGACACCCTCATGCACGGGCTCATCGAGGAGTCGCCGATCGTCGTCGAGCCGGCCGACGTGGTGGAGGTGTGGGGCGACCAGGTGACCCCGGACCTCGTCGCCCGGTCGCAGGCCACGGGCTTCCTGCGCATCGAGGACGATGGTCGCATCGTCGTCCTCTCCCCGACGCTGCGCGCCCACGGGATGGAGCTCAAGGCGCTCGGCCTCACGTTCGCCGAGTCGATCGAGGTCCTCGAGACGCTCCACCGTCACCTCATGGAGATCGCCGAGATGTTCGTGCGGATCTTCGTGGAGCGGGTCGCGGCGCCGACCCTCGGAACCGCCGACGA
>NZ_JBFIGP010000443.1:0-2089 GCF_041602235.1 Paraconexibacter sp.
CGCCAGAAGCGCTCGAACAGCGATGCGGGGTCGTCGGACGGCAGGCCGGGCCCGTGATCGCGCACCACGAGCGCGACGTGTCCGTTCGACGGGTCGGAGGACGCGCTGACGTCGATCGGTGACCCTGGCGGCGTGTGCACCAGGGCGTTGCGCAGCAGGTTGGCGAGCACCTGTCGCAGCTGGTCGGGGTCGGCGAGCACGATCGGATCGTCGTGCGGTTCCACGCGCAGGGCGATCTGCCGGTCCGGCGCGGTGACCCGCGCATCCTCCACCGCGTCGGTCGCCAGGTCCGCGACGTCGACCGGCTCGCGGACCGTCGCGCGCGTCTCGTCGAGCCGGGCCAGGGCGAGCAGGTCCTCGACGAGCACCCCCATCCGCGTGGCCTCCTCCTCGATCCGCCGCATCGCCTTCGCGCTCTCCACCGGATCGTCCCCGGCTCCCATGCGGAACAGCTCGGCGTAGCCGCGGATCGACGCCAGTGGGGTGCGCAGCTCGTGGGAAGCGTCGGCCACGAACTGCCGCAGACGATCCTCGCTCTGCCGCTGGCCCGCGAAGGCGGTCTCCAGCCGTCCGAGCATCGTGTTGAGCGCCAGGCCCAGTCGACCGACCTCGGTGTGCTCGTCCGCGGGTTCGACGCGGTGCGAGAGGTCCCCGGCGGCGATCTGGTCCGCGGTGAGCGCCATGCGGTCCAGGGGCCGCAGCCCGACCCGGACGAGCAGGAGCGCGACGCCACCCAGCACGCCGAGGACCGCGACGATGACCAGGCCCTCGACCAGCAGCAGCTGGGACAGCGTCTCGTCCATCTCCGTCAGCGGCACGGCGATGACGTCGAGGGACCCCGACACCGGGTCGCGTTCCGCGGCGACGCGGAAGCGTCGGCCCGAGGTGTCGATGGTCCGCCGCTCCCCGGCCTCCAGGTCCGTCGGGAAGTCGATCGCGTCCGCCTCGGTGTAGCCCGAGACGACCTGCGTGAGCACCTCGCCCGCCGGGGAGATGCGCTCCCCGTAGGTACCGGGCGGCAGGTTGGTGGGCGGCCGGCCGCCCCCGGGGCGCGGGCGACGGAAACGCTCACCGATCCCGGAGCCGGTCCCGAGCTCGGCATCGAGCGCCCGGGAGATCGCGGGCAGCCCGTCACGGGCCTGCTCGTCGATGCGGTCCTGCAGGAAGTTGCGCTGGCTCGCGTACGTGACGGCCCCGAGCACGACGAGTCCGACCGCGGCGATCGCCAGCAGTCCGAGCACGAGGCGGGCCCTGAGGGACAGCGACCTCACCGCGCGCGCTAGCTCCGGGGCAGACGCATCGCGTACCCGACGCCGCGTGCGGTCTGGATCAGCGGCGGCCCGTGGACATCGAGCTTCTTGCGCAGGTAGCTGACGTAGGTCTCCAGGACGCGGGCGTCACCGCCGAAGTCGTACTCCCAGACGTGATCGAGGATCTGCGCGCGGGTCAGCACGCGGCGCGGGTTGCGCAGGAAGTAGCGCAGCAGCCGGTACTCGGTGGCCGTGAGCTCCACCGGGTTCCCGGCCCGTGTGACCTCGCGGGTCTCCTCGTCGAGCTCGACGTCCTCGAACACGAGCCGGCTGGACTCGGGCTTGGCGAGTCCGGCGCGACGCAGGATCGTCCGGATGCGCGCGACGAGCTCCTCGAGGCTGAACGGCTTGGTGACGTAGTCGTCCCCGCCGGTCGTCAACCCGCGGACCTTGTCCTCCGTCGCGTCCCTCGCGGTGAGGAAGACGATCGGGACCTGGGCGCGCTGCGCGCCGAGCCGCTCTGCGACCTCGAAGCCCTCCATGTCGGGGAGCATGATGTCGAGCACCATGAGGTCGGGCTTGAACGTCCGGACCGCCTCCAGCGCGCTCTTGCCGTCGCCGGCGGTCTCGACCGTGAAGCCCTGGTAGCGCAGGGCCATCGCGACGACGTCGGCGATGTTCGGCTCGTCGTCGACGACGAGCACGCGATGAGCGGGGGCATCCGTGGTCTGGCTCACAGCGTCAGTATCGGGTACGAAGCTGTGAGGTTCCTGGGAGGAACCTGTGGACCTCAGGCGTGGGTCAGGACGTTGAGCACCTTGCCACTGGGGTCGCGGACG
>NZ_JBFIGP010000444.1:0-2085 GCF_041602235.1 Paraconexibacter sp.
GCCCCGCCCAGCGCCTGGACGCGCTTGCCGGTCGCGGCGGCTCGCGTGTAGACGTGCTTGGCCACGCGGGCCGAGCCGACGAACGACACGGCGTCGATGTCGGGCGAGTCGCAGATGCCGTTGACGACGTCAGCGCCCCCGTGGACGAGGTTGACGACGCCCGGCGGCACGCCGATCTGCTCGAGGATCTCGAACACGATCGTCTGCGTCAGGGGGTCCTGCTCGGAGGGCTTGAGGATGAACGTGTTCCCGCAGCCGATCGCGAACGGCAGGAACCACATGGGCACCATCGCCGGGAAGTTGAACGGCGTGATCGCCGCGCACACGCCGACCGGCTGGCGGATGGTCTCGATGTCGACGTTCGTCGCGATCCCTTCGAGGTTGCGGCCCTGCGTCGTCTGCGGGACGGCGGTCGCCGCCTCGACCATCTCGATCATCCGGCCGACCTCGGCCCGGGCGTCGGGCAGCGTCTTGCCCATCTCGGCGGTGACGGTCCGCGCGAGTTCCTCAGCGCGATCCACGAGGGCCTGTCGCAGCGAGAACAGGAGCGCCGCGCGCCTGATCACCGAGGTCCCACGCCAGCCGGGAAGGGCGGCACGAGCGGCGACCGCCGCCGCGGCGACGTCCTGCGCGCCCGACAGCGGGACCCGAGCGAGGACCCCGCCCGTCGCGGGGTCGGTGACGTCGAGGCGCTGCGTCGTGGTCGCGGGAACCCAGCGACCGCCGATGTAGTTGCGCAGCTCTCGGACGGTGGTCTCTGTGGGAGCGGTGAGGGTCATGCCGGAGTCCTTTGCGTTGGCCGCCCCCCATCATCGCGCCCCACGCGTGGTCCATCACGGCGAACGTCGCGCGCGGGCCCGCGCCACAGCGATCGCCGCGGCGCCCCGCCCCCCCCTACAGCCCGTGCGTCTTGGCGATGATCTCGCGCTGGATCTCGCTGGTGCCGCCGTAGATGGTCGAGACGAGGTTCAGCCGCACGTGGCCTTCCATGTCGTACTCGGTCGCGTAGCCGTAGCCGCCCATCATCTGCATGCCCTCGAGGGCGATCTTCTTGGCGGTCTCGGTGACCTTGAGCTTGGCCATCGACGCCTCCTGCGGGAAGAGCTGGCCCGGGTTGGCGTCGACCTTCCGCGCGACCGCGTAGGTCAGCAGGCGAGCGCATTGCAGCTCGGTCGCGAGGTCGGCGATCCGGTGCGAGAGCGCCTGGAAGGAGCCGATGGGCCGCCCGAACTGCTTGCGCTCCTTCACGTACGCGAGTGCGTCGTCGAAGGCGCGCTGCGCGAAGCCCAGCGACTGCGCGGCGATGATGAGGCGCTCGGAGTTCAGCCCCGCCATCAGCTGCATCCACGCCCCGCCCTCGACGCCGACCAGGTTCTCGGCCGGCACCTCGACGTCCTCGAAGAACACGTCGTTCACGACGCGACCGCCCATGGTCTCGATGCCGCGGATCTCCATCCCCTCCGCACCCCGCGGGATCTGGATCATCGACAGCCCGTCGTGCTTGGCGCCACTGGCGTCGGTGCGGCAGACGAGCAGGATGTGCTCGGCGAAGTGCGCCTCGGAGATCCAGGTCTTCTGGCCGTTGATGACGTAGCTGCCGTTCTGGCGCTCGGCCTTGCAGCGCAGCGCGCCGACGTCGGAGCCGGCCTCGGGCTCGGACATCGCGATCGCCTCGACCTTGCCGTTCACGATGCCGCGGAGCACGTCCTCCTTCTGCTCCGGCGTCCCGAACTTCTCGTACGGCCCCGCGCTGATCGCGGTGACCGCGAAGCCGCCGATCGGCAGCTGGCCGTACGACATGGCCTCCAGGAACAGGCACAGGTCGACCATGCCGCCCCCCGACCCGCCGTACTCCTCGGCGATCGCGACGCCCAGCCAGCCCAGGTCCGCGACCTTGGCGTAGAGCTCCTCGTTGTGGGGGTGCTCGCCGCCACCGGTCAGCGCGTCGCGCTGGGCGCGCGTGCCGCACTCGCGGGCGGAGAAGTCACGTACCGCCTCGACGAAGGCGGCCTGCTCGTCGGTCAGCTCGAAGCCGTTCATGGTGTCTCTGCTGCTTTCTTGGGATCGGATTGCACGCGGGGCAGC
>NZ_JBFIGP010000445.1:0-2070 GCF_041602235.1 Paraconexibacter sp.
CGGCCGGTGATGGGTACCGTCGACGTCCCGCCCCGCGCGGCGCGCGACAGGGTGGCGACGGTGGTGTAGCGCGTGCACCGTGCACCCTTGCGGGCACGGGGCAGGCAGCGCCCGCCGACCCGCCGTCCGGTCCGGGCCCGCTGGAACGTGATCCGGACGGTGGCGGGCTCCGAGAGCCGCAGGGACAGCGTCGAGCCGAGGCTCCCGCCCACGCGGCGTCCACGTGGCACGACCGCGAAGCGCTTCTTCGTCAGCGCGAGGCGATCCAGGACGGGCGCGCCGAGCGGACCGGGCGACTGACCGGACCCGGGCAGCGGGGGGCCCGGGACCGGTGCTTGCCCACCGCCGCCCGCGGACGGCGGCTCCGGCGGCGGCCCGGCGGTGTCGGGCACCGTGACGGCGATCGTCCTGGTGGACGTCGCGCCGTCCACGTCGGTGACGGTCACGGTCACCGCGTAGGACCCGCCACGGGCGTAGTCGTGGGTCGCCAGCAACCCGGGGCTGTCGGGGCTGCCGTCGCCCCAGGCGATGGAGCCCGTCACCGCGGGGCCGTCGAGGTCGCGGGACGCCCGGGCGTCGGCCGTGACGGAGCGACCGGACTGGCCGACGACGAGCTCGGCGATCGGCCTGGTGTTGATGGCCCGGTCGCGGACGTAGGCGTCGTAGATCGCCGAGTCCCCCGGGACGAGATTCGTCGCGTTCGACGAGAACGCCGCGAAGCGACCGGTTCCGCCGGACAGCCGCACCTGGTCGACACCGGTGGTCGAGGGCTCCCCGGCGCTCGAAAGGTCGAGCCGGGTCGTGGAGCCGCCACAGCGGTCTCGCAGCACTGCCGCGAGCCCGGCCGCCGGCGCCGGACTGACGTTCGCGCTGCGGTAGGCCACCAGGCAGCCGTCATCGGAGACCGACGGCTCGTAGGCCGTGCCTGCCGTGCCGGCGTTGTTCACCGATACCACCTCCGTCTCCGACGTGCAGCGGTTGCGGGCGAAGACCTCCGTGACCCCAGGTCCCGGGTCCGGGGCCACGAGGTTGCTCGCGTCGGACCGAAACGCGATCAGGCAGCCGTCGAAGGACAGCGACGGCTGCGAGGAGTGCAGGTTGGGCTGGTTGGTCGGAGGTCCCGACGGGACGCTTGCTCGCTGGAACGAGCCGGACTGGAGATCGGCGACCACGATGTCGCGGAACCCGTTGGTGTCCGGGGTCGCGAGGTTCGTGGCCTCTGTGGTGAACGCAACCCAACGTCCGTCGCCGGAGACGGCGAGGTCGAAGCTCGTCCCGTTGGCGGCGGCGCCGGCCGCGGTCTCCGTGACCCGTCGGACGGCCCCCGTGCCCGTGTCTGCGGCGAACACGTCCCCGATTCCGCCGGAGGTCCGACTCGCGCGGAAGACCACCCGCGAGCCGTCACGACTGAGCACGGTGCTGTCGGTGCTGCTCGACAGCGCGTGGGTTGCGGGCACCGTGGCGGCGAGGCGGACCGCGCCCGTCGTGGTGTCGGCGAGGAAGAGCTGCGGGCCCGGCGGGGATCCGGGGACGAGGTTGGTGGCGCTCGACCGGAACAGGACCAGCCTGCCGTCCGCGCTCATCTCCGGGAACAGCGCCTCGGCGTTCGCCTGGGCCCCGGAGGGTCCCACGTTCACCCGTGACGTGGCCCCGGTGTGGCGATCGCGCAGGAACACGTCGGCAACCCCGTTGGTGTCGGATCCCGCGAGGTTGTTCGCGAACGAGTTGAACGCGACGAAGCGCCCGTTGGCGGACACCGTGGCGTCGAACGTGTCTTCGTTGCCCGGGGTCCCGGTCGAGCTGAGCGATGCCCGGGTCGTCGTCGGCTGTTGCGCAGCGGCGGGTTGGGTGAGCGCGAGGGTGAGGAGGCTGACGGCCGCGACCGACAGACGGATACGCGACATGATTCGACTTTGGCCCTGTGCCGAGGGGAAGTCAAGGCCTTTCCGCGACGAGGTCCGAAGTCGCGAGCCACTACGCTGGGGCACCCCTCATGAGCGCACTCACCGAACTCCACGACTCCGTCCGCACCGCCGCTGCCGCCGTCGCCGGCGGGGCCGAGGGAGCGGC
>NZ_JBFIGP010000446.1:0-2065 GCF_041602235.1 Paraconexibacter sp.
GGCCTCGCTCTACGTCATGTGGAAGCAGGGCGTGGACACGGTGACCTGGTTCAACATGCGCGACGACGCCCCGAAGCCCAGCTACGACACCACGTACCAGTCGGGGGTCTACTTCCGCGGCGACACGGTCGCGCAGGACACGCCCAAGCCCTCGTTCACGGCCTTCCGCTTCCCCTTCACCGCCTATCGCACCAAGGGCGTCGCCCGCCTCTGGGGGCTCGCCCCCGCCAGGGGCAAGGTGCTGATCCAGGCGCGCCGCGGCAGTTCGTGGCGCACGGTGACGACCGCGACCGCCGCGAGCAACCGTCTCTTCCAGGGCAAGCTCCGGGTCGGCCGCGGCACGCGCCTTCGCGCGGTGCAGGGCCAGGACGTCAGCCGGACGTGGCTGGTGTTCTAGAAGGTGCGGGCGCGCGCCGTCACGGATCTTTCTCCGACAGCTGGCGCAGACCGGCTACCCTCGGGACGCTTGTCCCACACAGCGACGTCGAGGTCCCACGCACCATGACGCCACACAGTCCACGGCACCGCACGCCGATCTCCCGCTGGAGACTGGCCCTGCTGCGTCCGATCCTGCGGTACAGCTACAGCCGCGACGCGTACGTGCTGCGCGTCATCGGCAACAGCCGCGGACCGGTCTACCAGGTGCGGGTCACCACGGACGCCGGCGCCGGCAGTCAGCCGACGGCGTAGGGACGGCAGAGCCGCCCCAGCCGGCGGACTACGGCTTCAGCAGGTCCAGGTCCGCGCGGGTCATGAGCCGGATGAGCTCCTCGAAGCTCGTCTTCGGCTTCCAGCCCAGGTCGCGCTCGGCCTTGTCGTAGCTGCCGATCAGCAGGTCGACCTCGGCGGGGCGCACGAACTGCGGGTCGATCTCGACGTACTGCTTCCAGTCGCCCAGACCCGCCTCGTCGAACGCGACCTCGACGCACCGCTCGACGGTGTTCGTCTCGTTGGTGGCGATGACGTAGTCGTCGGCCTTGTCCTGCTGCAGCATCAGCCACATCGCTTCGACGTAGTCCTTGGCGTAACCCCAGTCGCGCTGCGCGTCGAGGTTGCCGAGGGCGAGCTTGTCACGCAGACCGTGCTTGATCGCGGCGGCGTGCCACGTGATCTTGCGGGTCACGAACTCCAGCCCGCGGCGCGGTGACTCGTGGTTGAAGAGGATGCCGCTCGTCGCGTGCAGCCCGTAGGACTCGCGGTAGTTGACGGTGATGAAGTGACCGTAGGCCTTCGCGACGCCGTAGGGCGAGCGCGGGTAGAACGGCGTCGCCTCGGTCTGCGGGACCTCGATGACCTTGCCGAACATCTCCGAGCTCGACGCCTGGTAGAAGCGCGCCTCGGGGCACACCTCGCGCATCGCCTCGAGGATGCGGGTCACGCCGACGCCCGTGAACTCGGCGGTCAGGGTGGGCTGGATCCACGACACCGCGACGAAGCTCATCGCAGCGAGGTTGTAGATCTCGTCGGGCTTGCTGGCGCGCAGCGCGTCGACGAGCGAACGGTGATCGAGCAGGTCGGCCTGGTGCAGGGTGATCTGCTCCCGCAGGTGCTCGATGCGGTCGAACTTCTCGGTCGACGACCGGCGGACCATGCCGTGGACGTCGTACCCCTTCTCGAGCAGGAGCTCTGCGAGATAGGAGCCGTCCTGGCCGGTGATCCCCGTGATGAAAGCGGTCTTCTGAGCCATAGTCGACTCGGAGCCTCGCACACACCGCGCCCGAGGCGTCGGGTCGTCGCGCGCGATGCGGGTGTCGTCGCCCCGGGCGCAGGGCCTGCGCGCGGGGCGCCGCCCGATCAGTCGGCGGGGCGCGGACCGACCTCCACCAGCGTCGCGCCGCCGGCCGAGCCCAGGGTCCGCAGCTTCCGGCGCTGGAGCAGACGCAGCAGCGCGTCGTACGCAGGGCCGGCCGGGCGCGGCGGCCAGGTGTTCGCGACCGCCGCCGCCACCCAGTCGGTCCGCGCGATCAGCCGCGCCCCGTCGGGCAGGGCGTCGATCGCCTCGTCGAGGGGGCCGCGCAGGAACACGGGGAGCTCATCACGGGTGGGGTCGCCCAGCGGCAGGACC
>NZ_JBFIGP010000447.1:0-2040 GCF_041602235.1 Paraconexibacter sp.
CCGATCTCGCGTACGCCCACCCCGGAGGCGACCTCCTCTTCTCGGGGGTGTCCTTCAAGCTGGCGCCGGGTCGGCACGCCGGTCTCGTGGGCGCCAACGGGGTGGGTAAGACCACCCTGCTGCGCGTGATCGCGGGCGCGGTCGAGGCCGACGACGGCGAGGTCGCACTCGGCGGGCGGCTCGCGATGATGCCCCAGGACGTCGGGGTCGGCGACGACGAGCGCACGGTGCGTGAGCTGCTCCTGTCGGTCGCCCCGGCCGGTCTGCGGGAGGCCGGCGTGCGCATGGCGCAGGCCGAGTGGGGCACGACCGACCCGGAACCGGAGGCGGCGGCCAAGGCCGGGATCGCGTTCGCCGAGGCGATCGACGACTGGGGCCGTGGCGGCGGCTACGAGCTGGAGGCGCAGTGGGACGCGGCGTGCCGCCGGGTCGTCGGGCAAGGCATGGCGGAGGTCGGCGAGCGCCCGGCCGTCTCCCTGTCCGGTGGGGAGCGCAAGCGCCTGGTGCTCGACCTCCTGCTCGCGTCGGACGCCCAGGTGCTGCTGCTCGACGAGCCCGACAACTTCCTCGACATCCCCGGCAAGCGCGCGCTCGAGGCGGCCGTGCGTGCCTCACGCAAGACGATCCTGATGATCAGCCACGACCGCGAGGTGCTGTCCAAGGCGGTCGACACCATCGTCACGCTGGAGGGCAGTGGCGCCTGGGTGCACGGCGGGTCCTACGAGAACTACCCGGAGGCCCGCGAGGCCCGCCAGCAGCGCATGGGGGCCAAGCTCAAGCAGTGGCAGGAGGAGGAGCGGCGCCTGCGCGACTACTACAAGCTGCTCAAGGAGCGCGCCCGCTACTCCCCGGACTTCGCGAAGAAGGCCGACGCCGCCGAGACCCGATGGGAGCGGTTCGTCAAGGAGGGACCGCCGCCGGCGCCGGTCGTCGACCACGCGATCAAGGTGCGGCTGCGCGGCGGCGACAGCGCGCGCCGGGTCCTGGATCTACGAGCGCTCGGGATCGACGGCCTGATGGCTCCAGTGACCGACGAGGTGCACTTCGGGGAGCGTCTGGGCCTCATCGGACCCAACGGGTCGGGCAAGACCCATCTCATGCGGCTGTTCGCCGGGGACGGCGACGTCCCCCACAGCGGTGAGCTCGTCCAGGGTCCGCGCGTCTCGGTCGGACTGTTCAGCCAGCTCAACCGACGGGACGACTTCCTCGGCCGCAGCTGCCTGGATGTCGTCATGGAGCGGACCGCCGATCACCAGCGGGCGATGGCCGCGCTTGCGCGCTACGGCCTCGTCGACGCCGCCCAGCGGTCCTACGACGTGCTGAGCGGAGGACAGAAGGCCCGGCTGGAGATCCTCTGCCTCGAGCTCGAGGGCCACAACCTCCTGCTGCTCGACGAGCCGACCGACAACCTCGACATCGACTCCTGCGCCGCGCTCGAGCAGGCCCTGGACGGCTTCGAGGGGACGGTGGTGGCGGTGTCCCACGACCGGGCCTTCCTGCGTTGCCTGGATCGCTTCTGGCTGCTGGGGCACGACGGTCGGCTCCGCGCGCTGGCCACGCCCGACGACGCGATCGACGCCCTGGAGCGCGGGGTGGGCGCGGGGCGCGGGTAGGACTGCCGAACGAGGCGTCCGACGCGGCCCTCTCAGGCCCGCGCGCGCCGCCGGCGCTGGAACGTGACCGCGATGATCACGGTCCCGATCGCGCCCGCCGCGATGAACAGCAGGATCGCGCCGACGAGCGCCTCGACGATCGAACTGCCCACGCCGGGGCCGATCGCCAGGATCGCGCGGGCGTCCGCGCCACCAGGGCCGGGGGTCACGGCGACGCGGTAGCGCCCGTCCCGCGGGATGGCGATGCCGGCGACGGACTCGCCGTTGTGGCCGCGGACCCCGTAGGTGACCGAGCCCGAGTGCTCCTCGATCGGGATCGTGCCGCCGTCCGCCGCCGTGACCGTGATGCGAAGGACCGGGACCGCTTCGCCATGGCCTTCGTAGTAGAGGGACTGGCGTCCCTCGCTCAGGGTGATCGTGCGAGCGC
>NZ_JBFIGP010000448.1:0-2031 GCF_041602235.1 Paraconexibacter sp.
AGGCGGCGCCCCCGAGACCGTCGTGGTCAAGCTCGCCTCCGACGACCCGACCAGCCGCGCGACGGGCGTCGGCATGGGTGCCTACTACCGTGAGATCGCCTTCTACCGCCATCTCGCCGGGCGCATCGGCGGGCCGCTCCCCGCCTGCCACCACGCCGAGTACGACCCGGCCGAGGGGTGGTTCTCCCTGGTGCTCGAGGACGTGGCGGGCGCCACCCAGGGTGATCAGATCGAGGGCTGCACCGTCGAGCAGGCGGAGATCGCGCTGCGCGAGCTGGCCCGCGTCCACGCCCCGGTGCTCGGCGACCTGGCGCTGGGGACCGCCGACTACCTCAACCAGCCCAACCCGCTCAACCAGCAGCTGCTCGAGATGCTCCTGCCCGGGTTCCTGGAGCGCTACGCGGACCGCATGGCTCCCGAGCACGCGGAGGTGTGCACGCGGTTCGTCCCGGTCCTCGACGCCTGGGCGGCCGAGCAGCGCCCTCCGCTCGGGCTCGTCCACGGCGACTACCGGCTCGACAACCTGCTCTTCGGCGACGGCACCTGCACGGTCGTGGACTGGCAGACGGTCACGTGGGGGCCGGTGATGCTGGACGCCGCGTACTTCATCGGTGGCGGCCTCAGCGTCGAGGACCGCCGTGCGAGCGAGCGGGACCTGCTGCGCGTCTACCACGACGAGCTGCGCGCGCAGGGCGTCAGGAGCCTCCCGTGGGAGGAGGTCTGGGACGGCTACCGTCGCGCCTGCTTCCACGGGATCCTCATGACCGTCGCGGCCTCCATGGTGGTCGTCCGCACCGAGCGCGGCGACGACATGTTCATGACCTGGCTGGAGCGCAACGCTCAGCAGGTGCTCGACCTCGACGCGCTGGACCTGCTGCCGGAGCCCGACGCGGGCACCCCGGAGCCGTTGCGTCCCGAGCCGCGGGACGAGGGCAGCCACGAGCCCGGACCCGAGCCGCTGTGGAACGAGTCGTGGTACTTCGACGCCATCAGCGATGCGACCGACCTCGGGGTGTACACCCGCCTGGGCCGGCTGCCGAACCGCGACGAGTGCCTCTACACGGCGTGCATCTGCGGTCCCGGCCGTCCCTCGATGATGCTCGCCGGCACGTTCCCCCTGCCGGCGGCCGACGACGAGGCCCAGGTCGTCGACGTGCCCGGAACCGTGCACGCCGAGCATCACTGCGTGGAGCCGCTGCGCCGGTTCCACGTCACGGTCGAGGGCACGGCGCAGGCGCACGCCGACGAGTCCGCCCCGCTGCGCGGGGAGACCGGAGACCCCATCGACATCGCCTTCGATCTGGTCTGGGAGACCGACGGCGAGCCCTACGCCTGGCGGCAGTCCACGCGCTACGAGATCCCCTGCCGCGTCACGGGCACGGTGCGGGTCGGCGACGAGGAGATCGCGTTCGCCGGCCCCGGCCAGCGCGACCACTCCTGGGGCGCACGCGACTGGTGGGCCGTGGACTGGATGTGGAACGGGTTGCATCTCGAGGACGGCACGCACGTCCATCAGGTCGGCGTGCCGCAGATGCCCGGGTACGGGGTGGGCTACGTCCAGCGCGACGGGGACATCACCGAGGTGACGCAGATCGAGGTGACGACCGAGGTCGCGGAGAACGGCCTGCCGAGCAGCGCGGAGATCGTCGCGGGCCCCATGGACCTGACGCTGGACATCGAGCCGGTCGCCTTCGGCGCGCTGCGCCTGGAGGCACCCGATGGACGTGTGTCGTTCTTCCCGAGGGCGATGGCGCGGTGCACCGCGAGGGACGGGCGCGCAGGCGTCGGCTGGATCGAGTGGAACCGCGTCCAGCGCGAGGAGGCCTGAACGGCGTGCCGTCGGTGACCCGACGCTCCGGTGCCACGACGCGATCCCGGCGCGCGGCGGTCGAGCAGCAGGTGCTCGGAGCGGTGGAGCGCCTGCTCACCGACGGCGAGTCGTTCACGGCCCTGCCGGTGGGACGGATCGCGGACGAGGCGGGGATGGCCCGCACCACGTTCTACGGTCACTTCCCCGACAAGTCCACCCTG
>NZ_JBFIGP010000449.1:0-2007 GCF_041602235.1 Paraconexibacter sp.
CGTTCTCACGACGTTCGAGGTCGACGACGACGTCCTACGTGCCCTGCGTGCAGGCGCCGGCGGGTTCCTGCTGAAGGACACGCCCCCGGCCGAGATCGTCCGCGCCGTGCGCGCCGTCGCCGCCGGCGAGCCGATGCTCTCCCCCACGATCACCCGCCGATTGATCGGACACGTGACCGACGGCGAGACCCATGCCCGCCGCCGGCACGCCCGCGAGCGACTCGACCTCCTCACCGAACGCGAGCGCGAGGTTGCCGTCGCGATCGGGTTGGGCAGGTCCAACGCCGAGATCGGCCGCGAGCTCTACATGAGCGTTGCGACCGTCAAGGCGCACGTGTCGCACGTGCTCGAGAAGCTCGAGTTCAACAACCGCGTGCAGATCGCCCTGCTCGCCCACGACGCCGGGGAGGTGTGACCGGCGATCGCGAGGTGGATGTTCTCGGGCGGCGGGCGGAGCGCGGCACCGCCGTCGGTGAGCTGCGGGTCGGGTGCCATTGCTGCTCAGAGGGGGCACCCAGCGCCGTGGCCCCTGACGATGGTCGCTGCTGAGTTACTTGGGGCCTGAGGTGTGATTTGACCTGTGATTTGCGGTGCGCTACCGTCCGGGTCCAGGAGACCTCTCATGACGACCACCGCCCGCCCCGACCTCACCGCCCACCAGACCGCGATGCGCGCGGAGTTCAAGGACGTCGCCGCACAGCTCCGCGAGATCCTGGGCGCAAAGCTCGTCGCCTACCTCGGCGGCGTCGGCGAGACGCGCGCGGTGCGCCAGTGGGCCGAAGGCGAGCGCACGCCGTCTGACGCCGTCCAGGCGCGGCTACGACTCGCCTACCAGGTCGCCGCCACGATCGCGGCCAACGACTCCGCCAAGATCGCCCAGGTCTGGATGCAGGGCCTCAACCCACAGCTCGACGACCGGTCGCCCGCCCGGATCCTCCGTGACGGCGATCCCGACGAGGTCGGTGCCGACGTCATCGGCGCGATGCGCGCGTTCCTCGTCGGTGGATGACCTCACTCGCCGGCGTCAAGTCCGACGGTCCGCTGCACCGCCTCGGTCGCGCCCACCCCTGGGAGTGGCCCGACTGGGCGTTCGCTGCCGACGACGGGACGTTCGGCAACCGCTACGACGACCCCGCCGGGGAATACCGCGTCGTCTACGCGTCCTCCGACGACGTCGCACCGTTCGTCGAAACGCTCGCGCGCTTTCGCCCCGACGTCGCCCTGCTCGCTGCACTCGCGGAGATCAAGGACGAGGACGACGACCCGCCGACCCTGCGCGGCGGCGTCGTCCCGCGCGATTGGCTCACCACCCGACGACTGGGTTCGGCGATCGTCGACGGCCGGTTCTGCGATGTCGCCGAGGCCGCGACGCTCACCACGCTCCGTTCAGCCCTCGCCGCCCTGCTCGTCCGCCACGGACTCGACGACCTCGACGCCGGCGATCTCCGCACTCGCGCACCCCGCGCGTTCACGCAAGCCGTCGGCCGCTACGTCTACAAGGCGACCGCGGCCGACGGCGGCCCGTTCAACGGAGTCCGCTATCGCTCGCGCCTCGGCGACGACCTCGTCAACTGGGCCATCTTCGAAGGCGCCGCCATCACCGTGGTCGACACCATCGAGATCGAGCCCAACCACGCTGGCCTCCGTCGCGCGCTTGAGTTGCTCGGCCTCGAACTCGAGACCGACTAGATCGTCGGCCGGCCCGTCGCCCGAGCTTCGCGCGCGTGCAGCATCAGGCTGAGCATGGGTGGCACGCGCGATTCACAGGAGTGTTGTCCGCGCCGCCCACGAACAGCGAGGCGTCACACCCCAGCTCCCAGACGAGCGGCACCGTGCGGGTAAGAAAAAGCCCCGCGAGACGGGGCTTTCTTTGGAGCGGGAGCGACGGGACTCGAACCCGCGACCTCCGGCGTGACAGGCCGGCGCTCTAACCAACTGAGCTACGCCCCCAAACGGGGACGCGCAGTATGGCACGGAACGCGCGAACGTGATCGGTCGCCGCACCGC
>NZ_JBFIGP010000450.1:0-1982 GCF_041602235.1 Paraconexibacter sp.
ATGGGGCTGGACTGGGGCGCGAGCGTCGCGCTCGTGGGCGTGACCTGGATCTCGTCCTCCGGGATCGTGTCCCGCACCATCGACGACCTGGGCAGGCTCGGCAACCGCGAGACCCCGAGCATCCTCTCCATCCTCGTCATCGAGGACCTCGCCATGGCGGCGTACCTGCCCCTGCTCACCGTCGTCCTCGTGGGCGGCGGCCTGGTGGCCGTCGGCCTCTCGCTGACGTTGGCGGCGGCCGTCCTGGCGGGCGTCTTCCTCGTGGCGCTGCGCGGCTCCCATCACACGAACCGGATCCTCGACACCGAGCAGGCGGAGGCGCTCCTGCTGACCGTGCTCGGCCTGACGCTGCTCGTGGCCGGCCTGGCGGAGAAGGCCAACGTCTCCTCGGCCGTCGGCGCGTTCCTCGTCGGCATCGCGCTGTCGGGCACCGTCGCCGACCGCAGCCGGACGGCCCTGGCTCCCGTACGCGACCTCTTCGCGGCCGGCTTCTTCGTCTTCTTCGGGCTGCAGATCGACGTGTCGGGTCTCGGCGGGGTCCTGCCGTGGATCGTGCTGCTGGTCGCACTCGGGGTCGCCGGCAAGCTCGTCACCGGCTGGGATGCCGCCCGCCGCTCCGGTGTCGGCATCCCCGGCCGCGTCCGCGCCGGGACGGTCCTCATCGCCCGCGGCGAGTTCTCGATCGTGATCGCTTCGCTCGCGGTGGCCGCCGGCGTCGACGAGCGCATGGGACCGCTCGCCGCGGGGTACGTCCTGGCCACCGCGCTGATCGGCTCCACGCTCACGCGGTTCCCCGGGCCGCTCGTGAAGCGGGTGCCGCAGCGGTGGGCCACCGGGACCTGACCGACCACCGCAACCCAGGACGAGCAATGGACGACGCCACCGAGAAGCGCCCGCAGGCGCAGGACATCTACGACCGCGTCGTCACGGCGGCCGCCGACGAGCTGGAGCGGCCGTGGTCGGCACTGGCGATCTCGGCCGTGTTCGCGGGCCTCACGATCGGCATCGGACCACTCGGCGTGGCCTCGATCGAGTCGCTGATCGGCCATTCCGACGCCGACCATGCGATCGCGGTGCTCGCCTACCCGATCGGGTTCATCGCCGTCATCCTGGGCCGCGCGCAGCTGTTCACCGAGAACACGCTGTACCCGGTCGTCCTGAGCCTGGAGGACCGCTCGAAGCTCCGGCCGACCGCGAAGCTGTGGGCGATCGTCCTCACCGCGAACCTCGTGGGCGCGGTCCTGTTCGCGCTCCTCGCCACGCAGTCGGCGGCGCCCGACCCCGAGATCGCGGAGCGGCTGCGCGCGCTCGGCGAGGAGGCGACGGCCGGGGGCTTCGCGATGAACTTCTGGAGCGCGGTGATCGCCGGCTGGCTGATCGCGCTGGTCGCCTGGCTGGTGGAGGCCAGCGACGCGACGATTGGCCGGGTCGCGGTCATCTTCGCGCTGACCTACGTCGTCGGCGTCGGCTCCTTCGACCACATCATCGCCTCCGCGGGCGAGGCGCTGGCCGCCCTGTTCCACGGCCAGATCGACGCCGGGCGGTTCTTCGAGTGGCTCGCGGCGGTCGGCCTGGGCAACGCGGCGGGCGGCGTGCTGATCGTGAGCCTCCTGAACTACGGCCAGGTCCGCTCCGGGAAGGACGAGGCGCGGTGACGCGGTGAGCGTCGAGATCGATGCGGGTGCGGTCGCCCGCTGGATGGACGGCCGGGGCCTCGGGCACGGCCCGCTCGGGGACCTCGAGCCGATCCCCGGCGGAACCCAGAACATCATGGTCCGGTTCTCGCGTGCCGGGTGCGAGTACGTCCTGCGGCGCGGTCCGGCCCACCTGCGCCCGCGCAGCAACACGTCGATCCTGCGCGAGACCACGGTGCTCGCGGCGCTGGCCGGCACGCCCGTCCCCCACGCGCGGCTGATCGACGTGTGCGAGGACCCGTCCGTGCTCGACGGCGCGGTCTTCTATCTCATGGAGCCGCTCGACGG
>NZ_JBFIGP010000451.1:0-1981 GCF_041602235.1 Paraconexibacter sp.
GCCACGGCAGCAAGAGCGTCTGACCGCCGCTCTGCGGAGCGAGCGTCGAGCCCGGGGTCTCGTCGAGACCCATCACCTCGTCCACGGGCTCATGACGAGCGGATCCCCGCTCTCCGAGGTCCTGGACGGCATGGTGCGCGGTGTGCAGTCGCAGACCGACGGCCTGCGTGGGTCGGTCCTGGTGCTCGACGACGAGAAGCGCCACCTCAGTCACGCGTCCGCCCCGGACCTGCCGCGCGAGTGGGGGGCACTCATCGACGGGATCGAGATCGGTCCCGCCGTCGGTTCCTGCGGCACGGCCGCGTACCTCGGCGAGGACGTCTTCGCCCACGACGTCAGGACGGACCCGCGCTGGGCTGCCTACCACGAGCACGCCGTCCCGCTCGGGCTGCTGTCGTGCTGGTCGGTGCCGATCCGGTCCGAGCAGGACGAGGTGCTCGGGACGGTCGCGTTCTACGGGGGAGTGCCGCGCAGCCCGACGCCGGACGACGTCGAGCTGCTGCACGACATGGCGCGCCTCGCGGCGACGGTGCTCGAACGCCACCGTGAGGGGTCCGAGCTCCGGACCCGGGCGACCACCGACCCGCTCACCTCGCTCCCGAACCGCGCGGCGATCCTGGAGCGCCTGGAGGCCGAGCTGCGGGGGTCCCGCCTGCCGGATCGCACCGTGCTCTTCCTGGACCTCGACGCGTTCAAGGCGATCAACGACACGTTCGGCCACGACACCGGGGACGAGGTGCTGCGGGGCGTCGCCGCGGCGCTCGTCGGCGCCGTGCGGGTCGACGACCTGGTGGGGCGCTGGGGCGGCGACGAGTTCGTCGTGATCCCCGGTCGCTGCGACCCGGGAGACGACGGGCGGGAGCTCGCGGCACGCCTGCGAGAGGTCCTCGCGGATCCGATCCTCGACGCCGCCGGGCGTGCGCACCGCGTCGAAGCATCGATCGGCGTCGCGCGCGTCGGCGGCGTCGGCGGTCTGGAGGCGATCCGGCAGGCTGACACGGCGATGTACGCCGCCAAGCGGGACGGTGGCGGCGTGGCGGCGTTCTCGACCGATGTCGTGGCCTCGAGCAGGCAGGAGGCGGCGGGGATCGTCGACGCCCTGTCGTCGGCCCTCGAGGACGGGCAGTTCGCCCTCGTCTACCAGCCGGTGGTCGACCTCCACACGGGCACCGTCACTGGCTTCGAGGCGCTGCTGCGCTGGCATCACCCCGACCTCGGTGAACAACCTCCGGCCCGCTTCCTCCCCGCCGCCGAGAGGCTTGGCGTCATGGCCCGGATCGAGGAGTGGACGCTGGCGGAGGCCTTCCACCAGGCCGTGCGGTGGAACGCCCTCTCGCCACACCCGCTGGCGGTCGGTGTCAACCTCGCGCGCCCGCGCGCCGCGGTGGACCCCGTCGCGACTCGTGTGCTGCGAGCGCTGGAGCGGTCCGGGCTGGCGCCCGGACTGGTGCGTCTGGAGGTGACCGAGGGTCTCGTCCGGGACGACCGCGGTGCCTCGCTCGAGGACCTTGCCCACCTGCGCGGACGCGGCGCGAAGGTCGTGCTCGACGACTTCGGCACCGGTGGCTTGTCCCTCGATCATCTGGCCGACCTCCCGATCGACACGGTGAAGATCGACAGCGCGTTCGTACGGGAGATCACTCCCGGCGCACCCGAGCCCGGTCTGCTCGGCGGCATCACCGGCCTCGCGCGGAGCCTGGGGCTGGACGTGGTCGCGAAGGGCATCGAGACCGTCCACGAGGCAGAGGTGGTCCGGGCGGCCGGCATCCGGTACGGACAGGGGTACCTCTACGCCGCCGGGCTCGCCCCCGCGCCGCTGGAGGCGTGGATGCGGACCCACGGCGCCACCATGGAGGTCGTGATCCCTGACCCGCGGGGGTGAGCGTCACCCCCGCGTGGGGAGCCGGCGCAGGCCGAGGACCGCGAGGCCGGCGAGCAGACCCCAGAACGCGGAGCTGACACCGAAGGCGGTGATGCCGGA
>NZ_JBFIGP010000452.1:0-1978 GCF_041602235.1 Paraconexibacter sp.
GACGTCGCCGGAGGACTCGGCCTGCAGCGTGACGCTGTTCGCGCCGGAGCGCGCGGCCCCGCCGGCGTCGAACGTCTGCGTGGTGGCGTCCTGTCCCTCGAACGTCGCGGTCCCCAGGGGTGTCCCGTTGAGCGACACCGAGACGCGGTGGGAGCTGGTGGTCACGCCCTGGAGGCTGACGGTGACCGCGGCGTCCTCGCCCGTGGCGGCGGGGGCCGCCAAGCTCTGCGTGGCTGGCGAGCGCGTGATGACGGCACCGAAGAAGTTCGGCAGGTCGCCGTTGCGCAGCGCGGAGAAGTAGATGCCCCGGTCGGCCCGGTCGACCGTCGCGAGGTGAGAGGTCGGCCCGGCGCTCGCACCGCGCCCGGCCGGGGCGGTGGGGACGCGCGGAGCCGGCGTGGTCTGCGCATCGACGGTGTACGCCCGGGTTGCGGTGTCGATCGCGTCGATGCCCTCACCGTAGAACTCCAGGCCTCCGTCACGAACGAGCGCGCTGACCTCGCGCCCCTCGCGGTACACGTGCAGGTTGGCCGGATTGGAGGTGTCGACGCCGCGCGTCCGAAGATCCTCGAGGCTCACGCGCGTCCAGCCCGTCTGCGTGACGCCGATGCGAACCGTCTGGCGGGTCGCCAGCGTCGAGCCGACGACCTCGGCTGGGGTGCCCGGCGCGATCGCCGGCGAGACAGGACCGACCGGGACCGCTGGCGCCGCCGCTCCCGGGATGGTCTCCGTCTTTCCGCCCGCCTTCGTCGGCTTCAGCAGCGGTGAGGACGAGACACGGCGCACCTTCTTGCCCTTGACCACGTAGGGGCCTCGGAACGTGCGACGTCCTGACACGGCCACGTCGACGATCCAGTAGCGATCGCCGCGGCGGCCGAGACGATCGAAGTACCGGTAGCTGGACCGGGAGCGCCTGGTGGCCGTCGGGCCGATGCGCAGCACCGTCCCGGCCACCATCCGCTTGATCACCCGTACCCGCTTGCGCGGCTTGGCGGCGCGCGCGCGGTAGAGCTCGAAGCCGACGTTCGCCTTCTCGCGCTTGGTGGTCCAGCGCAGCAGCGCGCCGCCCCCACGAGCGGGGCGCGCCTTTCCGGACAGGCCGCTGACCTTCGCCGCGGTTGCGCTCGGCGCACTTGCGCTCGACGCGCTTGCGCCGACCGACCCGCCGGGACCGGCCAGGACGAGCGTCAGCGCGGCGAGTGCCGCACCGCTCAGGCGCAGGTGCCGGCGTTGCACAGGCCGCTGTCGCACTGCGAGCTCGTGGTGCAGGGCTGACCGGAAGCGAGCTTGGTCGCCGCCTGAGCGGCAGTCGGCGCCAAAATCGAGGTGATCGTCAGGCCCGCCGCAGCGGTCGCCGCCGCGCTAGTGGTCAGGGTGCGTAGCGCCTGACGGCGCGTCTGACCGGTCACCGCCGGTGGCGTCACGTGCAACAGGTCGCGTGTCGTGAGTTCGTGCACGGCGGCCTCGACCGTCGCGCGGTCATAGCCGGTGCGTGCAGCGAGCTCATCCTCACTGATGACGGTCTCGCACGCCTGCCAGATCTCCGCGGCGACCGGGCTCAGGCAGTGCGCGGCCTGCGTGCGCTGGTCATAGACCAGCAGCTCCTCACCGGCCCGCTCGACGATCAGACCGTCGGTTCGCTTGATGAGGGTCATCGGCTCGCCTTCCCGCTGGCCGCGAACGGCCCGTACATCGTCGTTGCGTTCGTCAGCGTACGGGCCCGCACGAAATACCGATCCCCAGGCCGACCCGCCCTGTCCCGGAACACGTACCGGGTGCTGACCGTGCGCGACAACGCGTTCGCCGCGATCAACCGCCGCGTCAGCTTCACCCGCGCGCGAGCGTGCGAGCCGCGCCGCACACGCAACACCTCATAGCCCAGCACGTCCCGCGCCAACCCCGCCCGCCAACGCACCAACACCCCACGACCCCGCGACCACCGCGCACTGCCCCCACCGAACCGCACCGCCGTCGGCGC
>NZ_JBFIGP010000453.1:0-1965 GCF_041602235.1 Paraconexibacter sp.
AGCCTGCTGGCCGGAGTTCACGCACACGTGTCCGCCCTGACGGCGGAACTTCGACGCGCAGCTCGTCCAGCCGAACTCGCCGAGCCACAGGGGCTTGCGATCGCCCGCGGCGCGCATGACGTCGCGTATCTGGCGGATCGAGAGCAGGACGAGGTCGTAGTAGTGGACCGACAGCGCGTCGTATTGCCCCTTGGCGCCGTTGTCGTACATCGCCTTCAGGAAGGCGCCGTTGCCGCCCACGATCGCCCCACCGAGCACCTTCACGGAGGGAGCCTGGGCCTTGATGGTCGGGTAGGCCGCCTTGAGGAGGTCCGCGTAGGTCTTCGCCTTGTTCTCCCCGGCCCAGTACAGCTGGTTGCGGTGGTCGGGCTCGTTCCACACCTCGAGCCACGCGACGGTCGGGCTGAAGGTGCGGGCCACGAACGCCGCGGCGCGCGCGTAGTCCTGGGGATCGGACGGCGGATACGAATCCACGGTGTCCGCGGCGGTGGCACCGCAGCCGCGGGTCAGCGTGGCGGGCGCGGTCGACGACCAGCACGGCGTACCCATGAACGTCACGGCGAGCTTCAGGTCACGCGACCGGGCCGCCTCGACGACGCCCTCCAGACGAGCCAGGTACGCGCGGTCGATCGTGCCCCGCGCGGGCTCCAGGAGGTCCCAGCGCACTTCGATACGGGCGAACGTGCCGCCAAGCCGCTTCGTCAGGTCCAGATCCTCGACCACGTCCTTGATGGACGGGGACTCGCGGAGCGGCGTGATCTGGAGGCCAGAGCTCGCCGCGGCACTCGCCGGCGGCGCGGATACGGCGATGGCGAGTACACCGAGCGACAGGAGCTGCGCCAGGCGTAGCGGAAGACGGCGGAAGATGTGCGGCCTCGAGTCCATTGGAGTAGTAACCCGGCAACCGTGCCGGAGTCGCGAAGAAATGGCAAGCCCGGCGGCGGGCCGCCGACGCCCTGCTGACGACGCAGGCGTCGTCGATCGCGTCCTTCGGGTGCAACTACCCCTTTGGGCGCACCGCGTTTCACCGTTACCATCGCGCCATGAATCCCGCCGATCCCGCCCGGGACGCCATCTCCGCGCGTGTCCGGGCGATCATGGATGCGGCGGACGACGCGGCGAACGCCCGGTTGGCCGGGCGGACGTCCCGCGGTGAGGCCTCCCGTCGAGAGGCGACGGCGCCCCCGGCGGACGCCGGCGTCCACGACCGCGCCGGATCCTCGCCGGCCCCGGCGCCCGCCGACCTGGCCGTGCTCGTCGCCGCGCTCACGCAGCAGACCCGGAAGGTCCGCGGCCAGGTCGACGCGCTGACCGCCGCGCTCGACCGCGTCGAGGCCCGGCTCGACCACCGTCCGGGCCCGGCCACCCCGTCACCGGACTCCCGGGACCGCGGCAGTGCGGCACCGGCCGGTCGGCAGCCACGACCCGCACCACCACGGTCCGGCGCGTCGAGCACGGCACGGGAGCCGCGCGGAGCCGGCGCGCAGGCCGTCGGCGACACGGCCCGGCTCGTGGCGGTGGAGATGGCCGTGGGCGGCGCGACGCGCGGTCAGGTCGGAGGCCGCCTACGCGACAAGTTCGGCATGACCGACGTGGATCGGGTGCTGGACAGCGTGTTCGGCGCCGACACCGCCGACGACACGCGGGTGCCCTGGAGCTGAGGCCAAACCCCAGGACTCAGAGCTGCCCGCGAAGCGCCGCGACGACCCGGTCCACCTCGGACCGGCCGTACGTCGAGGCGAGCGGCAGCACGAGGTGACGGTCGGCGATCGCACGGGCCCGCGGGGTCGCGGCCCGGCCGGCGTACGCGTAGGCGCTGAGGGACGGCAGGTCCGGGAAGCGGGTCGTCTCGATCCCCTGCCCGGCCAGCGCCCTCGCCGCGCGATCCCGGGTCGTGGCGTCGGCCAGCAGGACGAGGAACGCGTAGTGCGTGCCGCGCCCCACGTCCTCGTCGGTCCACGGCAC
>NZ_JBFIGP010000454.1:0-1949 GCF_041602235.1 Paraconexibacter sp.
CCGCGCACCATGCCGTCCAGGACCTCGGAGAGCGGGGATCCGCTCGTCATGAGCCCGTGGACGAGGTGATGGGTCTCGACGAGACCCCGGGCTCGACGCTCGCTCCGCAGAGCGGCGGTCAGACGCTCTTGCTGCCGTGGCGGGTTCGGCATGAACTCGATTCGATGGCGTTGACCGACCGTAGCGCGTGCGCGCCCGATCCCCGCCGGAACGGACGGATGTTCGTCCTTCAGCGTCCGAGCACACGCAGGAGCTGCGACGTGCGGTGCGGGACGGGCGTCAGCAGCTCCCGAACCTCCGCGAGACCGGCTCGCAGCTCGGCGTCCCCGACCTCGACCGGCGCCATCGAGTCCTGCAGCTCGCCGATGAGCAGGTCGGCCTCCTCGGCCGCCTCGATGGCGCCGTGGAGGAACAGGGCAGCGCCCTGCGAGGCGAGGCCGACCGGCCCGGAGGGCGCGAAGGCCCGCTCGGGCAGCCCGAACCGCTGCGCGAACCCGGTGTGCGTGCGCTTGGCCCGGCCGTAGGCGGTCTGCAGTGGCCCGAAGATCTCCTCCTCCAGCCGATCGGCGGCATGCTCGTCGAGGAGGTCGTAGGCCTCGCCGACGCACGCCAGCGCGCGACCGATCTCCTCGATCGCACCGGCGAACTCGTCGAGGAGGCCCTGTCGCGCGTCAGCGCTCGTGTAGCTCATGCCTGCAGGGTAGTCGGCGCGGGGGCCGCGCCCCGCGAACATCAGCCCCACCATCTCAGCGCAGCGGCAGCACGAGTCGTGCGGGCACCGTCCGCCCCGCGCACAGCGCGTACACGTGCCGGCCGGCGATCGCCCGGCCACTGCGCGTGCGTGCCTTCACGACGAGGGTCGCCTTCCTGCCGGTGATGCCCGCCAGCGGCACCGAGAGCCGCTTCGCGCCCGTGCGGTTCGCGGCCGCGGGCCGTCCGTTGAGGAGCGCGACGGCGCTGGACAGGGAGCTTCGCGCCTTCAGCACGACCGTGACCTTCGCGGGCGCCAGGCAGGCGCTGGCCGCCCGCCCCTGCGAGGTGCGGGTCGCGGACGCGCTGCGCTGCCCGCTGGCGTCGAGGGCCGTCACCTGGACCGCGACGGTGTCGGACGGCAACGTCCGCGGGAGGACCAGCGAGGGCTGCTGCTGGGTGGTGACGCTGCGAGCCCCGCCGGTCGTGGAGACCTGCACCGCGTAGGAGACGGCCCCGGCGACCTTGGCCCATCTGATGCGCGCCGTCAGGCCCTTGCGCTGGATGGACAGGCCTCGCGGGGCCTTGGGCGGCCGTGCCACCGGCGCCGAGAAGCTCGCGACGTCCAGGGTCGCGCGGTCGAAGCCGTCCTGCCGCACCCGGGCCGAGACGGTGCTGATCCCGGGCAGCCCGGCGGGCACGGTGAAGCGCTTGGATCCCGACGTCGCGTTCGTGGTCGTGATCTCCCGCAGGCCCGCTGCGCCCCGGACCGTGAAGGTGAGCTGCTGGCCCGCGATCCTCGTCGCCCGCCAGCGCAGGACGCGACGGGTGCCGCGGCCGCTCACCGACGCCGTGATCGAGGGACTCGGCAGCGACTCGGATGTCGTGGCGCCGGTCACCGCCACCGACCCTGGCTGGAGGACCGCCGTGTACGTCCCGGTCTCGGGCCGGAACTGCACGAAGGTCGTGTTGGTCGTGGGGTCGCGGATGACGACGGCCGTGCCGCCGCGCTGGACCTCCGCGTCGACCACGGTCGGCGTCGTCATGACCACCCCACCCGGGCCGGTGACCTCGACGAGCGGCGGAGCGCCGTCACCGACGAACCTCAGGACGGTGAACGCGGGACCCGCCGAGAGCCT
Source organism: Paraconexibacter sp. (assembly GCF_041602235.1). GTDB lineage: Bacteria > Actinomycetota > Thermoleophilia > Solirubrobacterales > Solirubrobacteraceae > Paraconexibacter. The sequence continues at coordinate 1,830 of NZ_JBFIGP010000454.1, forward strand.
GAAGGTCCGCGGGGCCCCACCGGCGCGCAGGGAGGCGATCCCGGCGGTGTCCTTGAACGGGCCGATGGCGCACCCTCCACCCATGTAGAGCGACGGGGTCCCGCCCCACTTGTAGCCCAC
>NZ_JBFIGP010000455.1:0-1931 GCF_041602235.1 Paraconexibacter sp.
CCGGACGGCAAGCCCATGCGCGCACTGCGGGTGCTGTCGCCGCTCTGGCCGGAGGGGCTCGTCGGAGCCGAGCGGCGGTCACCGACCAACCGCTACAACCCCTACCACGAGCCCGGCGGGCTGGGCAAGATGGTCACGGGGCTCGAGTCGCTGAGCTGCGCGCACACGTCCAACCCGCAGAACCAGCAGTCGCTCGGCGCTTCCGCGGCGCCGTGCCTGACGATGGCGCCCTGGTCGTTCAGGGGTGAGACCCGGTCGTTCCCGCGGCTCGCGCAGGAGCCCTGAGGCGTCGTGCTCAGCGCCGCTCGACGTGGCGCTTGAGATCGGACAGGGTGCCGTCGAGCACGCGGTCGCGGACCTGGTCGATGACGGGTCCGCGAGCCAGGAGGCCGAGGGTCCGCCCCGGGTCGACGGCGAGCTCGTAGACCACGGTGCAGCTCGTCTCGCCGGTCGGCTCGACGAGGAACGCGCCGTCCATCGCCCTGATGTCGCTGCCCTTCTCCGCGACCCAGCTCAAGGAGCGCGGCGCGTCGTAGCGGTAGCGCAGCAGCACCGTGACGGTCCGGATCTTCGCGTCGATCCGCTGGCGCGTCGCGAGCGGACGGCCGTCGGGGCCGACCTCGCGCACGTGGACCTCGCGGACCGTGCTCTGCCATGCGGGGAAGCCCTGCGCGTCGGCGAGCACCTCGTACACGGTGTCGGCGGGGGCGAGAAGCTCGACGCTGCGGGTCCCGGTGATCACGCGGACAGCCTACCCGGGCCCCCCGGCGGTGGTCACGGGTGGCGCTCGGAGTCCGCCTCGCCGTAGGTGTCGGCGTCCAGCGCGGACGCGTCCTCGTCGATCTTGCTGGTGTGCTGACCGATCTGCGACGTGGTGTGCTGGTCGGCGTGGCTGGCATGCTCGACGAGCAGGGCCTCGGCTTGCTCGAAGCCCTCGGACTCGCCGCCCCCCGCCTCGTCGACGGGGCGCCGCTCCTCCCGTCGCCGTGCGGCCATGGCGTCGGTCACCGGGTTGAGCGAGGGGTCGGTCATGGGTCCAGTCAACCGCGCCCCGACCTCCGGTGCAAGTCGCTGGCGTTGGGGCGCCAGGTCTCGCCCGGGCGACCCCGCCGCGCGTCACGCGGTCGATCGCGCGACTCTGCCAAGATGTGATTCAGCTGTCGCAGGTGGTGGTGGGGCGCCGGCGGTCCACGGAACGGTGTGCGCCCGGACCGTCGGGCTCGCCGGCGCCCCACCCCCACCTGTTCGACCTCGGTGGACGCCACCAGCGATGATGGGGCCGTGTCCGGTGACCGACGTCTGCGGCCGCGCGTGGCGGCACTCGCCGTGGTCCAGGCCGTCCTGTTCGGCCTCGGGCCGGCCGTCGACCTCCCGGTCGTGCTCACGCCGGCGACCGCAGTGCCGGTCCTGCTCGTCGCCCTGGAGGCCGGGCCGAGGGTCACGGCGGCGTTCGGGGCCGCGACGGTGGTCCTGGCCCTCGTGTCCGGGTCGATCGACGGGACCTTCCTCGAGGCCCAGCACGTCGTACGCGTCACCACGGTCGTCGGCGCGTCGGTGGTCGCGCTGCTCGCCGCGGCCGGCCGCTGTCGTCTCGAGGCCCTCGTCCTGGAGAACGTGCGGCTGATGCGGGATCTCGCCGCCGCCGAGGCGGCGCAGCGCGACGTCGCGCAGTCCCTGCAGCGCAGCCTGCGGCCACCCGCCCTCCCGCAGATCCCCGGCGTGGCCCTCGCATCCTTCTACCGCGCTGTCGGTGATGGCGCGGATGTCGGCGGGGACTTCTACGACGCCTTCCCGCTCACCGACGGTTGGCTGCTGGTGATCGGCGACGTGACCGGGAAGGGGGCCGCGGCCGCCTCCGTCACCGGCATGGCGCGCGGCGCGATCGAGGCAGCCGCGCTCGAGACGGGCTCGGCGGTCGGCGCGATCGTGCG
>NZ_JBFIGP010000456.1:0-1927 GCF_041602235.1 Paraconexibacter sp.
GCGCGGAAGACGTCGGCGTCGTCGCCGTTGGCACCCACCGCGCTGCCGGCGATCAGCACCGCCAGGGCGACCACCGCGAAGACCCAGAACTCGCTGGTGCGGGTGAAGTGCTTGGTCTCGACGGCCCGCGGGGCCCGGTCGATGTCGTGCGTGTCGCGCATGGTGCTCGTCGTCTCTCCGAAGGTTTGGCGGGCTCGCGGTGTACCCGCGGCACCGCGAAGCAAAACGACGCGCCCGACCCGCGACGCCGTCACGCACCCGCACCCGGACGGGTGAGAACTACGACACCCGATGCGGGGCGTCTGCGGATGCCGCCGCCGCCTCGACACGCGACCGTGGGCGCACCACCCACCCCCGACTCCACCACCAAGGGCCCCCATGTCCGCACACACCCAGCTCACGTTCAGCATCGACTACCCCGACCGCTCGCTCGACCGCCGCTCCACCCTGCTGCGCCCCCTGCTGGCGCTGCCCGTCCTGATCGTGTTCGGCACGTTCGGCGGCCTGCTGGCGATCCCGGCCGGCGCGATGATCGTCGCGCGGCGCAAGTACCCGCGATGGTTCTTCGACTTCAACCGCGAGTACCTGCGGTTCGCGGCGCGGATCGACGCGTACATCGCGCTGATGGACGACGCGTACCCGTCGACGGACAGCCCCCAGCACGTGCACCTGGACGTTGAGTACCCGGACGTCGAGCGCGACCTCGACCGCTGGGCCCCGTTGTACAAGTGGCTGCTGGCGATCCCGCACCTGATCGTGCTCGTGTTCCTGATCATCGGCGCGGTCTTCGCCGTCATCGCCGCCTGGTTCGCGATCCTGTTCACCGGCCGCTACCCCCGATCCCTCTTCACCTACGTGGAGGGCGTGATGCGCTGGGCCTACCGGGTCGTCGCGTACGCGTTCCTGCTCACCACCGACGAGTACCCGCCGTTCCGGCTCGCCGCCTAGCGCGCCGCGATCGCGCACGGCCCGCCGCGCTGACCCGACGACCCGTCGCTCAGCCACCACCGTCCTGTGCGCCGTCGGCGCGCAGCGCCGCGACGAGCTTCGCGGGCAGCCGCGCCGCCCGCTGGGCCGCGTAGTCGAACCCGACCAGCGTGCCCCAGCCGTCGGCGATCAGGCGGTCGTCCCCCTCGCGCCGGATGCGGAAGGCGATCCGCACGCTGGAGCGCCGCAGGTCGGTGGGCCGGACGTCGACGTGCAGCACGTCGCCGTAGTGCCCCGGCGAGCGGAACACGACGTGGGTCTCGGCGAAGATGACCGGGAACTCCTCGCCCCCACCGGCGAGGTCCACGTCCGGGAGCAGTCGGCCCACGTAGGCGATCCGGGCGCTCTCGTAGAACTGGTGGACCGCCACGTTGTTGAGGTGGCGGTTGGCGTCGAGATCCCCGTAACGCACCCGGTCGACGAACGTGAAGGGCCAGGACTCGTCGGAGGCGTCGGGCATCGGCTACCGGACCGTGATCGTCGTCGGCGCCCAGAACGTCGTGCCCGCGTAGAGCGCGACCTTGCGGGAGCGACCGGCGCGCAGCACGCGGCGGCCCGCCTTCGTCGGACGCAGGGTGACCGTCGCCCTCGCCATGCCGGAGCCCTTCGGGATGCGCAGGCGGCCCGTGGCGAGGATCCTGTGCCGGCCGGTGCGCTCGCGCAGCGCGACCGACACGGTCTGCGCCTTGCTGCGACGGACCAGCGAGTACGCGCGGATCCGCACGCGGGCACCCCGCAGGACCCGTGCGCGCGGGTCGAACTGGCCGAGGCTCGACCGGTCGTCGAACGCGGGGCCGACCGTGAGCCGCTCGCAGTCGCGACCGACCTCGACGCCCGGGGAGCGCACCGACCGCGCGGTCGGCCGCTGGCCGCTCACCGCGGTCACGTCGACGAGGTCGCGGCCGGATCCGCAGCGCACGCGGCCGACCAGGAACCCGGA
>NZ_JBFIGP010000457.1:0-1919 GCF_041602235.1 Paraconexibacter sp.
GCACAGGAACGCCGCCGCGGCCCCGACCTCCTCGGTCGTCCCGAGGCGCCGCAGCAGGGTGCCGTCCTTCATCGCCTGCACCATCTTCTCGCCGTGCACCGGGACGGCGCGGGCGGCGTCGGTCAGCGGCGTGTCGATCGGTCCGACCGCGAGCGTGTTGCACGTGATCCCGTAGCGGGCGTTCTCGCGAGCGATGGACTTCGAGAAGCCGATGATCCCGGCCTTCGTCGTCGCGTAGACCGCGTTGCCCTTGGACCCGATGCGGCCCGCCTCGGAGCCGATGTTCAGGATGCGGCCGTAGGCGGCCTGCTGCATCGCGGGCAGGACGGCATGGGTGCAGGCGAACATCCCCTCGAGGTTCGTGCCCAGGAGCGCCCGCCACTGCTCGGGCGTCGTGTCGGTGAAGTACGCGAAGTCGTCGAAACCGGCGTTGTTGACGAGGACGTCGAGGGTTCCGAGGGCGGCGACGGCCTTCATCGCGGCGGGCGCGTCGGAGATGTCGAGCTGCAGGGCTTCGCCGCCGATCTGCTCGGCGACCTCCCGTGCGGGGCCCAGGGACCGGCCGGCGACGATCACGTGCGCGCCCTCGGCGGCGAGGCGGCGCGCGATCCCCTCGCCGATGCCGCGGCTACCCCCGGTGACCAGCGCGCGGCGTCCCTCGAAGCGGCGCATGCCGTCCGGGCGGGTGCCACTCACGGGGCCACCTCGTCGCGCCCGTAGACCGCCGGGCGCCGCTCGATGACGGCGGCGAGGCCCTCCCGGCTGTCGGCGGTGCCGGAGAGGCGGGAGACGGTGGCCGCCTCGTCGTCGAGCACCGCGTCGAACGCGGCCCCGGCGCCTGCCCACAGCAGGCGCTTGGTCTCCGCCTGCGATGCGGCCGGCCCGGATGCCAGCGCCGTCGCGAGGGTGAGGGCGTGGTCGTGCACCTCCTCGTCGGGCACCACGCGGCCGACGAGCCCGAGCTCGCGCGCCTCGTGTGCCCCGAGCATGGGGTTGGTCAGCGCGAGGTCGAGAGCGGCGCGCAGGCCGATCAGCCGCGGCAGCGTGAACGTGAGGCCCGCGTCGGGGGCCATCCCGACCCGCGTGGCGCCGAGCATGAAGCGGGCCGACTCGCCGGCGACCACGATGTCCGCGGCACACGCGAGGCCCAGCCCGCCGCCGCCGGTCGCCGCTCCGCGGACCGCGGCGATCACGGGCGCGTCGAGGTGCACGAGCCCCTTGGCGATCTCGCCGAGCTGCTCGGTGAGCACCACCAGGTGGGCGGGGAGATCCTCGCCCTTGGAGGCGAACTCGCGCACATCGCCACCGCCGCAGAAGGTCTTGCCCGCACCGCTGAGCAGCACGGCGCGTACGGACGGATCCCCCTGGAGCGAGCGGACGTCCTGCAGCAGGGCGGCCAGCAGCGCGGCGTTCAGGGCGTTGGACTGCTCGGGTCGGTTCAGGGTCAGGTGCGCGACGCCGTCGCGGACCTCCAGCTGCACCGGGCGGTCTTCGGTCATGTGGTCATCCCTTTCGTGCGAACGCGTCCATCGCGCCGGCGGAGGTGAGGTGCTCGACGACCGTGCGCCGCTCGAGGGCCAGCGCGTCGTCGAGGGGCAGCGCGAGGCCGTCGTGGACGAGGGCCTTGGTTCGCGCGAGGGCGGCGCGGTCCTTGGCGGCCAGCGTCGCGGCGAGGGCGTCGGCGGCGGCGTCGAGGTCGGCGGCGGGGACGGCACGGTAGGCGAGGCCCAGGGCCACCGCCTCGGCGGCACCTATGCGCTCCCCGGTGAGGATGTGGGCCAGGGCGCGCTGGCGGCCGATGAGCCGGGGCAGGCGCTGCGAGCCGCCGCCGCCCGGAACCATCGCGAAGTTGCTGTGGTTGTCGGCGAGCCGGACGTCGTCGGCGACCAGGACGATGTCGCAGGCCTGCAGCAGCTCGA
>NZ_JBFIGP010000458.1:0-1900 GCF_041602235.1 Paraconexibacter sp.
CCACGCGGACCTTCCCGGGACCCGCACCGGTGACCGCCGTGGCCAGTGACCGGGCGGTCGGGACCTTGCCTCCCGCCGGCGGCGTGACCGACGTGTCGGGACGCGGGTCCGGCCAGTAGGACGGGCGCTCGAGATGCGCGTCCGCGATCGCCGGTGACACCAGCGCTGCCACCGCCACCAGCATTGCGGGTCCACCGACCCTGCGGCGTCGGCTCGTGGCCCTCGAGGGGGTACGGAAGGTCATGTCGCGTGCTCCTGTTGCAGCTCGGGCTTCGCTGGATCCAGCGATCGTTGCGGGCGAACCTAACAGTTGGGGCGGTGGCAGGGTGCCGGTTCTCGGACCGAAGCACCAGGTCCGAGCACGGCGCCGCGCGACCCTGGTGGCCGCACCGGGCCGGTCAGCCGAGGAGTCTGACGCTCTTGCTGCAGGTCGAGACCGAGCGCCGGAGCAGCCGGTTGCTGCGGCGACCGGTACGCCGGTCGGTCAGCGCGACGCGCACCCACACGGTCACCCGGGGGGCGCTCGTGCGGCCGAGCGGAACGCGGATCGACCGGCGGTCTCCGCGGCGGATGAGGACCGATCGGCCCGCCGTGCGGACGCGAACGAAGCGGATCCGCGTGTTCGCGACACGCGGGAGTCGGATCGTGACGGCGCGGCGTGGCGTGACGCAGACGGTCCGGCCTCCGTAGCGGTCCTCGGCGAGCTTGGACCGCCAGAGCTCGCGCGGGCCTGCGAAGTTCGCAACGCGGGCGTCGGGCCAGAAGCCGTTCCAGTACGCCTGCCCCCAGACGCCCCCCGAGAGGCTCGGCCAGTCCGGCACGATGAGGGACGCCACGCGGATGTCGTTGCGTTCGATCAGCTCGAACCACCGCTGCAGCCAGGTGACCGACTCCTCTCCGGCGTCGAAGCCGATGTACACCGGCGTGGTCTCGGCGAGCATCAGCGGGAGCCCCAGCTGCTTGGCCTCGTCGAGGATCTCCTGCGTGCGCTGACGGTAGATCGCGCGGGCACGCTCGCTCGAGCGCCCGCCGCCGAACGCGTCGTCCCAGTACGAGATCCCGAACAGGTCCACGTAGTCACGGCCGGGGAAGAAGTCACGGATCGGGGCGAGATCCCCACCGTTCCCGAGCACCTGACCCGCCGTACGCAGCGTGTTCGCCATGGCCTCGAGCAGCGGATCTGCCTCGTGGCCGGGCGTGCGGTCCAGCGTGCCCAGGGTGCTGACCAGCCCCGAGTAGTCGGTGGTCTTGAACTGGGCACCCGCCGAGTGCCAGACGTAGAGGGCGTTCGAGACGCCGCGCCGGCGCAGATGGTCGACGACGTACCGGTACGCCTGCCGATACAGGGCCGGAGGACCCCACTGTCCGCCCGGCAGGTCGAACTCGTAGCCGATGCGCAACTGGAACGTGCGCTGTGGCTGGGCGTTCAACCACTCGGCGATCACGTCGATCCTGTCGTCGTAGGCGCCGCTGACGACCTCGAGGGTGCCCGGCGCGCCGTAGTCACCGAAGATGGTCGACCAGAACGGCGAGCGGCCGAGCGTCATGCCGAACTGGACGTCCGCCTGCGGGTAGTGGGCGTCCCACTCGGCGCGCAGCTTGTCCAGCCGCCGCCGGAGCGCGTCGGGCTCCGCCTCGAGGAAGAGGTAGTCCATGACCCCGGCGGGCTGGTATCCGCCGCCCATGGCCTCGGAGTACGCCCGGAGTGTCGCGACGTCCTGACCCACCATGACCTGCGTGTGGCCCGCCGGCGGGATCACCGGACGCTCCGCCGCGGACGCGGGGGCGGTCGCGATGATCGCGGCGACAGCCGCTCCGATGATGACCCCCCGCCTCAGCACGCGCTGAGAGTAGCCCCGGGCCACCGGACGCGCGCTGGTCCGACCGCTCGGAGTGCTCG
>NZ_JBFIGP010000459.1:0-1887 GCF_041602235.1 Paraconexibacter sp.
AGGCCCACGGCGGCGAGCGCGCGCCGCTGAGCTACAGCGAGTACCTCGAGACCATCTACTTCGAGGATCGCGCGCGACTCGACGGGCTCATCCGGACCGCGATCGCCGAGCGCGGGTCCTACGAGACGGAGTTCAGGACCGTCTGGCCCGACGGCAGCATCCACTGGATGTACGGCGTCGGTCGTGTCTTCTGCGACGAGTCGGGGACGCCCCACCGTCTCGCCGGCGTCGCCCGCCTCATCGACGAGGAGCGCGCGGCGCGCAACGCGGCAGCCGCCGCCGAGCGGCGCTTCCAGCGGCTGGCGAACGTCGCGCCCGTGCTCCTCTGGGTCTGCGGAACCGACGGCGACTACACGTTCGTCAACGAGTCCATGCTCGAGTTCACCGGTCGCGACATCGCCGAGGAGCTCGGCGACGGCTGGACGGAGATCGTCCACCCCGACGATCTCGAGCACTGCCTCGGCGTGCGCACCACGGCGCTCTCCCGGCGAGCGGAGTTCGAGCTGGAGTACCGGATGCGGAGCGCCGACGGCTCGTACCGATGGGTGCTCGCCCGGGGACGACCGATGTTCGACGACAACGTGACGTTCCGCGGCTTCGTCGGCGGCACCGTCGACATCCACGAGCGTCGCACCGGCGAGGTCGAGCGCGAGCGGCTGCTCGCGGCCGAGCAGCGCAGCCGCCAGGCGCTCGAGGCAGCTCACTCCCGCAGCTCCTTCCTGGCGCGGCTGGGGGGCGTCCTGGAGCGGTCGCTGCAACTCGAGGACACGCTCGCCGAGGTCGTGGCGCTCCTGCGCGAGGAGCTTGCGGACGCCGTCGCCATCGACATCACCGAACGCGACGGGCGCGTCCCACGGCGACGCGGCCAGGCCAGCCTGCCGAGCGCCCCCGACTCCCCGGACGGCTGTCCGATCTCGCGCACCGTCCCCCTCGTGGCCCGCGGCCATCGCGTGGGGTCCGTCGTCCTCGGCTGGACCTCCACGGCGCACCCTTCGTCGGCGACCGATGCCCGTTACATCGCCGACATCGCCCAGCGACTCGCCCTCTGGATCGACAACGCGCTCCTGTACGCGGAGCGCGAGATGGTCGCCGACACGCTGCAGGCGAGCCTGCTGCCGCCCGACCTCCCGACGGTTCCCGGCGTCGACGTCGCGGCGCGCTACCTGCCGGCCGACGAGCGAACGGATGTCGGCGGCGACTTCTACGATCTCTTCCCGGCCGCCGGCGGCGGCTGGGTGGTGGCGGTCGGAGACGTGTGTGGGAAGGGCGCGGAGGCCGCGACCCTCACCGCGATGGCGCGCTACACGCTGCGGGCGGCGAGTCAGGCACGCTCGGGCGGGCCCAGCGAGGACCTGGCCCTGCTGAACCAGCAGTTGCTGGCCGAGGGCACGCCGGACCGTTTCCTCACCGCCGTGCTCGCGTACGTCGACCCGCGTCCCGAAGGCGGGCTGCGTGTCCGGCTGGCCTGCGCCGGCCACCCGGCCCCGATCGTCCTGCGCGCAGGTGGCTACGCCGTGCCGGTGGAGGAGCACGGCCCCCTGCTCGGCGTGTTCGAGGCTCCGACGTGGCCGGAGATCACGGTCGGCCTCGACCCGGGCGACGCGCTCGTGCTCGCGACCGACGGCGTCACCGAGGCGGACCGCACCGCGCCGCTCGAGGCCGACGCGCTGGGCGCGATGCTCGTCTGCGACCTCGGGGGACGCGTGTCCTCGGCGGACGCGGCGGCTTCCGCCGTGGAGGACATCGCGCGGCGACGCGCCGCCGGCAGGCTTCGCGACGACGTCGCGGTGTTCGTCCTGCGCGCCACCGCCTGAGCCGACGCGCCACGGTCCGCCCGCGCGGCCGCCGCGTGCGGCAGACTGCGCCCATGCCCCCGGCCGCGCGGAC
>NZ_JBFIGP010000460.1:0-1883 GCF_041602235.1 Paraconexibacter sp.
CGCGTGGAAGCTGCGCCAGAACTCGGCCACCTCGGGGTCGTAGGTGGCGGCCTCGACGATCGCCCGGAGGGTCGCGTGGTCTCCGCGGAACGCCTCGAGGACGCCGCGTAGCGTCGCGTGCAGGTCGTCGTCGCGCAGTTCCAGCCAGGCGTCGGCGGCACCGTGCGTGCGTTGCTCGAAGCGGGCCCCGAGCGCGAGCATGAGGTCCCGCTTGTCGTTGAAGTAGGCGTAGAACGTCGGTCTCGAGACCGACGCCTCCGCCGCGATCGCGGAGACGCTGATCTCCGCGTAGGAAACGCCCCGCTGCAGCAGCTGCACCGTCGCCTCGAGGATGGCTTCGCGGTTGACCGCCGCGGTCTGTCCCGTCGTCGGACGCTTCGAGAGCACGCTCATCGCCAGGGGACGATACACCACGGGTAACGACGCCAATACACTGTGCTGACATATAGCTTGACACACTGTAAGACACGCCGTTAGGCTCTTCCGGTCCCGTGAATCGCGAGTCGAGGAGAGCCGCAGCGCATGTCCACCCTGTCATCTGATCTGAAGACCATCCGGGTCGCGGACCCGGAGCACTGGCGCGAGGGTCCGCCACTGGCCCTGTTCGAGCAGCTGCGCAGGGAGTGCCCGGTCCATTGGAGCTCGGGCATGACGAGCTTCCCCGAGGAGCCGGGGTTCTGGTCGGTGACCAACCAGGAGCTCGTCCACGAGGTCAGCCGCAACTGGCAGCTGTACTCCTCGGAGCTCGGTGGCATGGTCGGCATGCCGTGGGTGCAGCTCGAGGTCCAGAACGGGATGTTCATCGGGATGGACCCGCCCAAGCACGGGCGGCTGAAGTCGCTCTTCCAGCGTGGCTTCACCCCGAAGCGGATCGCCGAGCACGAGGACTCGATCCGGGCCATCGCCCGACAGGTTCTCGACCGCATCGACGGCCGCGATGAGATCGACGTCGTGACCGAGTTCGCTCAGCCGGTCGTGTCGCGGGTCATCGGCAGCTTCATGGGCATCGCCGAGGAGGACGACGCAATGTGGGCCGAGCTGATGAACCGGCTCGTCGGCGGCGACGACGCGGAGATGAACCCGGAAGGCCCCGAGGACGTCATCGAGACCGTGATCCCGATGATCGTCCAGCGCTGCCAGGTCCTCATCGACGAGCGGCGCGCCAACCCGACCGACGACCTGATGAGCATCCTCGTCCACGCCGAGATCGACGGGGACAAGCTCAGCGACTGGGAGATCGTCATGGGCTTCATCCTGCTCGTGACCGCCGGCAACGACAGCACGAAGGCCACCTTCTGCAGCGGCGTGAAGGCCCTCGTCGAGAACCCGGAGGAGCGCGCGAAGGTCGTCGCCGACCCGGGGCTCATCCCCAGCATGGTCGAGGAGTGCCTGCGGATGTTCCCCGCCTTCGCCCATTTCCGCCGAACGGCGACCGAGGACACCGAGCTCGGCGGCTGCCCGATCAAGAAGGGCGACAAGGTCATGATGTGGTACCCGGCCACCGGGTACGACGAGGCGGTCTACGAGGACCCGCAGGCGTTCCGCGTCGAGCGCAACCCCGAGCACCAGGCGTTCGGCGCCGGCGGTCGGCACTTCTGCCTGGGGACCGCACTCGCGCGGCTCGAGCTCAGGGTGATGTTCGAGGAGTTCCTGGACCGCTACCCGGACCTCGAGTTCGCGGGACGGCCCCGGTACGCGACCGCGATCTTCGTGAACCAGCTGACGACGCTCCCGGTGCGGGGCGGCGGCGCCTGAGCTCCCAGCACCAGCAGCCGACGAGGAGAGGATCCATGAGCCAGACGTACGACAACATCGTCATCGGCGGCGGGGCAGCAGGCTGCGTCGTCGCCGCCAGGTTGAGCGAGGACCCGGACCGCAGGGTC
>NZ_JBFIGP010000461.1:0-1877 GCF_041602235.1 Paraconexibacter sp.
CGCGCCGAGCGCCGTGGCGGCGCCGGCGGCCCCTGCCCGGAGCGCGTCGCGTCGGGTGACGGGCATGGCTAGCGGCCTCCTGTCAGGCGGATGGTGGTGAGCCGGCCGGAGGCGCCGTCGCCGGCGATGCCGCGCCGGCCGACGACCGCCACGTGGCGGGGCGACCCCTTGACGTTCACGCGCCGGCGGTGGCGCCAGGTGCTCGTCCTGAGGACGGACACGGTGCCCGCGCCGCTGTTGGCCACCATGACGACCGTGCCGCCGCGGCTGAACGCGACGCCGGCCGGGTCCTCGCCGGTGGTCACGGGCGTGCGGGCGCGTCCGGCGGAGAGGTCGAGCGGGGTGACCTGGCGGGCGCCGAAGCCGTTGTGGGTGACGAGGGCGCGCCGGCCGTCGGGCGCGACGGCGAGCCGGGCCGGGAACTGCGGGGTCGCGATCCGGCGCAGCACCCGGGCGTGCTTCACGTCCACGACCGCGACGGCCGACTCGCCGCCGACCGCGACGAGGGCACGCGTGCCGTTCGCGTACAGGGCCATGCCGCGGACGTAGGCGCCGAGCTCGATCGGCTCGTGGACCTTGCCGGTGACGTGGTCGATGCGCGTGAGCGTTCCGTGCTGCCCGCCGCCCGAGACGTAGGCGCGACGGCCGTCGGGGGACAGGGTGATGGCGTAGGGCTCGGGGCCGACGTCCACGTGGTCGGTCTGGCCGGAACGCAGGTCGACGATCGCCACGCCGGGGCGGTCGTAGGCGGCGGTGAGCACGAGCGCGATGCGTCCGTCCGGGGTGATCACGAGGTCCAGCGGTGCGCCGCCGACGTCGATCGACCGTCCGCGCTGCAGGTCCCTGGTCCGGTGGGAGGTGATCGTCGTGCCGGCGGCGTCGGCGGTCCAGACCGTCCGGCCGTCGGGAGCGACCGCGAGGGAGGAGGTGCGCACGGGGCGGGGGGTCGGCGTGCACGCGGCGCTGGGCTGCGCGCGGGCGATGCCCGTGAGCAGCGGTCCCGCCGCGACCTGGGCTGCGACGCCCGTCGCCAGGCCGCCGACGAATCCGCGCCGGGTGCTCATGGGAACGCCCACGCGCCCCTGGCTCTCCTGCTCGACCATCGTGCTCTCCCCTGCAGCTCCCACTGGACAGCGGCGCTGGTGGCGCCACGAACCGACGATAACCAGCTTAATGACGCCTTGTCAAACAGCTTGTCATTAGGGGTCGGGAGCGGGTAGGCTGCGTCGCGATGTCCGCGTCCGCTCAGCGCACCAAGCGCCGGCAGCTCCGCGAGGAGACCCGGCAGCAGATCCTCGACGTGGCTCGCGAGCTGCTGCGCGAGCGGTCGTTCCGCGACCTCAGCGTCGACGCGGTGATGTCCCGGACCGGGCACACCCGGACGGTCTTCTACCGCCACTTCGACGACATCCCCTCGCTCGTGCTGACGCTCATCGCCGAGGTGGGCGGTGAGCTCGTGGCGGTCAGCGAGGCGTGGGCGCACACCGAGGAGTCCTCACCCGCGCAGGCGCGCAAGCAGCTCGGGCACTTCGTCGACTTCTACGTGCGCAACGGCGTGCTGGTCCGGGCCGTCGCCGAAGCAGCGCGCCACGATGCCGCGGTCGAGGCGGCGTACACGCAGATGGTCGAGAACTTCGTGACGCTCATGACCGAGGCGATCGAGGCCCGGGTCGCGCGCGGCGACCTCGAGCCCCTCGATGCGCCGCAGATCGCCCGGGCGCTCGTGTGGATGCTCAACGCGTACCTCAACGACACGCTCGGCCATGAGCCGGTCACCGACCCCGAGCGCGTGCTCGACGCGATCGTCACGATCTGGACGCGGACCCTGTACCCCGCCGCATGAGCACCGGGGAGCACGGCGCGGCCCCGCCGCGCCC
>NZ_JBFIGP010000462.1:0-1851 GCF_041602235.1 Paraconexibacter sp.
CGATCAGGAACTGCACGACGATCGACACGTCCGTGACGTAGGTGAGGAGCCAGACGAGCGTGAAGGTGTTCAGGATCGACGCCACCGCGATCGCGAGCGGCAGCAGGACCGCCGGCAACGTGCCGAAGACGAAGAACAGGACGATCAGCGCGCCGAGGCCGCCGATCAGCGCCTCGACGAGGACGCTCGGACCACTCGTCTCGCCGCGCTCGTTCGCCTCCATGATCGACTCGAGGCCCGTCACGTGCACGGTCGTTCCCGCCGGCAGCCCCGCGGCTGCGGCCGTCCGCATCGCGTCGGCGCCGCTCTTCGTAGCGAGCTGCGGCGTGCCGGTCGGGTAGACCTCCATGAAGGTCGTGTGCCGGTCCTCGGAGACGTACGCGTCGCTGCCCGTCGAGAAGTAGGAGCTGGTGCGGGCACCGGGGCTCGCCTGCCGGGCTCGCTCCATCGCGACGGGGATCGCCTTGCTCTTCGTCGCGTCGCCCTCCGTGTGGAACACGACGACGCTCGGGGGCCGCTCGCCGGTGCCGAAACGCTCGAACGTCCGCTGGCTCGCCTCGTAGGCCGAGTGGCCGGGGTTCGCGAAGGACTGGAGCCAGCGCTCCGAGACCTGCCCGGCGGCGAAACCGCCGAAGACGGCGGACGCGATCCACGCGACGATGATCGCCTTGCGGTGACGGGCGGTGAGATGAGCGAGTCGAGCGAGCATGGGAGGCTTCTGGTCGATGGCGATCACCGACGACACGATGGGCTGCGAGCCGGGGCTCGGCAATCGGCCAGGAGGCGACTCCTGGACCGACGAAAGTCTGTGCTCCGATCGACTTCGGGCCAATGTCCAAGGGCGGCCGAGACACCTACGCTCGAGGCCGTGACCGTTCGCCGTCTCCTGTCCGACCTGCTCGTCGCCCCGGAGGAGGACGAGATGCCGTCCCCGCGCCGCACGCGGCGCGACCGGACCGTCGACGGCTCGCTGGTCCTCCTGGCGATCGCGTTCGGCGGCATGGCGCTGGCCGACCAGGTCGGCCGCGGGCTCGACGGTCCCCTGCTCGTCCTCGACGTGATCGGTGGCGCAGCGCTCGGGCTCGCCCTGTGGTGGCGGCGGCGCTGGCCACTCGGCCTCGGTCTGACCTCGGTGCCGATCGTGGCCTTCTCGTCCTCCGCGGGCGTGGCCGGCTTGATCGTCCTGTTCACCGTCGCCGCCCACCGCCGCTGGCAGCTGGCGATCCTCGTCGCCGGACTTCAGCTCGCGATGTTCCCGGTCTACCGCGCCGTGCAGCCCGACGACCCGGTGCTGCCACCGCTGGCGTTCTTCGTCATCCAGACGCTGGCCTTCGCCGCAGTCGTCGCTTGGGGCATGTTCATCCGCGGGCGCCGCCAGTCGGTGCGCGAGCGAGCGCGCCACGCCGACGCCGAGCAGGAGCTGCGACTGGAACAGGCCCGCCAGGCCGAGCGCACGCGGATCGCGCGCGAGATGCACGACGTGCTGGCGCACCGGATCTCGCTGCTGAGCCTGCACGCCGGCGCGCTGGAGTTCCGCCCGGACGCCCCGCCCGAGGACGTCGCCCGCGCCGCCGCGGTCATCCGCGCCAGCGCGCACCAGGCGCTCGAGGATCTGCGCGCGGTGATCGGCGTGCTGCGTGACGGCTCGGGCAGCGAGGCCCTCCAGCCGCCCCAGCCGACGCTCGCGGCGCTTCCCGGCCTGCTCGAGGAGTCGCGCACCGCCGGGATGCTCCTGGACGCCGAGATCCGCCTCGGCGACCTGACGGCCGTCCCCGACGCGATCGGTCGCCACGCGCTGCGGATCGTCCAGGAGGCGCTGACCAATGCGCGCAAGCACGCCACCTCCGAGGC
>NZ_JBFIGP010000463.1:0-1835 GCF_041602235.1 Paraconexibacter sp.
GATGAACGCCCAGTGGACGGACCCCCAGCCGCCCAGCGAGACCTCGCCGATCTGGACGATGATCACGAAGTACTCGCCGAAGAAGTTCAGGGCCATCCCGACGAAGAACCAGAACGGGATCACCAGCCAGGCGGCGAGCAGGCGCGTCGTCACGATGTAGCGGATCGAGCTGATGCCCTGCGCCTCCATCGCGTCGATCTCCTCGTTGATCCGCATCGTCCCGAGCTCCGCCGCCAGTCCCGCGCCGATCTTGGCGGCGGCGATGAAGCCGAACATGAAGGGTCCGGCCTCGCGGAGGCCGCAGAGCGCCGAGAACGCGCCGGTGTATACGGACGCGCCGAACCCGCGCAGGACGTAGTTGCCCTCGGTGCCGCACTGGAGCCCGATCACGAACTGCAGGGACAGCAGGACGATCGACGACCCGAGCAGGAGCAGCGCGGCCTGCCGCAGGACCTCGGCGCCGTAGCGCCACGCCTTGGGGATCTCGATGACCGCGCTCAGCATGAAGCGGGCCATGCGACCGGCCTCGTCGAGCGTCGACTCGACCGGCGCCCGGAAGTTCCGGACCGCACGGGTGCGAGCGAGCTCGGTGGCGAGCAGCGGCAGGCCGTCCGGGCCGGTGGGTGCGTTCGTCGTCGCCATGCCCTAGCGGAGGTTGAGCGTCTCGGGGAACGCCGCGAGCAACGTCGCCGTGAACATGTAGTTGAAGACCCAGATCGCGACGAAGGCGATCACCACCGCCTGGTTGACGGCCTTGCCGACCCCGACGGCACCACCTCGCACGTTGAGGCCCTTGTAGCAGCAGACAACGGCGACCATGAAGCCGAAGAACGACGTCTTGAAGATGCTGCCCAGGAGGTCGGGCATGGTGAAGTTCAGCGTCATCGTCGACATGTAGCCGGACGTCGTCTCCCCGAACAGGAGGACGGCCGCCGCCCAGCCGCCGACGAGCGAGACCGCGATCGCGAGCAGGTTCATGGTCGCGGTCAGCACGCCCAAGGCGAGGAACCGTGGAACGACGAGCGTCTTGATCGGATCGAGCCCGAGGACCGCCAGTGCGTCGAGTTCTTCGCGGACCTTCCGTGCCCCGAGGTCGGCGCAGACCGCGGTGCCGGCGACGCCGGCGACGATCATGCCGGTTGCCCAGGGTCCGGCCTCACGCGTGGCCAACGTGGCGAAGAAGGCCCCGAGGCGGTCGACGGAGCCGAAGATGTTGAGGAGGTTGCCGCCCTGGATGCCGCCCGCGCCGGCGGTGAGCGCGATCACGCCGAAGAACGTCGGGATCAGGGTGCGGCGGAGGAAGATGGTGCTCTCGATGAGGAACTCGTCCACCCAGGAGTAGGGCGGCGTGAACGTCGCGGCGACCGTCTTGCCGGTCAGCAGCAGCATCCCGCCGACCTCGTCGATGATGCTCAGTCCGGCGTCTGCGCCTCGGCGTGGCGTCGACCGCAGTCGCGCCCCCCGCCCAGGCGGCGCCGAGACGGGCGCTGTCGCGCTTCTCGTTGCCACGTTCTGCCTCTTCTCCCGTTGAGGGGCGGATCCCACTCCGCCCCCGTGACCCCAACACTCCCACCGGCAGATGCCGGTGAACAGACTCAATAGGTGTCAGACACCCCCCTCGTAAGGGGTGTCATTCCATTCCCAGCGGTCCTCCGCGCTCGCGGTTGAGGAACTGGCGCACGAACGGATTGCTCGAATCGAACATCTCGTCGCGGTCGCCGCTCTGCACGATCCGCCCGCGCCACAGGACGCCGACGTACTGCCCGATCTGCCGAGCCGTGGCGATGTCGTGCGTGATCAGGATGTAGGTCCCGCCGTAGAGCGAGTGCATCTCC
>NZ_JBFIGP010000464.1:0-1826 GCF_041602235.1 Paraconexibacter sp.
CGGGACGAGCGGTGCCGATCTCAGGCCCGCGATCCGGAGCGCCGCGCCCGCCGCAGCTAGGCGCTGGACGTCGGTGTCGGGGGCGGGGAGGGCAACCGCTCCGGCAGGCCGAAGCGCGCGAACAGCTCCGGGTACAGGAAGTGGTGCAGGCCGGTGATCTGCCGGCCATCGGTCTCCAGGACCACGACCGCCCAGGGCGTGAAGCTCCCGTCTCCCGCAGGGTTGTAGATCGCGGCCGCCGGCCCGCCGTTGGCCGAGACGGGGAGGACGCGTGACCCACGGCACTTCGCGCCCGTGCCCAGCATGAACCCGGCGATGTCGGCCGGTCCCCGCACCCAGAGCGGGAAGGGCGGCATCGAGAACGCCGCGTCCTCCCGCAGGAGCGTGACGAGCCGTTCGATGTCGTAGGCCTCGAACGCCTCGATGTAGTGCTGCAGCAGCGGGTCGCCCCCGTCGCCGCCGGGGGACACGGCCCCAGGGTCGAGATCCAGGGAGCCGAGGGTGGCGCGCGCCCGCTGCAGTGCGCTGTTCACGGAGGCGACGGAGGTCTCGAGGAGGTCGGCGACCTCCTCGGCCCGCCACCGCAGCGCCTCGCGCAGCACCAGGACGGCGCGCTGCCTGGGCGGCAGGTGCTGCAGCGCCGCGACGAACGCCAGCCGGAGCGTCTCGCGTGCCGCCATGAGGTCAGCGGGGTCCGCATGCAGGTCGAGGACCCGCTCGTCGGCGATCGGACGCACCCAGGTGGACTCCGGGAGCCCGGCGCCCAGCGCGGCGTCCGCTGCCGACGCCGGCCCCAGGTCCATCGGCTGGGCGCGGCGTCTGCCCCCTTCGAGCATGTCGAAGCACACGTTGCCGGCGATCCGGAACAACCACCCGCGCAGCGCGGCACGGTGCTGGAGCTTGTCGGCGTTGCGCCAGGCGCGGATCATCGTCTCCTGGACGGCGTCCTCGGCCTCCGCGCCGCACCCGAGCATGCGGTAGCAGTAGCCCGTCAAGGCCGCGCGGTGCGCCTCGAGCTCGCCGGTGACCAGCCCTCGGGGTTCGGCTCCAGGTCTCACAACTGCATCGTACGACGCATTCACGCCACTGATGACGCCGAGTCCATGTCCGCCGGGCCCGCGGCGACCGCCTCCGGGCTCATCCACATGACCTCCCAGTGGTGGCCGTCGAGGTCCAGGAAGCTGCGGCCGTACATGAACCCGTGGTCCGTCGGGTCGCCGGCCGGGGACGCGCCGTGCATCAGGGCGGTGTCGGCGACGGCGTCGACGTCCGCGCGGCTGCTCGCCGACACGCACAGGATCGACCCGGTGGCGAGGTGGGCGTTGGAGACCGGCAGCTTCGCGAACTCCTCGAACCTGGCGCGCTGGAGCAGCATCACGTAGGCCTGGTCGCTGACCACCATGCACGCACAGCGGTCGTCGGTGAAGCGCTCGTCGAACGTGAAGCCGAGCTCCGTGAAGAACGCGGTCGTCGCCTCCAGGTCGCTGACGGGAAGGTTGACGAAGATGAGTCGCGGCTGATGGGTCATCGGTCCTCCAGGGACGTCGGGGGTGGTGCAGACAAGACCCGCCGCCGTCGGAGAACTCATCGGTCCGGTCACGTGCTCGTGACCGGGAGTGCCGTCACGGCCGCGGCAGCCGCACCACCGACACGAAGAAGTCGTCGATCTGCCGGACCACCTCGATGAAGCGCTCGAAGTCCACGGGCTTCGTGACGTAGGCGTTCGCGTGCAGGTCGTAGGAGCGCAGGATGTCCTCCTCGGCGCTGCTGGTCGTCAGGACGACGACCGGGATCGACCGCAGCGCCGGGTCGCCCTTGATGTCCTC
>NZ_JBFIGP010000465.1:0-1812 GCF_041602235.1 Paraconexibacter sp.
CGCTGGTCCTCGTGCCGCTCACGCCGCCCGGTGTCCCCGTGCTGACCGCCAGCGTCGTAGCCCTCGTCGGTCTGCGGGCCGGCACCGGCACCCCGGACGCGGCGGACATCGCGGTCGGGGAGGATCTGACGCTCGGCCTCCATCCCCACGGGGCGGACACGCCGGCCGAGCCCGACCCGGGAGGCCCGCGATGACCGGGACGGCGTGGGCGACGATCGCCGGCTGCGCGGTGGTCACGATGATCATCAAGGGCGTGGGTCCCATCGCGTTCGGGGGACGGGACCTCCCTGCTCGGTTCGCGAACGTCGTCGTGCTGCTCGCCCCGGCCCTCCTCGCCGCCCTCATCGTCACGTCGGCGCTGGCCGACAGCGGCGACCTCCACGTCGGCGAGGACACGGCAGGCGTCGGCGTCGCGGGCGTCGCCCTGTGGCGCGGCGCGAGCGTGCTGGTCGGCGTCGGGCTGGCCGCCGGGGTGACCGCCGCGCTGCGCCTCCTGACCTGAGGCGCGCGCGTTCGCCGGCCCGGGGTCAGGGACGCCGGAACAGGCGGCGGATGCGGTCGAGCAGCGCCCCGAGCATCAGCCGGAACGCCGACACCGGCTTGGCCGGGGCGCGGCGTTCGCCGGGCCCGGCCTGCGGGTGCGCCGCGTCCTCGGCGCCCGGGCCTGCCGGAGCCCCGACCTGCACCTCCTCCTCGAGGTTGGCCGCGAACTCCTTGAGCATGCGGTTGGCGACGTCCTGGATCATGCCGCCCCGGCCGAAGCGCGCGAGCTTGCCCGTGATCGTGAAGTCCGTGTCGACATCGACCCGCGTGCCGCCTCCTTCGGCGTCCTCCGTGACGCGGGAGACGATCGTCGCGTTCGCGCCGCCCTGCCCGCGCTTGTCCGTGCCGCGAGCGTGCATCGTCGCGACGTGCGCGGCCCCGTCGAGGTCGTCCATCTTGAGCGTCCCGGCGTAGGCGGCGGTGGTGGGTCCGAGCTTGACCGTGAACGTGCCCTTGTAGGTCCCGTCGCCGACGGCCTCGGTGACCTCCGCCCCGGGGAGGCACGGCGCCACGCGTTCGATGTCGATCAGCGCCTCCCAGACGGTCTGCACCGGGGCGGACACGGTGAACGACTGCTCGAGCTTCATCGCAGGGTCTCCAGGTTCTCGGGGGTGTCGACGTCCATGCCGCCGGGTCCACCGGCGGCGACCAGCAGCATGGGCCCGCCGGCGAGCAGCTCCCGGGCACCCTCGTCCCCGGTGAGCTCCTCGACGGCGTGCAGCAGGTGGCGCGGAATCACGACCGGGTGGCCGGGGCGCCCGTCGTAGGTGGCACGGACCGGGACGGCCGGAGGCGCGGCGACCGACGCCGCCAGCACGTCCTCGATCACCGCCGTCTCCAGGCGCGGGGTGTCACCGAGGACCACCACCACGCGCGCCACGTCCGGGTCCCGCTCGGCGACCGCCGCGACCCCTGCCCTCAGCGAGGCCGCCAGGCCCTCCTCCCAGCCGAGGCACAGGGCCACGACCGCGCGACGCGTGTCGATGGCGGCGTGGATCTCCTCCTGATGGGCGCCGAGCACGAGCACCACCGGATCGAGCTCCCGGACGGCGACGACGGCGTCGATCACGTGCTGGAGCATCGGGCGCCCGTCGAGCTCGGCGAGCTGCTTGACGGAACCGAAGCGCTCGGAGGCCCCCGCAGCGAGGATCACCGCGGCGCTGTGCGAGCTCATGCGCCGACCTCGTGGATGCGCCCCTCGGCGTCGCGCAGGCGACCGCCCGGATGTCCGCGCCGGACGGCGACGAGCTCGGCCATGATGGAGAGCGC
>NZ_JBFIGP010000466.1:0-1807 GCF_041602235.1 Paraconexibacter sp.
GCGGTCATCGGCCGGTGACGTCCCCGCTCGTCCAGCGCGCTCACGTGCAGGTGGCGCAGCCGCGATCCGTAGCGATCGAGGATCTCGTGGCCGACGGCGAGGGTCGGGTCGACGGCCTGCGCGTGCGCGACGTCGAAGCAGAGCTGGGCCTGGGGGAGCGTCGCCAGGTACGGGGCCAGTTCGTCCGCGGTGCGCCCGGTGACCTTGCGCGGGTCCATGTTCTCGATCGTCAGCGTCCGCCCGAGCGGGACCCAGGCGCCGAGATCGTCGAGCGTGTCGGGGTGGACGACGATCGCGTCGACACGGCCGACCAGCGGCATCAGCAGCTCCACGAGGTCCGCCTCCGGGAGCTCGCGGTGCTTGGACGGGGCATGCACGCTGAGGAAGCGGAACGGCAGCGACGGGCGTCCGCCGAGGTAGGCCAGCAGGCCCGGGAGCTCCTGCTCGCTCAGCGCGGCGAGCTCGATGGCCTCGGTGCTCGTCTCCCTCGCGTGCGACACGAGGTCGGGCCATTCACCCTCCAGATGCCGGAGGAATCCGGTCGAGCAGCCGAGCCGCAGGTGGCCGCCGAGGCGGGGTGAGGTGTGATGGGTGAGCGCGGAGACCATGAAGGGTGATCCACCGTAGCGGGGCGTCCCGATGGAGTGACAGCCGCCTTGCAGACCGCCCCGCACGTTGCGCGAAACGGGCCGAGGGCCGGTGTGATGGGCGCTCAGCGCAGCCGCACGCGAAGCGAACGGCGCGTGACCGCGCGCTGCTTCGTGACACCCGACCGACGCAGGGTCAGGCGCGCCCGCCCGCGGTCACGTGCCAGCGCCCGCCGGGCCTTCGGGCCGATCCGCACCGTCACGCGGGTCGTGCGACCGGCAGCCAGGCGCACCGGGGCCCGACCCAGACGGATGCCCCGCCCGCGCGGCCGCTGCACCGTCAGCGTGCCCCGGCACGACCCCGCTCCTCGCGGGCAGGCGACCGGGATGCGCAGTCGCCGCGACGTGAGCCGCAGCGCCTTGCGGGGAAGTCGCAGCCGCACCGTCCCCGCTCGCGACGACCCGGGCGAGGTGGCCGGGGCAGCTGTCGCGTCGGCGGGCTTCTGGCCGCCGTGCTCGGCACACCACGCGTCTCGCACGGCCGGGTCGGCCGCGAACATCGCCTGGAGCGTCCGCGCGACACCGGCGGCCATGAGCTCGATCTCGCGCTCGACCTGGGCGCGGGCCGCCGCGTTGGGCGCGAGCAGCAGGCGCTCGGCGTTGCGCCACACGCCTTCGCGCCAGGACTGCAGGATGAGGTAGGCGGTCGAGTCGTCGACCGGGCCGAGCTCGATGTCGTCCGCGGACGGGTCGAAGCGGTCGGCGACCTCCTTGAGGACCGGCTGGTAGAGCGCGGCGAGCCGGGAGTTGTAGGCGTCGTGGTCCGCCTTGCGCGTGGTCCCGTCGGGCTTCGTGATGCCGATCGCCGCGAGCAGGTACGGGAAGTCGCGGTTGATGTGGGCGTTCATGGCCATCAGGAAGTTGCCGAGCCCGTTGACCTTGCGGTCCCGTGCGGCGTCGAACGCCAGGAGCCACGCCTCCGGCACGCCCTGCCGCTCGCCCGAGGCCCATCGGTCGTAGGCCTCGAAGTACATGCGGGCGAAGACGGCGTCCTCCTGCGCCAGCCACACCCGGTCCTCGAACACGCCGGCCTTGGAGGCGTCACGCACGTCCTCGGTGACCCGGAGGTAGGCGAGCGAGAAGACGGCGTTGTGGGAGCAGGTCCCGACGACGTTGTCGAGCCGGCGCTGCATCTCCACGATGGTCCGCTCGATGCACGA
>NZ_JBFIGP010000467.1:0-1801 GCF_041602235.1 Paraconexibacter sp.
GATGATCGCCGCCTTGCTCGCGCTGTAGGCGGCCTGGGGCAGCCCCGCCGTGGTGGACCCGAGCACGCTGCCGACGTTGATGATCGAGCTCCCCGGCTGCATGACCCGGCCGCACGCCTGCGCCATCCAGTAGCTGCCGTTGACGTTGATGTCGAGGACCTGGCGGAACTCGTCCGGGCTCTCCCGCGTTGCCGGGACCGCGGTGCCGATCCCCGCGTTGTTGACGAGGATGTCGACACCGCCGAGCTCCGACAGGGCCTGCTGCACGACCGCGGTGCAGTCCTCGGGATCGGTGACGTCGGCCCGCAGCGCGAGGCACCGACGACCGAGCGACCGCACCTGCTCCGCGGTCGCCTCGAGCCGCTCGACGCGGCGCGCGCAGATCGCGAGGTCGGCACCGGCCTCGGCCAGACCGATCGCGAAGTCCACCCCCAGGCCGGACGAGGCGCCGGTGACGATCGCCACCTTCCCGTCGAGGCGAAAGCCGTCGAGGATCGCGCTCATGCCTGGGAGCCCGCCGTCTGCGACGGGTGCGGCCCGTCCTGCGGGGCGCGGAAGTCGCTGCCCTCGATCAGCTCCACCCGGTACCCGTCGGGGTCCTGCACGAAGGCGATGCGGGGCAGGTCGTCCCGCCCACCGGGACGGAACGCGGGCTTCTCCGGCTGCACCCCGAGATCCGCCTCCAGTGCCGCGAGCGTCGCGTCGAGGTCCTCGACGGTCAGCGCGATGTGGTTGTAGCCGTCCCCGAGGTCGTACGGCTCGGCACGCCCGACGTTCACGGTGAGCTCGAGCTGGTCACCGGCCCCGGGCAGCCCCAGGTACACGTTGTAGGCGGAGTCGAAGTTCAGCTGGCCCCGGACCTCGAAGCCGAGGGCCTCGTAGAACCGGACCGACCGCTGCGCGTCGAGGACGCGGATGCAGGTGTGGGGAAGCGTGTGGGACATGCTCGGGATCCTCCCAGACGGGCGGCCCCTTCCGGGGAGGTTCGCCCGCCTCACCGCACCGCTCCCGCCTGCTGGACCCGGGCGGCCGCGGGTCTAGCCGAGATCGTCGAACGACCCGTGGCGCCCCGCCCCGCCCGCGAACCGGCCCGCGCCCTCGATGGCCGCCGCGAGCGCCCGACCTCCGTGCTCCCACTCCACGGCCAGCGCGTCGGGCATCTCACGGCCGTGCTGCTCGATGGCCGACAGGCGGTCGCCCCGCATCGTGACCTGCGGGAAGCGGGTGAGCTCGTGGGCCAGCGTCTCGGCGGCCTGCCGGGCGGTGCCGGTGGGCACGACGCGGTTCGCGAGGCCGATGCGCGCCGCCTCGTGCGCCTCGACGGGACGCCCGGTCAGGATCAGATCCATCGCGTGGCTCAGCCCGATGAGGCGCGGCAGCCGGACCGTGCCGCCGTCGATGAGCGGGACCCCCCAGCGGCGGCAGAAGACCCCGAACACCGCGTCCTCCTCGACGACGCGCAGGTCGCACCAGCAGGCGAGCTCGAGCCCGCCCGCCACCGCGTGCCCCGCCACCGCCGCGATCACCGGCTTGGAGAGGTGCATGCGTGACGGGCCCATCGGCCCGTCCCCCTCCCCGACGACGTGCAGCTGGTTGGTGCGGTCGGAGCCCATGGCCTTGAGGTCGGCTCCGGCGCAGAACGTGCCGCCCTCACCCCACCGCACGGCCACCGCGGCGTCCTCGTCGGCGTCGAAGGCGCGGAACGCGTCGGCCAGCGCCTGCGCGGTGGGGCCGTCGACCGCGTTGCGGACGTCCGGCCGCGACAGGATCACGGTGGTCACGGGACCGTCGCGCTCGACGC
>NZ_JBFIGP010000468.1:0-1770 GCF_041602235.1 Paraconexibacter sp.
CGTCGAGGCCGGGCACGGCGGCCACGAGCTCCGCTCGGAAGGTGTCGTCGATGATGCCGACGTAGTGCGCGGCGATGAACCCCGCCGCGGCCCAGAGCTTGCCCTGCAGTCCGGCGGCCTGGAGGATGCGCGCGAGCTGGAGGCTGTCGTCCTGGCCGCGAGCCAGCGTCCGCATCTGGATCCTGAGGCGTCCGGGCTCGACGTGCTCGTCGACGAGCTTCGGCAGCGCTTCGTTGACGAACGTCGCGAATCGCAGGTCGTCGGGGGCGGCGAACACGATCAGGGCCGACGGGCTCTCCGGATTGCCGAGCAGGCCCCCTTCGGTCGGAACGGCCGCGACCGCTCGCAGGTTCTTCGTCGTCTGAGCCTCGGGGGTGAGCGGGTCGTCCCCGCAGCCGGTGGCCGTGAGGGCCGCCACGGCGCACAGGGTCAGCAGGAGGGTCGTGTTCTTGCGCATCCGCGCGCAGTCTATGTCTGGCAAGGTGCGCGGTATGCCGCAGGGTCCGCACCTCGTCGACTCCGATACGCGATGGGGTCCGGCCCTCACGTTCGCCGCCGTGGCCGCCTTCGTCCTCGTCCTGGCGCTGAACGGCGGCAGCTACGACATCGTGGTCCGGCAGCAGGCCGGTCTCGTGGTGTGGTGGCTGCTGCTCCTGGGCGTCGTCGCCGGGGTGATCCGCGGGCGCACCCTGCCGCTCGACGCCCGGCTGGTGCTCGGGGGGCTGGGCGTCCTCGCGGTGTGGACCGCCATCAGCTTCGGGTGGACCTCCAGCGACGAGCGCACGCTGACCGAGGTGGCCAGGGTGGTCGCGCACCTGGGCTTCGTGGTGGCGGCGCTGCTGCTGATCGGACCGCGGACGTGGCCGGCAGCGGTGGCGGGCGTCGCGTTCGCCATGGCCGCCGTGACGGTGCTGGCCTTCGCCGGGCGCTTCTCGGAGGGGCTGTTCGGGACGAGCGCCGTGGCCGTGAACTTCGGCGCCCTGCGCCTCAGCGAGCCCCTCAACTACTGGAACGCGCTGGGCGCCTGGGCGGGCATGACCTCGGCGTTGTGCCTGGCGTGGAGCGCGCACGCCACCCGCACCGCGGTACGGGGGCTCTCCCTGGCGGTCGTGCCGGTGGCGATCGCGGTGTCGTACTTGACCTATTCGCGGGCGTCCCTGGGCGGCACGGTGCTGGGGATCGTGGTCGTGCTGGCGCTCTCGTCGCACCGGTGGACGCTGATCGTGCACAGCCTCGCGGCGCTCACCGGCGGAGCGGCGATCGTCCTGGCGCTGCGGGGCGCCCCGGAGCTGGCCGACGGGGTCGGCAACGATGGTGCCGCCGGGGTGCTCGTCGTGGCGGCCGCGGCGGTGCTCGTGGTCGCGGTGGTCGCCGCGGCGACTGGGCGCGCGGGCCTCGACCGTCGGCACCTGGGGCCCGTGGCTGCGCGACGGTTCGGGGTCGCGTTGGCCGTCTGCGGTCTGCTCGGGGGCGCTGCGGGCGCGGTGCTGGTGGGTCCGGACGCGTGGCGGCAGTTCAAGGAGCAGGGGGTTCCGGCGACGAGCACCGACCCGGCGGCACGCCTGACGAACCTCAACGGCAGCCGCTACGAGGTCTGGGCCACGGCGGTGGACGTGTTCGGCGACCATCCGGTCAAGGGGGTCGGCGCGGGCACGTTCGAGTACTCCTGGAACGCGGCGCAGCGCGACGACGAGTTCCTCCGGGACGCGCACTCGCTGTACCTCGAGGTGCTCGCGGAGCTCGGGATCGTGGGGTTCCTGGCGCTGCTGA
>NZ_JBFIGP010000469.1:0-1765 GCF_041602235.1 Paraconexibacter sp.
CCGCGCGCTGCGCACGGCCCAGCCGCTCGTGGGCGAGGCCCGCCCGCTCGTCGCGGATCTGCGACGGCTGGGACCGAGCCTGGCGCCGGCGCTCGACGACCTGCGTCCGGTGGCCCGGAGTGCGCGCGCGGTCGTCGCCGGACTGCCCGCCCTGCGGGCCGCGGCGACACCGACGCTCCGCGCCGCCCGGCCGGCGCTCGCCGCCGCCGGCCCGCTGCTCGACCGCTTGGAGCCGGCGCTGGCCAACCTGGTGCCGATCGTCGGCTACCTCTCGCAGCGACGCCGGACCGTCTCGGCGTGGTTCGCCAACACCGCGGGGATCGGCGCTCGCGGCGACGCGAAGGGCAGCTACGTGCGGTTCAACATCTTCGTGGAGCCCGGCACGGGGTTCGGCGGGCCCGGAGCGTTCTCGAGCAACGCCTACACGGAGCCGGGGGACGCCGCGGACAACCAGCCGTACCGCGCCGGGGCCTACCCGCGGCTGCAGCCCTTCCGCCCGTAGCCGCCGCGGCCGGACGCCGGTTGCATTCCTGCGCTATTTGCCCATATGGTTGAACAATGATCGGACGCCGCTCGCGCCGCGAGACCATGCCCGACGACGAGCCGGACCTCGAGGCCCGGGTCCTCGAAGCTCTACGACCGATCGTCGACCCGGAGCTGCGGCGCTCCATCGTCGAGCTGGGCATGGTGCGGACGGCCACGGTGCGCGACGGCGTCGCCTCCATCGAGATCGCACTGACGACCCCGGGATGCCCGATCCGCTCCCAGTTCGAGCAGGCCGTCCGCGAGGCGCTCGCACCGATCGAGGGGGTCACGTCCGTCGACGTGAGCTTCGGCGTCCTGGACGACGCCGAGCGCGCGGCGCTGCAGCAGCGCCTCGGGCGCGCGGAACTGCCCGACGGGGCGCTCGCCGAGGTCGGCATGGTGGTCTGCGTGGCCTCCGGCAAGGGCGGCGTCGGCAAGTCGACGCTGTCGATGAACCTCGCGGCCGCCATGCACGCCCGCGGCCACACGGTCGGCGTCCTGGACGCCGACGTCTGGGGCTACAGCCTCCCCCGCATGCTCGGCATCCGTGAGAAGCCGACGGTGTCGCCCGAGCGCAAGCTCATCCCGCCGCGCACCGCCGACGGCATGAGCGTGATGTCGATCGGCTTCTTCATCGAGGAGGACTCGGCGGTCGTCTGGCGCGGGCCGATGCTCCACAAGGTGCTCGCGCAGTTCCTGCAGGACGTGGCCTGGGGTTCCCTGGACGTTCTCGTGGTCGACCTGCCGCCGGGCACCGGCGACGTCTCGATCTCCCTCGCCGAACTGCTGCCGCAGGCGCGGTTCGTCATCGTGACCACGCCGCAGGCCGCGTCGCACGGCGTGGCCCGTCGCGCCGCGCGCATGGCGACGGGACTCGAGCACGAGCTCGTCGGCGTCATCGAGAACATGTCGGACTACGTCGACGACACCGGCCGCCACCACGCGATCTTCGGCAGCGGCGGCGGCGCGGCGCTGGCGCAGGAGCTCGACGTCCCGCTCCTCGGGCAGATCCCGCTGACCGTCGCCACGCGCGAGCAGGCCGACGACGGGCAACCGGTGGTCGTCGCCCACCCCGAGGATCCCGCCGCGGCCGCCATCGATGCCGTCGCCGGCCGACTGCTCGCCCTGCGCCCGCAGAAGCCGCTGCCGATGGCGATGGCCGCTGCGGCACCCACGGAGCCGTCGGGACCGGCGGCGCCCCCCGGGCGGTTCGAGCTGCCGGTCGTGCAGGCCTGAGGGC
>NZ_JBFIGP010000470.1:0-1759 GCF_041602235.1 Paraconexibacter sp.
GGCTCCTAGCCGTTGCGCAGGCGTGCGCGGTACGCCTCGACCGCCGTGCGCGCGTCGTCGACGTGGTCGCCGCCGAACTTCCGCCGGTAGGCGTCGGCGAGGATCAGCGCGACCATCGCCTCTCCCACCACGCCGGCGGCCGGCACCGTGCACGAGTCCGTGCGCTCGCGGAGCGCCTGCGCGGGCTCCTTCGTCTCGATGTCCACGCTCTGCAGCGGCTTGGTCAGGGTGGGCAGCGGCTTCATCGCGCCTCGCGCCAGGAGCGGGTCGCCGGTCGTCATGCCGCCCTCGAGTCCACCCGAGCGGTTGGTCGGCCGGTGGTAGCCGCGCTCCTCGTCGAAGAAGATCTCGTCGTGGGCCTGGGAGCCGGGGCGTCCGGCGACGTCCCACGCGTCACCGATCGAGCAGCCCTTCACCGCCTGGATCGAGCAGATCGCTCCGGCCAGTCGGCCGTCGAGGCGCTCCTGCCAGCTCACGTGCGAGCCGAGTCCGGGGACGAGGCCGAACGCGACGACCTCGAACACGCCCCCGATCGACTCGTTGGCCTTGCGCTGCACGTTGATGTGCTGCACCATCGCGCGGCTCGACTCCGGGTCCAGGCAGCGCACGGGGTCCTCGTCGACGCCCGCGAAGTCCTCGAGGGTCAGCGGCTCCTGCCGCGGCGGGGCGTGCACGTCGCCGATCTGGACGACGTGGCTGACGACCTCGACCCCCAGGCTGCGCAGGAAGGCCTTGCAGACCGCGCCCCCGGCCACGCGCGCAGCGGTCTCGCGGGCGCTGGCCCGCTCCAGGATGTCCCGGACGTCGGTGAGCCCGTACTTCTGCGTGCCCACCAGGTCCGCGTGACCCGGTCGCGGCAGGTGCACCTCCGGCACGGTCGCGTTGACCGGCCACGGGTTCATCCGCTCCTCCCAGTTGGTGTAGTCGCGGTTGGCGACCTGGAGGGCGATCGGGCCGCCGAGCGTGCGCCCGTGGCGGACCCCCGCCGTGACGTGCGCGCGGTCCGTCTCGATCTTCATCCGGCCGCCGCGGCCGTGACCGAGCTGACGGCGGGCCATGTCGCGATCGATGGCGTCGCGGTCGAGCTCGAGGCCGGCCGGAAGGCCCTCGACGAGGCAGGTGAGACCGGGTCCGTGGGACTCCCCGGCCGTGACGAGTTGGACGTGCATGCGGCGGCGGAGTCTACGCGGCGAGGGCCGACGGCTCCCCGCCGGGTCCGTGGCGACGCGGGACTACGGGGTGCCGGGGTGCCACGCGCCGTCGGCCACCGATGCGACCTCCTCGGCGGCGACGCGCAGCGCGGCGGCCAGGCCGTCGGGCAGGCGCAGCGACGTGGATGAGCTCTTGGCGCGGCGCTCCAGCACGCCCTCGTCGGCCTTCCAGCGGTACGCGTCGACCGCGAACGACTCCCCGGGGCCGGCCGAGAACTCCTTCGTCGCGCGCAGGGCGGTGCCCGAGGACGCGGCGGCCTTCGCCGCGGCGCCGTCCTTCGAGGTCGTCAGGCGTCGCACGCTCACCAGGTCGAGCTGGTACTGGACGACGCCGTTCTCGGTGTCGAGGTCGAAGAACTCGGTCCCGCCCGCCTCGAGCTCGATCGTAGTGCAGTTGGCCTTGGTCGGGCGGCAGGTGCCGTCACCGCTGGCGGTCGCGTCGGAGCTGATCAGGAACACCGCCTTCTTCCCGCCGGTGAGCACGCCGAGGAAGACGAAGAACGGCTTCTCGGCGTTGGGGAGCGGACTCAGGCGGTCGGGGTTCCGCA
>NZ_JBFIGP010000471.1:0-1748 GCF_041602235.1 Paraconexibacter sp.
CGCGCCGTCGGACGGGGACTGGAGCACGCGCACCGGGCCCGACGCGCGTCCGGGAGCGGCCCCGAGGCCGTGGAGGAGCGACTTGCCGACCGGCCCCGTCGCGACGCTCGCGTCGGCGGTCGCGGGACCGTCCAGCGAGGTCCCTCCCGACGCCGTCACCGGCCGGGCCTGCAGCATCCACGCTCGTGCCTGACGGTCGAACGCCCACTCGGTGTCCTGCGCGACCCCGTAGTGCGACTCGATCCGCATGCCCAGCCCGGCCAGCTCGTCGACCTCGTCGTCGGTGAGCGTGGGCGTCGAGGACTCCGCTGCGGTCAGGTCGCGGGTCACGGTGCCACCGTCGGGCTCGAGCTCGATGATGAGCTCCTTGCGGTGGATCTCCCGGGTGACGATGGCTCCCGTCGTCTTGTCGACGACGTAGCGGTCGGGGGACACCGACCCCGACACGACCGACTCACCGAGCCCGAAGGCGCCCTCGATGACCAGGCGGTCGGTGTTGCCGCTGGCCGGATCGATGGTGAACATCACGCCCGCCCGGACGGAGTCGATCTGCATCTGCACCACGACCGCGATGTCCATGTCGGCGATGCCGAAGCCGCGCTTGGCGCGGTAGAAGATGGTGCGCGCGCCGAACAGCGACGCCCAGCAGCGGCGGACCGCGTCCACGACCGCGTCGGCGCCGCGGATGCCGAGATAGGTCTCGTTCATGCCGGCGAAGGACGCGGAGGCGGTGTCCTCGCCCGTGGCCGACGAGCGCACCGCGACGACCGGGTCGCCACCCTCGTGCGGGAGGTCGGCGTAGGCGGCACGGATCGTCGCCTCGACGCCTTCGGGGATCGGGGTGTCGAGCACGAGCTTGCGGGCCGCGGCCGCGGCGGCGTCCAGGGCTGCGCTGTCGTCCACCGCCACGGTCTCCAGCTCGGAGGTCAGGCGCTCACGGAGGCTGCTCTCGTCGCAGAACGCGGCGTAGGCCGGCGCGCCGACGACGAACCCGGGCGGCACCGGCATGCCCGCGCCGGTCAGCTCCCCCAGATTGGCTCCCTTGCCACCCGCCCAGGCGACATCGGAACGCGAGAGTGAGGTGAACGGGCGGACGGTGTCGTGGGCGATGACGGTGCTCATGCGGGGACTCCTAGATGGTCTCGGGCACCATCGCGATCGCACCGCACGGGCATTCCTGCGCGCACATGCCGCAGCCCTTGCAGTAGTCGAGATCGATGGCGTAGGCGTACGGTCCGGCGGGGTCGAGCTTGATGACGGCGTTGTCGGGACACACGCCGTAGCAGTTGTCACAGGCGAGGCAGTTGCCGCAGGACAGGCAGCGGCGCGCTTCGAAGAGCGCGGTGTCCGCGTCGTAGCCCCCGACGACCTCGTCGAAGGTCGACTGGCGGCGGACGGCGTCAAGGTGGGGTGCGACCGAGCGCGGCGCGTCGGCGTAGTACCAGGGGTTCAGGAGATCGAACGTCGCCTCGGTGACCGGCGGATCGGGCTCGCAGCGCGAGCCACGCAGCCAGGCGTCGATGTGGCGCGCGGCGCGCCGGCCATGACCGACGCCGGTCGTCACGGTCCGCTCGGCGCGGATCATGTCGCCGCCGGCGAAGACGCCGGGGTGCCCGGTCATCATCGCGTCGTCGACCTGCACCACGCCGTCGTGGATCTCGAGGTCCGGCACGCCGTCCAGCAGGGAAAGGTCGGTGTCCTGACCGAGCGCCAGGACGAGCGCGTCCGCCTCGAGCTCGTCGAACTCC
>NZ_JBFIGP010000472.1:0-1723 GCF_041602235.1 Paraconexibacter sp.
CCACGTGGTCGGGACGCCGAAGGCGGGCACCGCCTACCCCGACCTCTGGGTCACTCCCGAGGCCTTCGAGGCCCAGATCGCCGCGCTGCGGCGCGCGGGCTACGTCGGCGTCACCCTCGGCGAGGTCTGGGACGCGTGGAAAGGCCGGGGGCGCCTGCCCGCCCGTCCGGTCGTGGTGTCCTTCGACGACGGCGACCTCTCGCAGGTGATGAACGCGGCGCCGGTCCTGAAGACGGCCGGCTGGCCAGGGGTGCTGAACCTGGCGGTCGACCACCTGGGCCCGAAGGGCCTGCCGCGGTGGGGTGCGAAGCGCATGCTGCGCGACGGCTGGGAGATCGGGTCCCACACGATCAGCCATGCCGACCTCACGACGCTCGGGCCCGACCAGTTGCGCCGGGAGCTCGCCGGGTCTCGTGCACGGATCCGCGAGGAGCTCGGTGTCGACCCCCGGTTCTTCTGCTATCCGGCAGGTCGGAACAACGAGACCGTCCGGGCGGCGGTGCGGGCCGCCGGGTATCTCGCCGCCACCACCGTCGAGCCGGGCGTGGCCTCCAGGCAGGACGACCCGATGCTGCTGCCCCGCGTGCGGGTCCAGGCCGCCACTGACCCCACGCGGTTGCTGGAGATGGCTCGCGGCTGAGGCCCGCCGTATCCTTGCGCGCCATGAGCGCGCCAACGACGGTCGACCGGCTCGATGTGACCTTCCCGTCGGGACGGGCCCAGTGCGCGGCATGGTGGTACCGGCCCGGAGGCGACGGTCCGGCCCCGTGCGTCGTGATGGCCCACGGCTTCAGCATGACCCGTCGCGACGGCCTCGAGCCCTACGCGGAGGCCTTCGCCGCGGCCGGCGCGCACGTGCTCGTGTTCGACCATCGCTTTCTCGGCGATTCGGGCGGTGAGCCGCGGCAGCGCTTCCGACCGCGCGCCCAGCAGGAGGACTGGCGTTCGGCCATGGCGTACGCGCGGACCCTGGCCGGCGTCGACCCGCAGCGCATCGTCCCGTGGGGCTTCTCGTTCTCCGGCGGCCACATCGTGACGCTGCTGAGCCGCGGGGTCGATGCTGCCGCCGCGATGGTGCTGTGCCCGTTCGTCGACGGCCTCGCACGCGTGCTGGCCACGCCGCCCAAGCTCGTCGCCTGGGTCCTGCCCCGGGCGGTGGCCGACCTGGCCGGACGCCATACCCTGATCCCCGTGACCGGGGCTCCGGGCTCGCACGCGGCGATGACGCTCCCGGGCGAGGCGGAGGGCTTCGCCGCGTCCAAGGGCCCGGGATCGCGGTGGCGCAACGAGATCTCGCCCGGCGTCTTCGCCACGGTCGCGCTGTTCCGCCCCGTCCGCAAGGCGGCGGCGATCACGGTCCCGTTGTGGGTCGGTCGCTGCACCGAGGACATCACCGCCGACGGCGCGGCGATCGGACGTCTCGCACAGCGCGCCCACCACGCCGAGCTGCAGGACCTTCCTGGGGACCACTTCGCCCCGTTCCACGGCGAGGGGATCGCCACGACCATCGATCACCAGGTGGCGTTCCTCCGACGGACGGTCCTCTAGCCGGGCCGCCCGCGCGCCATGGTGGCGCGCCGGCACTCGACCTGCGCCGTCGGGCCGTCCGTAGCAGCAGTGACCCCGACGAAGGAGACCCCATGAGGACCGCTTCTCGTATCGCTGCCGTCACTGCCGCCGTAGCGCTCGCCGCAGGGGGGATCGCCGCGTGCGGCGACGACGA
>NZ_JBFIGP010000473.1:0-1720 GCF_041602235.1 Paraconexibacter sp.
CCCGTCGTCGAGGTGCGGACCGAGACGATCCACCGCACCACGCACGTCAAGCCGACCGCCACGCGCAGCGCGACGCCACCAAGCGGTGCCCCCGTCGCGCAGGCCTCCGCGGTGCGCGTGGTGCAACCGGCACGGATCGCTGCCACTGCTCCTGCCCCCGCCGCGGTGCGGTCCCCGTCCGCAGCCCGCCACGAAGCGGCCGAGGACCACGTCTCGGCGCAGGAGCGCGATGCGACCGAGGATCACGGCTCGACCGAGGACCGCGAAAACGAGCACCCGGAGGCCGGCGAGGAGCACGCGTACGAGTCGAGCGAGCGCGGCGATGACTGACCCCGGGAAGAAGCCCGCGCCGGTGCGCTGGCGGGCTCGGACGTCCACCACGCTGGCAGTCACGGCGGTCGTGACCGCCGGTGCCGGCGGGGTCCTGGTCGGGCAGGTCGTCACCGGGCGCGACCCGGCCCTCGCAGCGATCGCTCAGCGTCAGGCCGCGCAACAGGCGTCGGCGGTCGGGGCGTCGAAGCCGGCACGTCCCAAGCGCACGGTCGTCATCCGACGCGTGATCGTCACCCGGGTCGTGACCGACCCGGCCACGTCCGCGCCGGCTGCGACGAGCGCGCAGACGTCGCAGCCACCGTCCTCGGTCGCGGTCCAGCGTGCGTCGGCGCCCGTCGCCGCCGCGCCCGCGCCCGCGCCCGCATCGGCTGCGGCGCCGCCACCCGTCGTGACCCAGGGGTCGTGAGCGACGTGTGGCACACGCACACCACGCCGCTCATGGGCACGACGCTGAACCTGGCCGGCGGCGCCGCGCACCTGTCGGAGTCCCAGGTCCGGGAGCGGTTCGCCGCCGTCGTGGACGACCTCCAGGCCCTCGCCGCCGTCTGGACCCGGTTCGACCCTGCGTCGGACCTCGAGCAGCTCAACGCATCCCGCCAGGAGTCCGTCAGGGTCGACCCGAGACTCGGACGCGCCGTCGCCGCCGCGCTGGCGTGCCGGCGGCGGAGTCGCGGCCTGGTCGATCCCGCGCTCGGCGACGCGATCGCCGACGTGGGGTACGACGAGACGATCTCGACGCTGGATCGCGTGGATCCGGTCGACGTCGCCCGTCTGGTTGCGCGTCGACCGTGCCGCCCGGCGCAGCCCAGGCGCCGGTGCGCGCCGGTCGCCGTGAGCCCCGACCTGCGGACCGTCATTCGCCGGCCCGGCGTGCGCCTGGACCTGGGTGGCACGGCGAAGGGCCTCGCAGTGGACATCGGCATGCGGCGCCTTCGGGACCTCGATCGCTGGACGATCGATCTCGGCGGCGACGTGCGGGTCGGCGGAGCACGCCGCGACCTGCGCCAGGAGGTCCTGGTCGCCGGGCCGGTCGACGGCGCGACGGTCGCGTGCTTGGCGATCGATCGGGGAGCCGTCGCCACCAGCGCCATCACCCGTCGAGCCTGGCGCGGGCGGGACGGCGAGATCGCCCACCACCTGCTCGACCCGTCGGCCGGCCGCTCCGCCTGGACCGGGCTGCTCCAGGTGACGGCGAGAGCCCGGACGGCCCTCGAGGCCGAGCTGCTGGCCAAGGTCGCGCTCCTGCGGGGACCGCAGGCTGGGGTGGACGTGCTGCGCGGTCGCCACGGGGGCGTGCTGGTGCACGCGGACGGCACCGTGCAGGAGGTGCACGCATGAGGCCCGACACCAACCCCCTCGACCACGTGTGGTGGCTCCTGTCCCGGAC
>NZ_JBFIGP010000474.1:0-1705 GCF_041602235.1 Paraconexibacter sp.
AGACCCGGCGCGCGACGTTCACGCTGCGGCGACGGACGGGATCGAAGTCGCGCGTCGGCCGCGTCCGGATCAAGGCCTCCCCCGGCAACCGCCGCACGGTGCGCATCAAGCTGACGAGGTCCGGACGTCGCTCGCTCGCACGGGCGCGCAGCCGCAAGCTCAGGCTGCGGTTGGAGGCGACCTACCCGCGCTCGGGTCCCGGGAAGGCGATCCGCGCCGGCATCAACGTGACGATCCGCCGCCGCTGACGGGGACGCCGGGCGGTCCGCTCAGGCCGCCGCCTCGAGGTCGTCCAGGGTCGGGTAGTCGGTGTAGCCCTTGGGGCCGCCCTGATAGAAGGTGCTCCGGTCGGGCTCGTTGAGCTCGGCTCCGCGGCGCAGCCGCGTCGGCAGGTCCGGATTCGCGAGGAAGCGGCGCCCGTAGGCCACGAGGTCGGCCGTGCCGTCCGCCACCATCCGGTCCGCGCCCGCGATGTCGAACTCCCGCGAGAAGCCCTCGTTGACCATCAGGGTGCCGGGGTACAGCTCACGGGCCTGCTCGATCGTGGAGTACCCGGCGTGTGGCTGGGTCTCCATGACGTGGAGGTACAGGAGGTCGTGCGGCGCAAGCGCTCGAAGCAGGGCGTCGTAGGTCGCGTGCGGGTCGACCTCGGTGATGTCGTTGAAGCGGTGCCCTGGGGAGATCCGGATGGCGGTGCGGTCGGTGCCGATCGCCGCGGCGACGGCCTCGACGGTCTCGACGACGAACCGGATGCGACCGGGGACGTCGGTGCCATAGCCGTCGGTGCGGCGGTTGGTGTTCTCGCTGAGGAACTGATGCAGCAGGTAGCCGTTGGCGGCGTGGAGCTCGACGCCGTAGGCGCCGGCGGCGACGGCGCGCCGAGCGGCATCGGCGTACTGCTCGCTGACGCTCGCGAGTTCCGCCGTCGCGATCTCGCGCGGTTCGACGTAGTCCTGCATGCCATCGACGGTCCAGACCTGGCCCGCCGACCGGACCGCGGACGGAGCCACCGGCGTCTCCCCGCCCGTGTAGACCGGGTGGGCGACACGACCGCCGTGCATCAGCTGGACGACGAGCTTGCCCTCGCCGGCTTCGGCGACCGCGCGGGCGACCTGCTCCCAGCCGGCCTGCTGCTCGTCGGTGTGCAGGCCGGGGGTGTTGCGGTAGGCCTGCCCGACGGCGGCCGGCTGCGTGCCCTCGGTCACCAGGATCGCCGCATCGGCGCGCTGCGCGTAGTACTCGGCGTTGAGCGGACCGGGAATGGTGTTCCGCGCCCGGTTGCGCGTGAGCGGCGCGAGGGCGACGCGGTGCTTCAGCTCCAGGGCGCCGTGCTCGTACGGGGAGAGGAGATGGTCATAGGGCATCTCGATGATTGTAGTTGCAACTACTACGTCGGGGACGCCGTCACCCACCTGCGGCGACGGCCTCGTACCCCTCGGCCCGCAGGACCTCGAGGACGGTGTCGCGGTGGTCCCCCTGGATCTCGATGACGCCGTCCTTCGCCGAGCCGCCCACGCCGCAGCGCTTCTTCAGCTTCCCGGCGAGATCACGCACCCCGACGTCGTCGAGGGGCAGGTTGGACACGGTCGTGACGGTCTTGCCCCGCCGGCCCGCCGTCTCCCGCTTCACCTTCACGCGTCCGGTGACCGCCGCGGCGCGGACCTTGTCGGGATCCCGCGCCTTTCGGAGGTCCCCGTCGTCCGAC
>NZ_JBFIGP010000475.1:0-1685 GCF_041602235.1 Paraconexibacter sp.
CGGCACCCAGCACGACGATGGGGCCGCCGCGCTCGAGCAGGACCGCGCGCGGGTCGAGGCCGCCCGAGCGGGCGCGCCGTCGCTGCAGCAGCGTGTCGCGGACCTCACGGCGGCCGCGGAGGCCGCCGACCGTGCCGCGGCCGTGCTGCAGACCGCCCACCGGGCCGACGCCGAGGAGCAGGCCGCGCGCGAGGCCGTCAGCGCGGCTGCCGCCGACCTCGGACTCGACTCCCCGGAGGCGCTCGAGGCACGTGCGCGCGACGCCGCCACGTGCGAGCGCCTCGAGACGCAGGTCCGCACCTGGGACGAGCGCCTCGTCGCCCTGCGCACGGCGGCGCGGCACCCCGACCTCGCGGCCGCCGCCGCGCAGCCGCCGCCCGACACCACGGCGCTCGCCGCCGCGGTCCGCGACGCGAAGTCCGTCGAGGGGACCGCCCAGGACGCGCGGACCCGGGCCGTCAACCGCCGGACGGAGCTGCGGAACCTGTCGACGCGTCTGGGTCAGGCCATCGACCGCTCCGCGCCGATCCTCGAACGGCGCGCGCTCGTCTCCGAGCTCTGCGAGCTCGCCCTCGGCCGCTCGACGAGCAACCGCCTGCGGATCAGCCTCAGCGCCTACGTGCTCGCCGCCCGCCTGGAGGAGGTGGCGGCCGCCGCCACCGTCCGGCTCCTCGCCATGTCCGACGGCCGGTACCGCATCGAGCACGCGGACGACACGGGGACCGGTCGCTCGCGCGGCGGTCTCGACCTGCGGATCCACGACGCGTGGAGCGGCGACTCGCGCGCGCCCTCGTCCCTGTCCGGGGGCGAGACGTTCATGGCGAGCCTCGCGCTCGCCCTCGGGCTCGCCGACACCGTCACCGCGCGCTCGGGTGGCCTGCGCCTCGACACGCTGTTCGTCGACGAGGGCTTCGGCTCGCTCGACGACGAGGGCACCCTCGACGACGTCCTCGCCGCACTCGACGCGCTGCGCGAGGGCGGCCGCACCGTGGGGCTCGTCTCCCACGTGGCGGAGCTGCGGCAGCGGATCACCACGCAGGTGCGGGTGGACAAGCGCCGCACCGGCTCGACGATCGTCGCGGCCGCTGCGGTCAGCGCGTAACTGCGGTCAGCGCGTGCGCGTGGTCACCACACGTACCCGCCCAGCACGTCGAGCATGACCTCGCGGGACACGGGCCCGAATCGCACGACCCAGGCGTCGACCGGCTCCTGCCGCAGGGTCGCGCCGACCCCCGCCTCGTCCAACTGCCGCCGGATGGTGCGGGCGCGCCGGCGGCCGGCGTCGCCGTGGAAGAGCACGTCGATCCCGTAGCGGTCGACCTCGACGGGCCAGATCGAGATCCGGTCCGGCCGGGTCGGACCCGGGAGCCTCGGCTCCTGCGGGTCGGGTTCGGGCGGGACGTGGCGGTAGATGCCCGGCACGTCCCCATGATGGCGCTCCTCGACGACGAACGGCCCCGTACGGGGCCGTCGTGCTGCGGGACCGGCGCCGCGACTAGGCCGCTTCGTCGTCCAGTTCCTCGCTCTTGCCCTGCAGGCGCTCGCGCCCGCGCTGGACGGCAGCGATGAACTTCGAGAGGTTCACCTCGAGCGTGTTGAGGATCTCGTCGGCGTAGTCCTCGGCTCCGAGCCGGATCTCCCGCTCGCGGGCTCGGGCATCCTCGATGATGTCCTCGGCCGCCCGC
>NZ_JBFIGP010000476.1:0-1679 GCF_041602235.1 Paraconexibacter sp.
GCGAGCAGGCCGCGGTCGCGGGCCAGCCGGCGGCTCATGTCCATGGCGGCCTCGCTCGCGACCTGCTCGATGGCGTCGACCTCCCGGGGGTCCCAGAGGGGTGGGACGAAGCCGATCCCGATGCCCTCGATCCGATGCGCACCCGTGGGGCCGCCGGACAGCACCGCGGACTCGGCGGGCTCGACGGCGATGACCTCGATGTCCGGTCGGTGGGCCCGCAGCGCCCGTGCCGCACCGTGGATCGAGTGGGCGGTCGACACGGTGTGGACGAACGCGTCGACCCGGCCGTCCGACTGCTGCCACATCTCCTCACCCAGCGCGTGGTAGCCGGTCACCGCGTCGTGGTTGTTGAGCTGGTCGCACCACCAGTGACCGGGTCGTGCGCTCACCTCCCCGGCGCGAGCGATCATCGCCTTGATCAGCTGCTCGGTGATCCGCCCGCCGTCGCTGGGGATGTCCTCGACCGTCGCCCCGAACGCCTGCATGGTGTGCCGCTTCTCGTCGCTGAACGCGTCCGAGAAGACGGCATGGAACCCGTAGCCGCGCGCAGCGCACACGCACGCGAGGGAGATGCCGGTGGTGCCCGCCGTGTACTCGACGACGGTGTCCCCGGGCCGGAGATCGCCACGCGCTTCGGCGCCCGCGATGACCGACGCGGCCATCCGGTCCTTCATGCTGCCGGTCGGGTTCGCCCACTCGAGCTTCGCGAGGATCCGAGCGGATCCGGGGGAGGCCAGCCCGGACAGGTCGACCATCGGGGTCCCCCCGATACCGGCCAGAACGCCGGCGGCGACGCCGTCGGGCGGGACATCCAGAGCGCGGACTTCCATCTCGACCCTCCAGCTGTTCACGTGCAGGTGGTCTCAGGCTACGCGCTTGCCGGCGTAGCGCAAGGCACCATTTTTGGCACCCCGCCAAAAGTCGTGTACGGTGCGTCGTCGCATGGCCTCCGACGCGACCAAGCGCAGCTACCTCGGGCACGACGCACGACGCGCGCAGATCCTCGCCGTCGCCGCGAGGCAGTTCTCCGAGCAGAGCTACGACACGGTCTCGACGGTCGCGATCGCGCGTGAGGCAGGTATCGCTCGCGGGTTGGTCCACCACTACTTCGGTACCAAGCGCGACCTCTACGTCGAGGTGCTGCGGCGCATGCTGACCATCCCCGAAGGTGCCTTCGGGCATGGCGACGGCGCGCCACCGGTGGGCGCGGAGGCGGTCGTGGCCGCCATCGACCGGTGGATCGACACGATCGATCGCAACCGCCAGACCTGGCTCGCCGCGGTGAGCGCCCAGGCGCCGGGGCTCGACGAGGAGGTCGACGCGATCCTCGCCGAGAGCCGTGCTCGCATCGACGATCAGCTGATCGCGCTGGCCTGGGGGTCGCCCGTGCAGGCGCCGCCGGAACTGCGCGCCCTGATCCGCGGCTACGGCGGCTTCGCGCAGGCGCTCACGATCGACTGGCTCCAGCGTGGTGAGCCGTCCCGCGCAGCGCTCCATCACCTTCTCCTGCAGACCCTCCTCGCGCTGGTCGGCGAGGAGCTGCCCCGCGTGCAATCCGATCCCAAGAAAGCAGCAGAGACACCATGAACGGCTTCGAGCTGACCGACGAGCAGGCCGCCTTCGTCGAGGCGGTACGTGACTTCTCCGCCCGCGAGTGCGGCACGCGCGCCCAGCGCGAC
>NZ_JBFIGP010000477.1:0-1666 GCF_041602235.1 Paraconexibacter sp.
CTGGTGAAGCAGGGCACGCCCTTCCGCGAGGCGCACGGCGTCATCGCCCGGCTGGTACGGGAGGCGGTGGAGTCGGGACAGACGCTGGGTGCGGTCGCGGTCCCGGAGCTCGGCGACGATGCTGCCGCCGTCCTGGAGCAGAGCTCGTGGCTCGAATCGAAGGTCTCCGAGGGCGGCACCGCGCTGGTCCGTGTGCGCGAGCAGCTCGCGCAGGCTCGCGCCCTGGTCGGGTGAGTTCCGGCCGGTGACCGCGCGCCCGCTGCCGGCCGGGTTCTACGACCGGCCCGTGCTCGAGGTCGCGCGGGATCTCGTCGGCTGCGTGCTGGAGCACGAGGGGGTCTCCGGGCGCATCGTCGAGACCGAGGCCTACCACCACTCCGAGCCCGCCTGTCACGCCTACGTCGGGCTGACGGCGAGGACCTCGACGCTGTTCGGGCCCCCGGCCACCGCCTACGTCTACCGCTCCTACGGGATCCACGCGCTCGTGAACGCCGTGTGCGAGCCGCAGGACGTCGGCGCGGCGGTGCTGATCCGCGCCCTGGAACCGCTGACCGGCGAGGACCTCATGGCCCAGCGACGCGGGCGCGACCGCCTGGTGGAGCTCTGCAGCGGGCCGGGGAAGCTCAGTCAGGCGCTGGGGATCGATCTCGAGCTGAACGCGAGGTCGCTCGTGGAGGGCCCGGTGCGCGTGCTGCCACGGCCCGCCGGCGAGGCGCCGCCCACGTTGGTGAGCGGCCCGCGGATCGGGATCACCAAGGCGGTGGAGCTGCCCTGGCGGTTCTGCGCCGCGGGCAGTCGCTTCGTCTCGCGGCCTTGGCCGAGCGGCCTGCTCGAGCCCGCCGGAACGACGCGCTGATCGCGGCTCAGGGTGCCGGAGCCGGCGCGGCCCCGCCGGGATCCGGGTTGCCGGGGGCCGGCGCCGGCTGGGGCGCCGGGGTCGGCTGGGGCGCCGGGGTCGGCTGGGGGGCGGGTGTGCTGGGCTGCGGGTCGCGCTGGGGCCTGGACTCCCGCGGCGCCGTTTCGGTCTGAGGACGCTGCTCGGTGGGACCGGCGGCGCCCGTGCTCGGGGCCGTGGTGGGGGCCGGGGCTGCGGGCACCGTGGTGGTGGTGCGCGGTGGCAGCCCCTTGGCCTTCCGCTCGGCGTCGATCCGCGTGTCGAGGATCCTGTTGGCGCCGATGATGAAGTCGCGCCAGATCATCGCGGGGAACGTGCCGCCGGCGACGGGCTCCCCGGCGAACTCGGTCTTCATCGGCTTGAAGCCCTCGGGGTAGCCGACCCAGACCGCGACGGTCATCCGGTCGGTGAAGCCGACGAACCAGGCGTCGCCGAAGTTCTCCGTCGTCCCCGTCTTGCCGGCGGCGAACCCACCGTAGGCCGCCCGCTTCCCGGAGCCCTGAGAGACCACGGTCGACATGATCTGCGTCGCGGTGTTCGCCACGCGGGCCGAGAGGACGCGTCGCGTCATCCGGCGGTTGCGCGTGACGCACTTGTCCGTGCCGGCGATCGTGACGCACTTCCCGCTCTCGGCCTTCTCGACCGACCGGATCGCGACGGGCCCCTGGTCGGAGGTCCCGAGCGAGCCGTAGACCCGCAGGCCCTTCTGGGCGAACGTCTCGTAGGCGTGGGCGAGGTCGAGCGGGGTCACGCCCTGCTTCAGACCGCCCA
>NZ_JBFIGP010000478.1:0-1661 GCF_041602235.1 Paraconexibacter sp.
GACACGATCGTCCCCGCCACGAAGCCACCGACCCGGATCGCTCCGCCGCGGACGACGATGCCGCCCGCGGCAGCGGTGTCGAGAACGTCGGGGACCTCGGCTGGCTCGACGGCGTCGGGCATAGGCGGGCAGCGTAGTTGCGCGCGGCACGCGGAGGCGCCCGGCCCCGCGCGCCCCGGACGGGCGGTCGAGCGGAGCCCGCCGGGCGGCGGTCGCATACGGTGGCCCCAGCGCATGCCGTCGCCTCGCCCCCTCTCGCTGACGCTCGCCGCCATCCTCGGTGCGGCGGCGACGTTCTGCGTCGCTCCGGCCCTCACGGGGACGAGCGTCACCGCGCTGTTCTTCGAGGTCGCGGACGTCGCGCACGGTCGCGTGCCGCTCGTCGACACGACGGCGGGCGCCGGGTGGGGTGCGCTCGACGCGCTCGGAGCCATCTTCGCCGTGCTGGGAGATGCGACCGAGGGCCGGGTCGTCCTGGCGGTGGGGATCGCCTCAGCGCTGTGCGGCCTGCTCGTGGTGGTGCTCGCGTCGGGCCTGACGCGCAGCACCGGCACGGCGCTGTTCGGCACGGGAGCCGCGGTCGCGGTCCTCGCGCTGGCGGCTCCCGCCCCGGATGCGCTCTCTCCCGCCGCCGGGGCGCTGACGATGCTGCCGGTCCTCGCGGTCCTGGCCGCGTGCGCGCACCACCGGACGCGCGGAGCGGCGGTCGTCCTGGCCGGTGTGGCGGTGTGGTGGAGCCCGCCCGCCGGGTTCCTGGGTGTCGTCGCCCTGACCATCGCGTCACGGTCCTGGCCCCGATCGGACCGTGAGCGGCTGCGCCGGTGGTCGCGCCCGACGGCCGCGGCGGTGCTGGCCGTCTTCGTCGTGTCGGCGCTGGCGCGTGCCGGCGCGCTCCCGGGCCCGGTCACAATGCTCAACGAGCTGCTCCCCGCGTCGGGACCGCCGGGCATCGGACCCGGTGCGGTCGCGGTGATCGCAGCCGTCGGGGCGCTCCTCGCGGCCGCCGTCGCGGCCCTCCCCGGCACCCACGAGCACGGGCGGGCCCTGTTCCGCGCGCGCTCTCGCGGGGACGACGCGGCCGCGGACGGCGCGGCGCGGGCCACCGTCGCCGTCGCCGCGCTCGTGACCCTCTGGGGGGTCGTCGACGGCAGCGCGATCACGCTCGCCCACGGGACCGCGCTGGCGCTCCTGGCGCTCGGCGCGCACCCGGGCCGTGGGCGGGTCACGGTGGGGTTGACGACCGGGTTGGCCCTCCTGGCGATCGTCGGGCCCGGACATGCGCAGGACCGGTGGAAGACGACCGCCCTGTACGACGCGATGCCCCATCAGGTCCTGCGGCATCTGGGCTTCGGCGAGCACGTCGGTGGCTCGCTGCGGCACGACCTCGATGACCTGCTCGAGCACCCGCGGGTCGCGGAGGACGGGTTCACCGCCAACGTCTTCCGTCGTGATCGTCGGATGCTGCTCCTCGGCGACGCGACCGGCATCTCGCGCGTGTTCGCCGCCACCGGGACCGTCTCGGTCCTGCCGCTGGGCGACCCCACCCGTGATGAGCTCCCCGTGTTCCTGCGCGGCCCCCTCGACGAGGCGATCGACGCCCTGCCCGACGGGGCGCGGCTGATCGCGCGGACCGACTGGGTGGCGGCGGCGGTCGCGAACAC
>NZ_JBFIGP010000479.1:0-1660 GCF_041602235.1 Paraconexibacter sp.
CCAGCGGGTGCCGCACCCGACCGACGGACGAGCGAGCCTGATCCGGATCACCGACCGCGGGCGGGATGTCGCGCGCCGCGCCACCGAGGTCCTGAACGGCGAGGACTTCGCGGTGCGCGCCCTCTCGCTGCAGGACCGGGAGGCGCTGACCCGGATCCTCACGGTCCTGCGCCGGGACGCCGGCGACTTCGCCGGCTAGGAGGGATGGACGCTGCCGCCGTCGTGCCGTACCATGTGCCGAGCGAGATAGGAGGACTTCCACCTATCTCGTTCCGGAATCCGCGATCAAGACCGAGTGAGCACGAGCGCCATGGCGACCCCCACGTCCGTCCCGACGACCTACGAGCAGTGGCAGGAGGCCTA
The DNA here is from genome assembly GCF_041602235.1 of Paraconexibacter sp. Taxonomy (GTDB): domain Bacteria; phylum Actinomycetota; class Thermoleophilia; order Solirubrobacterales; family Solirubrobacteraceae; genus Paraconexibacter. The sequence continues at coordinate 364 of NZ_JBFIGP010000479.1, forward strand.
CGGGCTCGCGCCCGAACGGGACGTCCCGTTCACGACGCTCAGCGCGGAGCCGATCAAGCCGCTGTACACCGCGGAGGACCGCGCCGGCAAGGACGACGATCAGGAGATCGGGCTGCCGGGCCAGTACCCCTTCACGCGCGGCGTGTACCCGTCCATGTACCGCGGGCGCCTGTGGACGATGCGCCAGTTCGCCGGCTTCGGGACCGCCGACGAGACCAACGAGCGGTTCCGCTACCTGCTCGACCACGGGCAGACCGGTCTGTCGACCGCCTTCGACATGCCGTCGCTCATGGGGCACGACTCGGACTCGCCCCGTTCCCTGGGCGAGGTGGGCCGCGAGGGCGTCGCCGTCGACTCCGTCGACGACATGCAGACGCTGTTCCAGGGCATCGATCTCGGCAAGGTCAGCGTGTCCATGACGATCAACGCGCCCGCCGCGATCATGCTCGCCTACTACATCGTGGCGGCCGAACGCCAGGGCGTCGGTCCCGACAAGCTCGCCGGGACGATCCAGGCCGACATCCTCAAGGAGTACATCGCCCAGAAGGAGTGGTGCTTCCCGATCGACCCCGCGATGCGCCTGCTCGGGGACATGATCGAGTACTCCACGCTCCACATGCCGAAGTGGAACTCGGTGTCGGTCTCCGGGTACCACATCCGCGAGGCCGGGGCGACCGCGGCGCAGGAGCTCGCGTTCACGCTCAAGGACGGCCTGACCTACGTCGAGCAGGCCATCGACCGCGGGCTCGACGTCGACGACTTCGCGCCGCGCCTGTCGTTCTTCTTCAACGCGCAGATCGACTTCTTCGAGGAGATCGCCAAGTACCGCGCCGCCCGGCGCATCTGGGCGCGTGAGCTGCGCGAGACCTACGGCGCCAAGGACCCGAAGTCGTGGCTCATGCGCTTCCACACCCAGACCGCCGGCGTGTCGCTGACGGCCCAGCAGCCGCTCAACAACATCACGCGAACCGCCATCGAGGCGCTCGCCGGGGTGCTGGGCGGCACCCAGTCGCTGCACACCAACTCCTACGACGAGGCGCTGGCGCTCCCGACCGAGGACGCCGTGCGCATCGCCCTGCGCACGCAGCAGATCATCGCCCATGAGACCGGGGTGGCGAACACGATCGACCCGCTCGGCGGCAGCTACTTCGTGGAGGCCCTCACCGACCGCATGGAGGAGATGGCCTACGAGTACTTCGCCAAGATCGACGAGCTCGGCGGGATGGTCGACGCGGTGAAGCAGAACTACCCGCAGCGGGAGATCGCCGACGCCAGCTTCGCGCTGCAGTGCGAGATC
>NZ_JBFIGP010000480.1:0-1660 GCF_041602235.1 Paraconexibacter sp.
AGGACCGCGTCCCCGGTCGATCTCGACGAGTTCCTCGCCGCGCTCGACACCGACACGCGGACCTTCCTCTCCACGCTCATCAACGGCTCGGGCGCCGGCCTGGCCGGTCGCGGGCCGGACCTGCGGCTAGCGCTGAAGGCGTTCGCACCGACGGCCAAGCAGGTCGACGACATCGCGAGCACGCTCGCCAAGCGCCGGCGGTCCATTCGCCGACTGGTCAGCAACCTCGGCGTCGTGGCGCGCGCTGCGGCCGACGACGCGCGGCTGGCGGAGCTCGTGAGCGCCGGGAACGCGACCCTCGAGGCGGTGGCCCGGGAGGAGCAGCCGCTGCGGGCCTCCGTGGCGGAGCTGCCGCGCACGCTCCGGGAGGTCGGCGCCGTCCTCCCGAGCGTCACGAGGCTCGCACGGGAGCTCTCGCCGACGCTCGACCGCCTGCGGCCGGTCACCGGGCCGCTGCCGGGCGCGTTGCGGGCCAGCGGGACGTTCTCCCGTCGTGCGGCCAGGGGCCTCGCGTCGGACCTGCGGCCGTTCGTGCGTGAGGCGACCCCTGTGGTGGCCGACCTCGCCGACGGGGTTGGCGGGCTGCGGGCTGCCGCCCCCGACTTCGACGCGATCGTCCGCGTCCTGACGTACCTCACCAACGAGCTCACCTACAACCCGCCCGGGGACAACGAGGGCAACCTGTTCTGGACGGCCTGGGCAGGTCACAACATCGTGTCGACCGTGTCGACCGCGGACGCCAACGGCGCGATGGTACGTGCGACGGTGTTCATGAGCTGCGCGCTTGCACAGGGTGTGCCCGGTATCGGGCAGCTGCTCGCCGATGCCCTGGCGGTCACGCCGTCGTGCAAGAGCGGCTCGACCGTGGCGGGGGGCCGCTGATGCGCACGCGGTTCGACGCGCGGGCGGTCATCGCCCCCCTCGCCTTCGCGTTCTTCGCGGTGGTGCTGTCCATGTTCGCGTGGCTGAACTTCGACGGCTCCCTTCCGATGCAGGCCCAGAAGTACCGGGTCGGCTTCGTGGTGCCGCAGGCGGGCAACCTGCAGGTCGGCGCCTCGGTTCGCTCGGCCGGCGTCGAGATCGGACGCGTCGTCGACGTCGAGCGCGTCAGGCCGCGTGGTGCACGGATCACCGCCGAACTCGAGGGAAGTGTCGTGCCCCTGCGGGCCGACGCCCGTGTGGCGGTGCGCGCCAAGTCGCTGCTGGGCGAGCCCTACCTCCAGGTTCACCTCGGAACGCGCAACGCGCCCGCAGTGCCCGAGGACGGGGAGCTGCCGATCACGGCGGCGGTGGGGACGCAGCAGCTCGACGACGTGCTCTCCACGTTCGATCCCGCGACGCGAGCGGGAGTGCGGAGGCTCGTGGAGGGGTTCTCGAAGGCCGTTGCCGGACGAGGCACCAACATCTCCGGCGCTCTCGGCCAGGCCCGGCCGGCGGCGACCGGGACCGCGGACCTCGCCGAGATCGTCGATCGGCAGCGGGGATCGCTCAGGCGGCTCATCCGCAGTGGTGGCGCCGTGCTCGACGAGGCCGGGGCCCGCGAGGGAGCGATTCAGGGGATGGTCACCGAGGGCGACCGGCTGTTCGCCGTGACCGGTCGGCGCACCGAGCAGATCACCCGCATCGTCCGCGCCCTGCCGGGGTTCCTCGGGGAGATGCG
>NZ_JBFIGP010000481.1:0-1650 GCF_041602235.1 Paraconexibacter sp.
CGGGATTCAGGCGGCCCTCCGCCGGGAAAAGGCACCATGTACCGGGCTCCTGAGCCTCACGGCTCATCCATCCGGCCGTCCGGTCCGATACACCTGTATGAGCGTGCACGACCTTCCCCACCTCATAGACGTCCGTTTCGACGACGACGGGTTGCCCGTCGTGACCGTCGTGTTCGACCTGACCCCTGCGCAGGTCGACGGGGCACTGCACGCGCTGCGGACGGTCCGGGAAGCCCGGTTCGCACTCACCCAGCTCACGACGGACGAGGCGCTGGCGCTGCGCGAGCTCACCTCCCTGGTCGACGAGTACGCGGTCATCGTGGGCGCGGACGCGAACGCCAGGATCGAGTCCAGCGTCGCCCGTCTCGGCGTTCTGCGGGGCGCGCTCGCCCAGTTCTCGCAGGGTGAGCATCCGGAGCGGGAGGGCGACTCGGCCGCGCACCCCACCGTGATGGCGCTGCTCGCCGCGATCGAGGACCTGCACGCCGAGGCGGTCCGCGCAGCGCTGCAGGGCGCAGCCACCCGCTGCTGAGGACGCCTGGCGCGAACCCTGCCCACCCGTGCTGAGGGTGGTGCAGACTGGCGCCCATGGACGTCGGTCTCCTCGTCGCCTTCGCGCTTGCCCTCGCGTTCGCGGTGACGAACGGGCTGCACGACGCGTCGAACGCGATCGCGACGCTCGTCGCGACCCGGGCGGCGACCCCGCTGCAGGGCCTGCTGCTGGGCTGCGTCTTCAACATGCTGGGGCCGCTCCTCGTCGGTGCCGCGGTGGCCGACACGGTCGGCGGCATCGTCGAGGTCGAGCCGGCGCTGGTCGCGCGGGTCGTGGGCTGTGGGCTCGCCGCAGCGGTCGCCTGGAACCTCGTGACGTGGCGCTTGGGCCTGCCGTCGAGTTCCGGGCACGCGCTGGTGGGCGGGCTGGTCGGCGCGGCCCTGCTGGAGGGCGGGACGGGGGCGGTGCGGTGGGGCGGACTCGACGGGCTCCACCCGGTCGGGTTCGTCGGCTCGCTCATCGCGCTGGCCGCCTCCCCGGCTCTGGGCCTGGTCGCCTCGGTCCTCGCGGTACGCGGGCTGCGCCGGCAGGCGCGCAGGGCGACCCGTCGCTGGCGTACGCCGGTGCGCGTCGGCGAGTGGGGCATGTCCGCCGCCCTGGCGTTCAGTCACGGGGCCAACGACGCGCAGAAGACGATCGGCGTGGTCGCGGCGCTCCTGCTGGCCGACGGGCGGATCAGCTCGCTCAGTCCGCCGACGTGGGCGGTGCTGGCGGTGGCATCGGCGCTGACGGCTGGCACCGCCATGGGTGGATGGCGGATCATCCGCACCGTGGGCCGCGGCATCTACCCCATCCGCCCTGTCGAGGCGTTCGCCAGCCAGTCGTCGTCGGCCGGGGTGATCCTGGGCGCGTCGCTCCTGGGCGCGCCCGCGTCGACCTCGCAGGTGGTCGCCTCGTCGGTCGTCGGGGTGGGCATCGGGCGTCGCCGGTGGCGTCACGTGCACTGGGCGGTCGTGCGGAACATGGGCCTCGCGTGGCTGATCACGCTCCCGGCCGCCGGCGGGCTCGCCGCCGCGACGCTCGCCGTCGTGAGGGGCATGACGTGACCAAGCGCCGCTGGTTCCTGCCCGGGACGCCGGATCTCGTCGCCGCCCTGC
>NZ_JBFIGP010000482.1:0-1621 GCF_041602235.1 Paraconexibacter sp.
CGGGAGTCCGACGCGTGCAAGTTCCTCGTGCGGCTGAAGGAGGGACGGCACAAGATCGGCGTCAGATCGCGCGACCGCTTCGGGACGGTGCTCGACGGCGAGGAGCGCATCGTCGTGCAGGACTTCCTGATCTTCGGGATCGGGGACTCCGCGGCGTCCGGCGAGGGCACGGGCCCGAACTGGACCGACCGGCGCTGCCACCGGTCGCGGCACTCGCAGCAGGTCCTGGCCGCCCAGGCGATCGAGCAACGCGACGACCGCAGCTCCGTGACCTTCGTGCACCTGGCCTGCAGCGGCGGCCGCATCGACCTCGGTCTGCTCGGCGGCTACGCGGGCATCGAGGAGGAGACGCCCGACCTGCCGCCGCAGGTCGACGAGATGCGTCGCCTGGCGGGCACGCGTGAGATCGACGCCGTGCAGATGAGCATCGGCGTGAACCAGCTCGCCTTCGGGCCGCTGCTGGGTCACTGCGTCGCCACGAAGGGCTGTCAGGACGAGCTCTTCCGGGACGGCCTGAGCGCCGACGCGTTCGTGGACCGGGCGATCGCGTCGCTGCCCGCGCAGTACGCCGCGCTGGCCCCGCGACTGGATGCGCTGCTGCCCGCGAAGTCCTCGGACCGCGTCCTCATCACCGAGTACCCGGAGCTGTTCCGCGACGAGAAGGGCGTCCGCTGCGACAGCGTGATCGCCGTTCCGGGAACGGGCAGGATCGACCTCGCGGAGATCCTCTTCCTCGAGCTCCGCGGAGCGATCCCGCTCCATCGGGCGGTGGGCGCGGCCGCGCGGACGCACGGCTGGACGCGGGTCACCGGCATCCGCAGCGCGTTCCACCGCCACGGGTACTGCGCCGCGAGCGACGACCGCTGGATCGTCACGCTCACCGGGTCCGCCCTGGGCCAGTTCGACAAGTCCGGGACGATGCACCCCACCCGCGAGGGGTACCGGCGCATCGCCTCCTACGTCACCAGGACGCTCGCCCCCGCCCTCTTCCCCAAGGGCCGCCCGCGCGCGCCGCGGGAGCCCGAGCGCGGACTGGGCCTGCGCGAGAGCGAGTACTGAGCGCCCGGCCCCGCGACCGTGCTCGACGGGCCCCGGAGAGCGCGAGCGGTCAAGGACCGTATCCTGGGGTGCGATGAGTTCCCAGTACGTCTTCACGATGAACCGCGTCACCAAGCGGTACCCGCCGGACAAGACGGTCCTCAGCGAGGTGACGCTCGCCTTCTACCCGGGGGCCAAGATCGGGGTGCTCGGGTACAACGGCGCCGGCAAGTCGTCCCTGCTGCGCATCATGGCCGGGATCGACGAGGACTACACCGGCGAGGCCATCATCGGGACGAACCGGACCGTCGGCCTCCTCGAGCAGGAGCCCCACCTCCAGGACGGCAAGACCGTCAAGGAGTGCGTCGAGGAGGGCGTGGCGGAGACCAAGGCGCTGCTGGACCGGTTCAACGAGCTGGCGATGAACTACTCCGACGAGACCGCCAAGGAGTTCGCGCGCCTGCAGGAGCAGATCGACGCCGCCGACGCCTGGAACCTCGACACCCAGCTCGAGTACGCGATGGACGCGCTGCGCTGCCCGCCCGCCGACACGCTCGTCGACGATCTCTCCGGCGGCGAGAAG
>NZ_JBFIGP010000483.1:0-1606 GCF_041602235.1 Paraconexibacter sp.
ACGATGCGGCCGACCGGGGCGAGGTGGGTGTGGCCCGGGACGAACTGCGTGTAGCTGTTGGCCACCGCGACGATCGGCTTCTTCCCGAGATCGGCCTTCTCCACCCCGGCGGCGCGGAACAGCGCGCGGGCGCCGGCCATGTTGCGGCCGTGGGTGACGGTGCGGGACCGGTAATGGGACACGGGGCTCCTCGGGCGTCGGGGGCGGAGCCACGGGCGGCTCCGGACGGGTTCGGTGTAGGCTAGCGGAATGGCCGTTCCGGTGCCATGGGTGGATCTCACCTCCGACGAGAAGCGCGAGCGCACCCTGGCGGCGGCCGACGACCTGTTCGCACGCGAGGGGCTCGACGTCGCGATGCCGGTCCTGGCGGCGGCCGTCGGCGTGGGCGTCGGCAGCATCTACCGGCAGGTCGGGGCCAAGGACGACGTCATCGCCACGCTCGTGATCCAGCGCGCGGGGACGCTCACGCGGAGGTTCTCCGAGGCGGCGCGGCATCCCGACGCATGGGCGGCGCTCTCGGAGGCCACCTACGCCACCGTGCAGGAGTGCGTGAGCGACTTCCTGTCGCAGACCGCCTGGGACGACGCCGCCGCGACCCGTCCCGAGGTTGCAGAAGCGCGCGCGGCGGCCACCTCGGCGCTCGAGGAGCTGGTGGAGCGTGCCCGCGCCCAGGGCGCGCTGCGCCCGGACGCCGAGGCCGAGGACCTGCGCCTGGTCTTCAAGGCCACCCGGGAGCTCGCGACCCTGGGGTCCGGCGGCGCCCGTCGCCTTGCCGAGCTGGTGCTCCGCGGGATGGCGGCGGAGCCCGCTTCCTAGGAGCCCGGACCGGCGCCACCGACCGTGCGGCCCAGCCCGCTGCGATGCTCCCCGAAGGTAGGACGACCGCCGCGGCTAAGGTCGCACCATGGCGCGCACCCGTCTGTACCGCAACGGTGCCCTCGTGCTGGAGGACTTCCCCCCGCGGGAGATCGCCGAGCACCTCGTCGACGCGGACGCGTTCGTGTGGCTGGACTACTGCCGACCGTCGGAGGACGACCTGGCGACGATCGAGGAGGAGCTCTCGCTCCACAAGCTCGCGCTCGAGAGCGCGCTCGGCGAGCACGAGCGGCCGAAGCTCGACCGGTACGACACGCACCTGTACCTGAGCGCCTACGCGGTCGCCCTGGATGCCGAGACGGGAACGCTGGCGATCTCCGAGGTCGGGGCGTTCGTCACCCGCAACGCGCTGGTCACCGTCCGCAAGGACGAGGGCTACGCGCTCGACGGCGTTCTGCGCCGCTGGGACGAGTCCGCCGAGCTCGCGGTGCACGGCGTGGCGTTCCTCCTGTGGGGGCTCCTGGACGACATCGTCGACCGTCACTTCGACGCGGTGCACGAGCTCGACTCGGAGATCGAGGGGCTCGAGGACCTGCTCTTCGACGACCGGCCGCACGACACCGAGGTCCAGCGCCGCTCGTTCGAGCTTCGCAAGAGCCTGGTGCGGCTGCGCCGGGTCGTGCTCCCGATGCGCGAGGTCGTCAACGCCCTGATGCGGCGCGACCTGCACGTGCTCGACCCGGGCATGGCGATCTACTACCAGGACGTCTACGACCACGTCCTGCGCGCG
>NZ_JBFIGP010000484.1:0-1600 GCF_041602235.1 Paraconexibacter sp.
GGCGCCCTCGCGGGTGGCGCCGTTGCGCTCGGCGCTCTTGGTGGCCACCTCGTTGAGCGGCACGGCGGCCTTCGTCAGCTCGATCAGGTCGTTGTCCGCACCGGCCGAGCGTACGAGGCGGCTCAGGTCGCGCAGCGTCGGGCGGGCGTCGCGGGCGAGCGGTCGCAGCTCCTTCAGGAACGGGCGGAGCTTCTTGGCGACCGGCTTGCTCTCCTGCACCAGCGGATCGAGGTCGTCGAGCGCCTGACGCAGGTTCACGAACGTGGTGTTCGCGCGCCGCATGAAGGGAGGCAGCTGCTCGATGGCGCTGCCCAGCGCGGCCTTCTGCCGACCGATCGCCCCGGTGGTCGTCGCGAGGTTGTCGATCAGCCCGGCGAGGTCGTCGCGCCGGTCGGCGACGTCGGTCACGAGCTTCGACGAGGCCACGATGAAGCGGCGGAGCAGCGGCGTGTCGCGGTTGAGCTCCGAGAACAGGCGGCTCGACGCCGCCAGCGACGGGTTGAGGTAGAGCCAGCCCGCGTTGGCCTGCTCGCCCTTGCCGGCGTACGACGCGCCGAAGCCCTGCACGACCTTCTGCAGGCCCTTGCGGGTGTCGGCGTCGAAGGTGTTGAAGAGCTGATCGAGGTCGACCGCGGTGGTCGTGTCCGTCGCCTGGAGGGTGCCGCCGTCAGGGATCTCCTGCCGGCCGCTCGGCGCGAGGCGCAGGTCGATGTAGCGGTTGGCGACGCCGGACAGCGACGCCTGGCGGACGGTGGCGGTGGTGCCCTGCCGCAGCGGCGCGTACCCCTCGTCGGAGATCCGCATCGTCACCTCGGCCTGGCCGCCGGCCGTGAGGTCGATCTCGGTGACCGATCCCACGGGACGCCCGCTGACCTGCACCAGGTTGCCCTTCACCAGCTGGCTGGCGTTGATGAACCGCGCCTTCACCGTGTAGTCGCCGCTTCCGGAGCGCAGAAGGACCACGGAGACGACCGCCAGGGCGATGACGACCGCTCCCAGCGCGAATGCCCTGCCGATGGCCCTCGAGTGGCGCACTACGACGAAACTCTCTCTCCCAGACGCTGACAGACCCGTACCCGGTCATCGCGGCCTCCCCAGACCACGATGCCGCGAAGCTATAGGTCCGGGATCCAGCACGTCAAACCCGAACCGTCATCTGCAACGTGGCCTTCCGGCAAGACTTGCGGTCTTCGCGACGAATTCCTGGCGCAGGAACCCGATGGACGTTTGTCCGTACGCCGTGAGGGGACTATGAGAGTGGGCTGCCGCTGCTGCAACTTCCGTGCCAAGGTCGTGTTACGCCTTGGAAGGCGCCCACCCGTTACATGGATCTCTCCACCCCACTCGAACACGTAGGCCACGGACTCCGTGGACCCACGCCGCTGCTGCGGTTGCAGGGCGACGACCGCCTGATCGCCCTCACCCGTCGGGGCAACCAGGCCGCCTACGAGGCGCTCGTCGCGCGCTACCAGGGGCGTCTGCTGGCCTTCTGCCGGCACATGCTGGCCTCGCGTGAGGACGCCGAGGACGTGCTCCAGGAGGTGTTCGCGGCCGCGTTCAACGCCATGCTGGCCGACGATCGCCCGATCAACGCCCGCCC
>NZ_JBFIGP010000485.1:0-1573 GCF_041602235.1 Paraconexibacter sp.
TCAGGGCGGCTCGCAGGGGGTTGACGCTCCAGCCGGCGACGAGCAGCAGCACGAGCAGGAACAGCACGGCCGTGAGTGCGGCGGACACGAGCGCGAGCGCGACGACGGGCGCGGTCGTCCACCGCGGGCCCCCGGCCGCGGGCGTCCGCGGTGACGCCGCGGTCGCCGTGCGCGTCGCGCCCCAGCAGAACCACGCCGCGCCGAGGGCGATCGGCGTCTGGAAGATGAAGATCGCCCGCCAGTCGAGCAGCTGCGTGAGGGCACCGCCGAGCGCGGGACCGATCGCGGTCGAGAGCACGGCCGCACCGAGCCACAACCGGCGCGCGTGGCCGCGCTCGTCGGCGTGCCCGGCCTCCAGCAGCGCGAACACGGCGATCAGGGTGGCCGCGCCGCCCAGCGCCTGCACCGCGCGCCCGGCGAGCAGCAGCGGCAGCGACGAGCCCAGCCCGCAGACCAGCGACGCCAGCCCGAACACGACCATGCCGACGGTGCCGACCGTGGCGGGTCCGCGGCTGCGTTGCAGCCGCTCGATCGGCACCAGGGCGAGCGCGAGCACCAACGCGTACACCCCGATGACCGCGGCGACACCCTCGACCGTCGTGTCGAGCCGGACCAGGATCTCCGGCAGGGCGAGCGTGACGATCGAGGCGTCCGCGAGGGCGAGGCCCGCCGCGAGGGCCAGCACGATGGTGCGAGCGCGTGGGGACATGACGGGTGGCGACCGAGGTCCGACCGGTCAGCCGGCGACCGGCTCGGTGACGTCGGCCAGGTGCCAGGGCTGCTCGCTGTCCTCGTCACGCAGCGTCAGCGTCCAGCGCTCGGTGAAGGTGGTCTCGGCGTCCTTGCTGCCGGCGAGGACCGCAGCGGTGTCGCGGTCCTCGACGTAGCGGCGTCCGCGCACGCGGACCGACACCCGCATCTGGGCGGGGGTGCCGTCGGTCCCGGCCTCGAGCCGGTCGACCCCGATGCGCTCGACGCGTGCGCCGCGCAGGACGATGCGCGTGCGCCCGCTCCCGTCGGTGCCGTGGAGCAGGCGGGCCGCCGCCTGGCGGTCGGCGAGCGCGAGGAGCGCGTCGTCCTCGCCGTCGACCGCCTCGACCCACGCCTGCACGGCTCGGCGGGCCGCCACCTCCAGGATGTCGGGGGCGAACCGCGCGTCGGCGAGCGAGAGATCGAGGGCCTGGGCGCGCGCGTCGTCGGTGAGATCGACGTCGACGAGATCGGCCGTGGCGAACCCGTCCAGGGCCTTGTCGGCGACAGCGCTCTCGACGAGCGCCTCGTCGCGCAGCGCACCCGTGTCCGACCAGGGCGACGCCACGATCGCGGCGTCGAGCTGGTGCACGCCCTCGGTGTCGGACTCGATGGAGGCAAGCGTCCAGCGGCCGTCGCGGTGGGCGAGCGTCCAGTACTCGGCCAGCTGGGTGGTCGCGCTGCTCTGGCCGTTTCGCATGATCGTCTGCCCCCGGTCGGTCACGACCCGGTCGAGCAGGGTGGCGGTGAGCCGGACGCACACGCGGTCCTCGGTGTCGTCGTCGCGGTTGACGATGCCCACGTACTCGACCTCCGGTCCGGA
>NZ_JBFIGP010000486.1:0-1547 GCF_041602235.1 Paraconexibacter sp.
CCTTCGTCGTCGTTGGGGTCGAGGGTCGGTCCGGCGCCGCGGCAGCCCGCGTTGGTCTTGCCGTCGTCGGCCAGCGTCATGGCCTCCAGGCGCGCGCCGTTGCCCGTCGCCGACGGGGGCCAGAGCGTCTCGCCGTTGCAGCGGATGTCCGATCCCGCGAAGCCGGGGATGTTGATGATCGGGAGCTGCTGTGCCTGCACGTCCCACAGCGACCGGCCCGGCGTGGCGGTCGCGAAGGTGCCGTGCATCGGCGGCGTCGCGCTGACCCAGCGGTCCCGCGGATCCTCGGGCCACACGTCACCCGTGGGATCGGGGGCCTGACGCTCGACGATGCCCAGCCGGGTCCCGAGCCCGGGCACCGTGCCCGGACCGACGTGCAGCGGACCGTTGCCGGACGGGCTGGACCGGATGCCCTGGCCACCGAAGCCGTCGCCGAGGGCCACGGCCGAGCCGCCGATGACGCGGCGGAAGGCGGTGCCGTCCGGGCGTACCGTGTCGACCGCCAGGCCGTCCGGGGTGACGTCGAAGTCGGTGGTCAGGCCCGCGGCGTCCCCGGACAGGACCGTGGTCGCCGCGCCCGACGTCGGATCGATGGCCCGCAGGCGCACGCCCGCGCCCTCGACCGTGTGGTAGCCGACGAGCCGGGTCTGTCCGGCGGGGTCGCCGCCCCAGCTGAGGCTCCAGTACCCCTGCTCGCCGTACTCGCGCGTGAGCGCGCGGTCGCCGCCGGCCGTCAGGGAGACGGCACGCACGTTCGCGCCGCGCTGTGCGTACACCGGCTCGTCGCGTCCCGCGGCGATGAGCCGCACGTAGGCGATGGTGGTGCCGTCCGGGCTCCACGCCGGCGCGAAGTCGGCGTACCCCCAGCCGAGCTCTGGAGCTTGGCCATCGTCGTCGAGCTTGCCGGCGGGGGGCGTCGTGACCTGCGTCACGCGGCCGCTCGCGAGCTCCCAGACGAAGATCGCGGTGTGCGTCACGCCGTGCCCGATCCCGGTGTCGGGTATCTGCGCGGCGTACGCCAGGCGCGTGCCGTCCGGCGACCAGGCCGGGGCCGACGGCATGCCCATGGTCGTGGGCGGCTCGTCCGGGGCGTCCTGGAAGTGGAAGGTCCTCTGGTGGACGGTGGTGCTCACGCCATCACCCAGGCGCGGGGTCCAGACCCGCAGGTCGTACTCGCCGCTCTGCCGCTCCAGGTAGGCGATCTTGCCGGGCGACCCGCGCCACGCCGCCTGTGCAGGGACGGACGCGCAGGCCACGACGGCGGCGGTCAGGAGGAACAGGGCAAGCAGACGGGGGAGAGGGAGCGGGTGGGGCACGGGAACCTCGAGAGATGGACAGGCGTAGGAGCTTGACCGCGGACAGGCCGGTGCCGGGAACGCACCACGACGGTCGGGTGGGGTCTGGAAGGGAATCGGACCGCGGCGCTGTCGGCAATCCCTAACTTCAGGGGTCATGCCGGTCGTAGAGGCCGGTCACTACAGTCGAGGTATGAGCTCCTGGACCCCCGCCGAGCTTCCGGCGCTCGACGGCGCCACCTTCGTCGTCAC
>NZ_JBFIGP010000487.1:0-1544 GCF_041602235.1 Paraconexibacter sp.
GCCACGACGTGCAGACCGAGCGTCTCCTGAACACGTGGGGGGACGACGACGCGGACGCGTTCTTCGCGTTCCTGGAGGCCAACCTCGGCCCGATGGTCACGGCGAAGGCGGAGCTCGAGCCGGAGGGCCGCTGGGCGGAGGCGCGGGCGGCCGTCCAAGCGATCTACACCGAGGCCAACGAGGTGCAGCTGCCGGCGATCCGCACGAGCGCCGAGTACCTGCTCACGACGGTGCGGGTGCGGTGAGCCCGCTCCGCCCCGGTCGTCGGCCGCCCCGGTCACGGGCGGGGCGTTCCGGCCCCGGGTTGCCGGACCCAGCGCCGACGCGATAGCGTCGGCGCGCCCTGGTGACCCTGCGGATCGAGCATCCCATCACGGACATCGACACCTGGCTGGGAGCTTTCGGGCGCTTTGCTGATGCCCGGCAGCGCGCCGGGGTGCGGTCGCACCGCGTCCACCAGCCCGACGACGACGACCACTACATCTGCGTGGACCTCGAGTTCGACACCACCGAGCAGGCGGCGGCCTTCCGGGCCTTCCTCGAAGCCAACGTCTGGTCCTCGCCGGCCGCCTCGCCCGGGCTGGCGGGCACGCCCCGCGCCCGCGTGCTCGTCGAGGTCGCCGCCGCCGGCCCGCGGTCGTCTGCGTGACGTGGGCCCGCCGGCTCGGGCCCATGGACCGAACACCGGCACTGCGCCGCGCCCAGCCGGCTGAGGGTCATACTTCCGGCCCATGACGCAGGCGGCGGCCGCAGCAGCAATCCCCGACGACCTCTCGAAGCTCGAGGAGCAGGCCGCCAAGGTCCTCTCCCCCGAGGCGCTCGCGTACATCCTCGCTGGGGCGGGCAGCGCGGACACCACGCGCGCGAACGCCGCGGCGTTCGCGCGCTGGAGGGTGAAGCGGCGCCGCGGCCGCAGGCCGAGGAAGGTCGACCTCTCGACCACCATCCTCGGGACGCGCATGCCCGCGCCGGTCCTCTTCGCGCCGGTCGGGGTGCAGACGCTCGCGCACCCGGAGGGCGACCTCGCGAGCGCTCGCGCCGCGGCCGAGCTCGGGCTGACGTACATCCACTCGACGCAGGCCGCCTACAAGATGGAGGACGTGGCGGCGGCCAACGGCGACGGCGCGCGCTGGTACCAGCTGTACTGGCCCACCGACGACGAGCTCACCGTGTCGTTCCTGCGCCGCGCGAAGGCAGCCGGGTACACCCACCTCGTCATCACGCTCGACACGACGCTGCTCGGCTGGCGGCCGCTGGACCTCGACCGCGGGTACTCGCCGTTCCTCGAGAACAAGGGGATCGCGAACTACACGAGTGACCCGGTCTTCCAGCGGCGGATGCCCGTCCCCGCGGACGTCGCCCCGCTGCCGGCGGGCGTCGTGTTCGCCGGCATCTTCCAGAACCCCGGCCTCGACTGGGGGCGGCTGCCGCTCATCCGCGCGAACTGGGACGGGCCGATCCTGCTGAAGGGCATCCAGAGCCCGCGTGACGCCCGGATCGCGGTCGAGAACGGGATCGACGGCATCGTCGTCTCCAACCACGGC
>NZ_JBFIGP010000488.1:0-1534 GCF_041602235.1 Paraconexibacter sp.
CGCCGGGCGCGTGGACTTCGCGATCCTCGACCTGCACGACCTCGCCATCGCCCGCGAGAAGGGCGCCGACCTCGTCGCGGTCATGCCGGTCGTGCAGCAGCCGCTCGCCAGCATCCTCGCGGCGCCGGAGATACGGCGTCCCAAGGACCTGGAGGGTCGCCGGGTCGGGGTCACGGGCCTGCCCAGCGATGTCGCCGTCCTGCGCTCGATCGTGGAGGCCGACGGCGGTGACCCCGATCGGGTCGAGACCACGACCATCGGGTTCACGGCGGTCCCCGCCCTGCTGGGCGGCAAGGTCGACGCCGCCACCGCGTTCTGGAACGTCGAGGGCGTCGCGCTGCAACGCCAGCGGCCCGCGACCAGGATCTTCCGCCTGGACGCGTACGGCGCGCCCAGCTACCCCGAGCTGGTGCTCTGCACGACCAGCACGACGCTGCAGGACCGCCGTTCGCTGGTCTCCGCCGTGGTCAAAGCGCTCAAGCGCGGCTACGACGAGACCATCATCGACCCCGAGAGCGCGGTCTCGGCGCTCCTCGATCAGCAGGAAGGGCTGGACCGCAGCGCGATCGAGCGTGATCTCGACGCGGTCGGCCCGGCGTTCGCCGCCGGCCCGACGGGCTTCGGCGTGTTCGCCCGCGACGCCGTGACGAAGTGGGCGGCCTGGGAGGCCGAGGTCGGCATCACGAAGGAGCCGGTGAACGTGCCGCTGACGTTCCCGACGCTCTGAGCGCCTACTGGGCGCGCAGGCGGCGGAACTCGTCGCGCACGGACTGCGGGCGACCCCACATCTGGGTCACCTCCACGCGACCGCTGCGGACCTGACGGACCGCGAGCTCCCCGGTGATCCCGGCGTCGTCGAGCAGGCCGAGGGCCGTGCTGACCGCGGGCACCGACGCGGCGTGCCCGAACCGGTGGGCGACGAGCAGGCGCCAGTGCCAGTCGTGCTGCGAGTAGGGCTGGGCGTTGCAGGTCACCATGTAGACCGCGGCGTCGATGTACCGGTCCTCGTCGTCGATCCGCAGATCGAGCTCGAGGTCGGTCCAGTCGTCGGGCAGCGAGTCCACGATCCGGGCGAAGGTGTCGGCGAGCGCCATGAGGCGAAGAGTACCCTCGCTGGACGATGACCGTGCTCGCCGCCACCGACGCCGACCACACCGTCCTCACGACCGCCTGCGGAATCCTGGACAGGTCGCAGCGGGGCAAGCTCGCCCTCACGGGCGAGGACCGCCGGTCGTTCCTCAACGGCCAGGTCACCAACGAGATCGAGACGCTGGCGCCGGGACGGGGGGTGTACGCCGCCTTCCTCACCCACAAGGGGAAGATGCTCGGCGACGTCCGCGTGCTCGAGACCGGTGAGGAGCTGCTGCTGGACACCGAGCGCGTCGCTCTCCAGGCGCTGTTCGACCTCGTACGCCGCTTCAGCATCGGCTACGACGTCCAGCTGCACAAGCGCACCCTGGAGTCCGGGCTGCTGTCGCTGCTGGGTCCCCGGACCGACGACGTGCTCCGCGCCGCGGGGGCCGACGTCCCCGGC
>NZ_JBFIGP010000489.1:0-1532 GCF_041602235.1 Paraconexibacter sp.
GCCATGACGACCATCCTGCCGGACTCCGCCCAGGGGGGCGACACGCGGCGCGCTGTCACCACGCGCGGGTTACCCTTCCACCCGTGTCCGCGATCCGCCTGTCCGCCGTCGCGCTGCTCTGCGCGCTCGCCTCGACCGCCGTGAGCGCCGCTCCGGCATCGGCGACGAGTCGCCCGATCGTCTACCTGATCGTCGTCGACGGACTCGACGGTGACCGCTACGACGCAGGCAACATGCCGTTCCTGAAGTCGCTCGGAGGGACGTACTACAAGGAGTCGCGATCGATCATGGTCGCGGAGACGAACCCCAACCACACCGCGATGATCACCGGGGCCTACGGGAACCGGTCAGGTATCCCCGGCAACGAGTTCGCGCTCTACGCGCCGCTGGAGAACGGCGACTCGTGCAAGGCCACCGGTCCCCAGGACATCTCCAAGGCGCCGACGGTGACGTCGGGGGAGAACCACAACTGCGTGCTGGCGCAGACGCTCTTCGCCGCCGCCAAGCGGCAGGTCCCCGGCCGGTACGTCACCGCCTTCGCGACGGGCAAGCCCAAGCTCGGCCGACTCTTCTCGGGCCGCACCGTCGACCCTGCGAAGACCGACGCCGACGTGATCTTCTCGCCGTGCGGGAGCGACGCCACCGAGGAGGACGAGGCGTACTGCTCGAAGGTGCCGCTGAACCCCATCTCCGGGTACGCGCTCGACGACGGCACGGTGATGGACGCGGTGCTCGCGCAGATGTATCAGGGGCCGAACGCCACCCGGCCGGACTTCTCCTTCGTGAACCTGCACCAGGTCGACTCGGCGGGCCACGCGACCGGCACGGGCGCGGCCTACGAGCAGACCGTGCGCGACGCCGACGCGCAGATCAAGCGGCTGGTCGACACGCTCAAGGCGCGCAAGGAGTGGGATCGCACGGTGATGATCGTCGTGAGCGACCACTCGATGGACACGACCCTCACCAAGGTCACGCTCACGTCCCGGCTCGAGAGCGCCGGCGTCCCGTCCGACGCGTTCACGGTGGTGGAGAACGGCTCCGTCGACATGATCTACCTGCACGACCGCACCTCTCCCGACCGCTTCGCGCTGCTGGCGAAGATGCGCGCGGTGGTGCTCGCCGGCAGCGGCGTCGAGGAGGCGCTCTACCGCGAGGACAACCCGGCCGACGGCGGTGCCGCGCACACGGTGGCGACCGTGCATCCCGCGTGGCACGTCGACGGAGAGCGCCACGGCGACCTGTTCGTCACCTCCAAGCCGGGCACGTCGTTCTCCGACCCGAGCGGCTTCTCCAACCCGATCCCGGGCAATCACGGTGGGCCGCAGACGCGCGACAACCTGTTCGTCGTGACCGGCGGGTCGCCCGCCGTGAAGGACCAGGAGGTCGGCGGGACCGCCGCCCCGTTCTTCGACGACACGCTGATCAACGAGGGCTCGGCCGAGAACGTCGACTCGGCGACGACCGTCGCCGGTCTGCTCGGGCTCGATCCCCCCGCGCAGAACGACGGCCGTTTCCTCTCCGAGGCCTTCGAC
>NZ_JBFIGP010000490.1:0-1521 GCF_041602235.1 Paraconexibacter sp.
CAGCGGGGCGTCGAGGAATTCGGCAACAGCCACGTGCCAAGCGTCGTAGGCTGGGACACCGCACCCGGCACACGTCACGGCGCGAGCATGTCGTCGCTCTTAACGGTGCTCTTGCGTTGCCGAGCAGGCATGAAAGACTCGCGGGAACGAGCGTCGAAGGGGAGAGCCGCCATGACCACCACCGTTCACCGGCAGTGCACGCTGTGCGAGGCGCACTGCGGGATCAAAGTCGAGTCGGAAGGCACGCGGGTCCTCCGCATCACCGGTGACCCGGACGATGTCATGTCCAAGGGCTACATCTGCCCGAAGGCGGCCGCCCTCGCCGACCTGCACCACGACCCCGACCGTCTGCGGCGCCCCGTCAAGCGGGTCGGGGACGAGTTCGTGGAGATCGGGTGGGACGAGGCTCTCGAACTCGCCGGGAGCGGCCTGCGTCGCATCATCGACCGCGACGGGCGTGACGGCGTGGCGACGTACCTCGGCAACCCGGGCGCCCACTCCTCGGCCGTGCTGGCGTTCTTCGCGATCCGGGCGCTGCTGCGCAGCGCCAACAACTACTCGGCCTCGTCGACCGACCAGCTCCCGCAGCACCGCACCTCGCACGAGATGTTCGGCACGCTCGCGATCCTCCCGGTGCCCGACATCGACCGCACCGACCACATGCTCGTGCTCGGCGCGAATCCCGCCGTGTCCAACGGCTCGGTCATGACGGCACCCGGCGCCCGGCACCGCCTGCGCGTCATCGTCGAGCGCGGCGGCCACGTCGTCGTCGTCGACCCGCGTCGCACCGAGACGGTCGCCCATGCCTCCGAGCACGTCCAGATCCGGCCCGGCGGGGACCCGTTCCTCCTCCTGGGGATGCTCCACACGATCTTCGACGACGGGTCGGTCGACCTCGGCGCCGTCGCCGGGAAGACCGACGGACTCGACGAGCTCGAGGAGCTCGTCCGGCCGTGGACCCCCGAGCGTGCTGCCCCGCTCGCCGGCGTGGACGCACAGACCATCGCCCGTCTCGCCCGCGAGTTCGCCGCCGCGCCGAGCGCCGTCGCCTACGGTCGCGTCGGCGTCTGCCAGCAGCGGACCGGCACGATCACGCACTGGCTCATCAACGCGCTCAACGTCGTCACCGGCAACTTCGACCGGGCCGGCGGCATGATGGCGGCGACGCCCGCGATCGACGGGCTCGGCCCGCTGGGCCTGCTGCCGGTCACGCGCAAGTGGGGCCATCGGCGCCAGCGCGTGAGTGGCCTCGAGGGCTACGCCGACGAGTTCCCGGTCGCCGGGTTCGCCGACGAGATCCTCACGCCGGGGAAGGGACAGGTCCGCGGACTCATCAGCTACGCGGGCAACCCCGTGCTCTCGACGCCCGACGGCGGGCGACTCGACGAGGCGCTCGCCGAGCTCGAGCACTACGTCGCGGTCGACATGTACATCACCGAGACGACCCGCCACGCGCACGTGATCCTGCCTCCGGTCTCGCACCTCGAGCGCTCCGACGTCGACTTCGTCTTCCCCGCCGTC
>NZ_JBFIGP010000491.1:0-1518 GCF_041602235.1 Paraconexibacter sp.
ACCCGGAAGGCGGGCAAGACCCTGAAGTTCAGGCTCACCGCCGACGACGTCCGCAACGGCACCGGTCGCTCCGGCCTGAAGTACGTGCGCGTCGACTTCGGTGATCGCACGCCCAGGATCACCCTCAAGGGGCGCTCGGCGACGGTGTCGCACGCCTACGAGCGGGGCCGGTACACCCTGCGGGTCACCGCGCGGGACAGGGCCGGCAACGTCGAGGTGGTGCAGCGGCGGCTGACGATCAAGAAGGCCGGGAAGTGACGATGCTCTCGTCCCGGGGAGATGAAGCACCGTGGACGGGGGAGTAGCATCGCAGCCATGTCCGCGGGGCTCGACGAGGCGGCTCTCGCCCGGGCGGCCGCCGACGGTGACGGCCAGGCCTTCGCGCGCCTGTACGACACCTACGAGCAGCGGATCTACACGTTCTGCCTGCGCCTCGTCGGCAACGAGGCCGACGCGCAGGACGCGACGCAGGACGCCTTCCTCAAGGTCCTGCAGCGGCTGCCCAAGCTGCAGGACCGGGAGCTCAACTTCGGCGCCTACCTGTTCACCGCGGCGCGCAACGCGAGCTACGACGTGATCGGGCGTCGCAAGAAGGCCGACGCGGTCGACGAGATCCCGGAGACGGGGGCACGCCCGTTCCTGGGGGACGGCGCCCCGATCGAGCTCGACCCGGAGCGCGCCGCCATGCTCGGGTCGCTCCAGGAGTCCGTGCGCGGCGCGAACGAGCGGCTTCCCGACCGGCAACGCGAGGTGCTGGCGCTCCGCGAGCTCGAGGAGCTCAGCTACGACGAGATCGCGGACATCATGGAGATGAACCGCAACTCGGTGGCCCAGCTCATCTCGCGGGCGCGGATCAAGCTCCGTGACGAGCTGCGGGGCAGCGCGCTCGCGTCCATCGCCGCGTCCTCACCGGAGTGCGAGCGGGCGCTGCCGCTGATCGCGATGCGGCAGGACGGTCAGCTGCGCGACGCCGCCGACCGGGCGTGGCTCACGGCGCACCTCGAGGGGTGCGACACCTGCGCGGTCAGCATCGACGCGATGGAGGAGGCGGGGATCTCCTACCGCGCGTGGACCCCGGTGGTCCCGGCCGCGTTCCTGTTCCGCGACACGATGGCGAAGGCCGCCGAGCTCTGCGGGTCCGACTGGAGCCAGATCGGCCGACCCGACCCCTCGGCGTCCGCTGTACCACCGACCGTCGTCGAGCCGCCCGGCGCCCCGGGCACGCCGCGGGCGGGGGAGGACGCAGCGGAGCGGGAGGACCCAGGCGCCGGGGACCAGGTGGCGGCGGCCGGGAGCGACCCGAGGACACGGCGTGGCGTGGTCATGCTGCTCCTCCTGCTGCTCGTCGGCGGTGGCACCGGGGTCGCCATCGTGGTCGGCGCCGATGACCCACCGCGGGGCCCCGCCGTCACCGCGCAGACGCTCCGCGGGGTCGCGGCGCCGGTGGCGACCACGTCCGCGGGAGGCGACGCGGGCTCCACGACGTCCTCCGGGACGGCGACCCGCACGCGCTCGACC
>NZ_JBFIGP010000492.1:0-1504 GCF_041602235.1 Paraconexibacter sp.
CGACAGCCTGAGCGACGGCAGACGCCACGGAGTCGCCGTCGCGGATGTCGCCGACGATCGGCAGCGCCTGCCCGCCTGCGTCCTCGATCGCCTTGGCGGCCGTGTAGATCGTCCCCTCGAGCTTGGGGTGCGGGTCGGCGGTCTTCGCGACGAGCGCGATGCTCGCCCCGTCCGCCGCCGCCTTCAGGGCGATCGCCAGGCCGATGCCGCGGCTGGCGCCCGAGATGAACATGACCTTGCCGTTGAGGGACATGGGCGCCACTCTATGCCGCGGCCGTGCGGGTGGTCCGTGTCGCGGCGCCGGGTCAGTCCGCGCGCTGCAGCCAGCCCGCGATCAGCGCGTTGACGACGTCCGGCTGCTCGAGTTGCAGGAAGTGGCCCGCGCCGGGGAGGACCTCGATACGACTCCCGGTCACGAACAGCTCGGGGTACAGCTGCGGGAGCGCCGCCTGGATGCAGCCGTCGCGCTCGCCGTGGAGGTACAGGACGGGTGCCCCCGGCTTCGTGGTGAAGAGCGCCTTGATCCCACCCTGCAGGTTGTTGCGGTAGTAGCGCACCGCGGCCCGCAGATGCTCGGGGTGCTGCAGCGCGGCGAGCGTGCGCCGCACGTCCTCGGTGGCGTCGTAGCCCGGGGACCAGTCCCGCCACAGCCGCGGGATGACGCGCGACTGCGCACGCTCGGCGATCGGGAGCTGGTTGAACACCAGGTACCAGCTCATGCGCAGCTGGCGGGCGGCGACGCCGAGCGTGCGCGGCGACGTCCACGCCTTCAGCAGGGCGACCGGCGGCGGGACCGACATGCCGACGTAGCGCGCGAAGCGGTCGGGCGCCTTGGTGCTCGCGGCCCAGGTGGTGATCGCTCCCCAGTCGTGCCCGATCAGGGCGGCCCGGTCGTCGCCGCCCAGCGCGGCGTGCAGGGCCAGGACGTCGTCCGCGAGGTCGGCGATGCGGTACCGGTCGGACGGGGCGGGGGAGGTGGGGGAGTAGCCGCGCGTGAACGGGGCGACGGCGCGCCAGCCGCGCTCGGCCAGGTAGGGGCCGAGGTGTCGCCAGGTCCACGCCGTGTCCGGGTAGCCGTGGATGAGCAGGGCGAGCGGGGCGTCCTGGGCCCCCCACGACAGGGCGCCGAAGGTAATGCCGTTGGCGTCGATGCGGAGCTCTTCGGGGTCGGGCACGGGCGGGACCGTAGTCGACGAGTGGCGCGGTGCAGGTGTCGCGGCGGCACCACCCGGAGGGGGTGCGTGGTGGTCCCGCTACTGTCCGTCGCGATGCTCGGTCCACGCGCGCGACTCGGGGTGCTCGTCGCGTTCCTCGTCGTCGGGTTGTCGGCGTTCTGGGTCTTCGATGTCGTGCAGCAGCAGGACGTGCGCGACTGGGTGGACGCGTTCGGGCCGGCTGCGCCCGTGGCCTACGTGCCGATCTCCGCGGTGCTCGGGATGCTGCTGGTGCCCGGCCCGGTGCTCGCGGGGGTGAGCGGACTCCTGTTCGGGACCGCGGTCGGCAC